>DATMKU010000132.1:0-20745 GCA_035570935.1 Allostellaceae bacterium
AAATCGCGCGCGGTCAGGATGCCGCCATTCGCCCGGCTCGCCGTTTCGACGGCAGCCGGGACGCGGCCCTGGTAAAACCCGTTCGGGCCATTTTCGGCGATCGCTTCGAGCGTCGCGGCGAGGTCCTTTTGCACGAGCCGATCGCCAGATTGATAATTATCGCCCTCCGGCCGCAGAAAGATCTTCGCCGCCGCCGGGTCCCGGGCGAGTTCGTCGGCCTTGGCGTCGAGCAATTCGGTGTCGTCGCGGGTCAGCACAAACCCGTTGCGGGCGAGCGAAATCGCCGGCGCCATCAGCGCCGCGCGCGGCATCGTGCCGTATTCGCGGGCGGCGCGGTCGAGGCCCATCACCGTGCCCGGCACGGCGACGGCGAGATAGCCGTAGCGGCTGCGATCGGGAACCGGCCTGCCGGCGGCGTCGAGATACATTCCAGCCCGCGCCGCCGCGGGTGCGGTCTCGCGGAAATCGATAAAGGTGTCGCGGCCGTCGGCGAGGTGGATCGTCATGAACCCGCCGCCGCCGATATTGCCGCAGCACGGTTCGACGACCGCGAGCGCGTAGCCGACCGCCACCGCGGCGTCGATCGCATTGCCGCCGGCCGTCAAGATGCCCGCGCCGACCGCGGAGGCGATGTGCTGTGAGGTAACCACCATCCCGTGCTCCCCCTCGACCGCCACCGTCGGCGATGCGGCGAGGGCGCCGTTTCCGGCCAACACCGCGGCAAGGGTCAACGCCGCAGCGACGAGTCTCATCTTTAACGGGCTAATGTTTCGCGATCGTAACCGGCGACGCGTTTGTAGCCGTCCGAAATCGCCGCCAGCTCGTCGCGGCTGATCACCTTGTCGATGTCGTCAAATGGCTTGTCGCCGGTGCGCCGATAGACCTCGCGCAGTATCGCATCGGGCGGATTGGAGCGGTTGGTGCGCACGACGTTGGCGGTCGCCTCGCGCCGCTTGTCTTCATAGGCGCGCAACGCTGCGACCGGGTCCTCGGCCGCGCGCAGGCAGTCGGTCAGCGCCCGCGCGTCGAGGATCGCCTGGCCGGCGCCGTTCGAGCCGCGCGGCACCATCGGATGCGCCGCGTCGCCGAGCAGGCTCACGCGGCCAAAGCTCCAGCGTGGCAGCGGGTCTTGATCGACCATCGGGAATTCGAGGATCATGTCGGCGGCGCCGATCATCGCCGGCACGTCGAGCCAGTCGAAGCGCCAATCCTTGAACGTGCCGACAAAATCGGCGAGCCGGCCGGGGCGGTTCCAGTCGCGCGCCTCGTGCTGCGGCGTCTCGATCTCGGCGACCCAGTTGACGAGCTGCCGACCTTCCCGGTCGACATCGTTGCGGATCGGATAGATCACCATCTTGCCGGTGGCGAGCCACCCGGCGCGCACCATGCTGGCGCCCGACAAAAAGCGTGGCCAGCGCGTCACTCCGCGCCACATGTTATAGCCGGAGTAGAGCGGCTCGCCCTCGTTGGGGAACAACTGCTTGCGGATCGCCGAATGGATCCCGTCGCAACCGATCGCGACCGTGCCGTGCTGCGGCGGCAACCTCTCGCCGGTCTCGGCATTCTCGAAATGGACCGTCGCGCGGCCGGCATCCTGGGCAAAGCCGACGCAGCGCCAGCCGGTGAGCAGCCTGTCCAACCCCGCGCGCCGGGTGAAGGCATCCGCCAGCACCCGCTGCAAGTCGCCGCGATGGATCGAGAATTGCGGCCAATTGTAGCCGCCCGCCCGGCCCAACGGCTCGCGATAGACGAGTTGCCCGAAGCGGTTGAAAAAACAGGCCTCGGCGGTGGTGACGCCGACCCGCGCCAGCGCCGGTTCGAGGTCGAGCGCGGCAAGTTCGCGGGTCGCGTGCGGCAAGACGTTGATGCCGACCCCGATCGGCGCGATCGCCGACGCTGCTTCATAGATCCGGCACGGAACGCCGGCGCGATGCAACGAGAGGCCCAAGGTTAGACCGCCGACGCCGCCGCCGATGACGATCACATCCATGACCCGCCCCCGAACAGGGAGACGAACGGGGTCAGTGGTTGCCGCGCTGCTCGCGCCACAGGCCGAGCTTTTCCTGGACCGGCCGGTCGGAATAGCTGAACAGCACGGCGTCCTGCGCGGCCCGGTGACCGACGCTGACCCAGCTTGGCACGACAAAGATGTCGTGCGGCTCCCAATCGAAAACCTGATCGCCGACCCGGCTTTGCCCCCAGCCTTCGACCGCGACAAAAACCGTCGCGTCGGTCGAACGGTAGGGTCGGGTCGCGAAGCCTCTGGGCAAAAGCTGGATGAAGGCGCCGATCGTCGGCATCGCAAAGTCGCCGGTCGCCGGGTTGACGTAGCGCAGCTTGTGCCCGTGACACGAATCGGGTTCCTCGTTGCGGCTCAGCACGTCGAGCGATTCGCGCGACCGGGTATAGGGATAATTGAAAACCGGCGAGGTCTTGACCGCGGGGCGCCAGTCAACCGGCAGCAGATTGTTGGCGAAACGGGCGGCGTTGTCGCCCTCGCGCCGGGTAATCGCCTGAGTGTCGGCCTCGCCCGGCTCGGCAAAGCTCGCATCGAGCAAGCGCACGATCGGGATGTCGAGCCCATCGAGCCAGACCATCGGCTCCTCGGTCTCGTTGCCGTGGTCGTGCCAGGTCCAGGACGGGGTGATCACGAAATCGCCGGGACGCATCGTCGTGCGCTCGCCGTCAACTGCGGTATAGGCCCCGTCGCCCTCGACGATAAAGCGCAACGCCGATTGCGTGTGGCGATGCGCCGGCGCCACCTCGCCCGGCAGGATCAATTGCAGTCCCGCGAACAATGAGTGGGTGATCGACGTCTGACCCTTGAGCCCGGGGTTTTCGAGGATCAAGACGCGCCGCGTCGCCTCCTCGGCGCTGATTAATCCCCCGGCCTGCATCAAATAGGGCCGCACGTCCCGGTAATGCCAGATTGCCGGCTGACAAGGCGTGACCGGCTGCGGGGTCACAAGCCCGTGCAGCCGATCCCACAACGGCGCCAGGTTGCCCCCGGCGATCTTTTCGTAAAAGGCCTCGCGCTCGGGGGTGCGGGAGGCGGCCTGCTCCATCGCCATCGCCGATCTCCCGTCCGGGTTAGGCCGCTCTTTGCTCGCGTTCGCCGAGCGTAAACCCGATTTTGGCGAGGTCGCCGATCAGCGCCGCCGATTGCGCCTCGTCGAGCGGCAACAACGGCGGGCGCACCGCGGCCCAGCCCGGATCGCCGTGGAAATGGGCGACGACCCTCTTCAATGCCGGAACCATCGGGTAGGCCTGCATCGCCTTGCGCACCGTCGTGACCTCGGCCTGTAAAGCGTCGGCCTGCGGCCCCCGCCAGTTGGCGTAGAGCTTGGCGATGCCCGACACGTTGATGTTGCCGGTGGCGGTGATGCAGCCGGCCCCGCCATTGCGCAATGCGTCGAGCAAAAACACCTCAGAGCCGGGGAAGACGGCGAACTCAGGATAGCGGGCGAGCAACGCCGCGGTATTGCTCCAGTCGCCCGAGCTGTCCTTCAGCCCGACTACGGTCTGCGGGTAGGCCTTGATAAAGCGGCCGACGAGATCGAGCGAGTAGCCGACCACCGCCACCGGCGGGATGTGATACAGATAAACCCGCAGCGTCGGCGAGCCGACCTTGTCGATGACGCCCGAGACAAAGGCGAAAATGCCGCCGTCGCTGACCGGCTTGTAGTAAAAGGGCGGCAGCATCAAGACGCCGCCGCAGCCATGGCCGACCGCGTGCCGCGCCAGGGCGACGGCATCGGTCACCGCGCAGGCGCCGATGCCGGGCATTAGCTTTTCGGCTGGAATGCCGGCCTCCACGAGGCGGTCGAGCAACGCCATCCGCTCTCCAGGCGCCATCGAATTCGCCTCGCTCGTCGTCCCAAAGATTGCGAGCCCGCCCGCACCTTGCGCCAAGAGCCGGCGGCAGAACGCGACAAAGCGCCCCGCATCGGGCTCGCCATTTGCCGTAAACGGCGTCAGTACAGGGACAAGCACTCCATGAAACGGCTGCGCGGTCATCTTGCGGCTCCTCTCGGCCAACTTCGCCCGTGGCGGCAATAAGCGACGCCGCCGCGGCCGGCGTCAACACCCGTCTGCGCGCCGGGCGATGCGCTTACAGCACCGTCAGCATCTCGGCGACGAGCGGGTGGCGGACGATGTCGGCGTCGTCGAGGCGGACCACCGCGACCTCGCTGATGGCGTCGAGCCGGCGGGCGATCTCGGCGAGACCGGAGAGGCCGTCGAGCAGGTCGCTCTGATCGGGGTCGCCCGTCACCACCATGCGCGCGTTGGCGCCGAGCCGGGTCAGCAGCATCTTGATTTGGCCGTAGGTGCAGTTCTGCGCCTCGTCGATGACGATAAAGGCGTTGTTCAGCGTGCGCCCGCGCATATAGGCGATCGGCGCGATTTCGATTGCCCGCTCGCCGATCAATTGCTTGAGGCGCTTGCCGCCCAGACGCTCGTTCAGCGCATCGTCGAGCGGGCGCAGATAGGGAGCGAGCTTGGCATTGATGTCGCCGGGCAAATAGCCGAGGCTCTCGCCGGCCTCGACCGCCGGGCGGGTCAGCACGATGCGCGCAACGGCACCTGAGGTCAGCGCATCGACCGCGGCGCCGACTGCGAGATAGGTCTTGCCGGTCCCCGCCGGGCCGAGAACGAGCGTCAGGTTATGGTCCGCGATCGCCGCCATCAGCCGGCGCTGGCCATCGCTTTGCGGGCGGATCTTGCGCCGCCAGCTTTGCTCGCGCTCGCTTTCGATTACTGGAGAGATCGTGTAGCCGGCCTCGGCGAGATGGACGACCGATGCCGCATTTGCCCAGCGCTTTCCCATCCGGCCCTCCCGAGCGATAGCCGACAACCCAATCACCCTACCACTAATTGAGTCAAATGACAGTACCGCTACAAGATCCCGGCACGGCGAAGGCGGGCTTGCCCGCGGCAGCATCCGGCGTCAGTTCAAGCGAACGTACTCGAAGGCGGCCGGTAGATTGTCGATGCCGATCTCTGGCGGCGCGAGCCAGCCGGCGACCTTGCCGGGCTCGGTCACGGGCTGCATCAGCGATTTGACAAAAGCGCGGTCCGCCTCGCCCGGCAGCCAACCCCGGTAATGCGCCATCCACTCCGCCTCGTCGATCGGGTTTCCGTGCGGATCGGTGCGGGTTCCGGCCCAGAATCCGACCGAGCGATGAAAATGTGGGCTCGGCAACGCCAGGCGGAAATCGTAGCCGGCCTCGGCGATCAGCCGGTTCCAGGCGCGAATCCCAATGTCGCAATCGGCGATGTAGGCCATGCGCGTCACCTCGTTCATCGCGCTGCGCATCGGCACCGGTTCGGGGATGACGCCGCCGTTTCGGTCGGGCATGTCGATGATCAGCCGTTCGCTGAGCGCCACATGGTCCTTGAACCGGGCTTCATCGGGCCGGCCCTTGATCCCAGTCGCGAAATACGTCGCAGCGTTCGACGAAACCTCGGCGCCGAACAGATCCAGCGACGAGCTGAACCAGAAATTGACATAGCGCTGCAAGGTCTGGAGATCGACGGCGCCGGCGCCGCGCACAGCGCCCGGATCCTCGCTGTCCAGCGCCCGCATGACCTCGATCGTGCGCTTGATGACCCGCGTGATGCCGGTGCGCCCAACAAACATATGATAGGCCTCTTCGGTCAGCATGAACCGGCAGGTCCGCGACAGCGGGTCGAACGCGCTTTCGGCCAGGCTTTTGAGCTGATAGCGCCCGTCGCGGTCGGTGAAATAGGTGAACATGAAAAAGCTCAGCCAATCCGCGATCGGCTCGTTGAAGGTGCCGAGAATCCGCGGCTTGTCCGGGTCGCCCGAATGGCGGCCGAGCAATTCCTCGGCCTCCTCGCGCCCGTCGCGGCCGAAATAGGCGTGCAACAGGTAGACCATCGCCCACAGATGACGGCCTTCCTCGACATTGATCTGGAACAGGTTACGCAGATCGTAAAGCGACGGGCAGCTGAGACCGAGCCGGCGCTGCTGCTCGACCGAGGCCGGCTCGGTGTCGCCCTGGGTCACGATCAGGCGGCGCAGATTGGCGCGATGCTCACCCGGCACCTGCTGCCACACCTTGTCGCCGATCGCATCGCCAAACCCGATTCGGCGATCCGACACCGGATCGGCGAGAAAGATGCCCCAGCGGTATTCCGGCATCCGGACCATGCCGTATTGGGCCCAACCGTCGCCGTCGATCGAGACCGCGGTGCGCAGATAGACCTCGTGAGCCTGCGCCCCGCTCGGCCCCATCTCGCGCCACCAGTCGAGAAAGCGCGGCTGCCAGTGTTCGAGCGCCCGCTGCAATGCGCGGTTGTCGTCGAGCCCGACATTGTTCGGGATCGTCTGCCGATAATCGATCGTCATATCGCCCTGTCGTTGTTTTGCTCCGCCGCCCCTCGCCGGCGAGGAGGGCGGATGTTGCGAACCCGCCGAGATATTTTAAACCCGCTCCCAATCGAACGGCGCCTTGGTGCCGGTTCCGTAGCGCTTTAAGGCACCGGTTTCGCCGATCGCGTTCGGCCGCGAGAAGACCCAGTTCTGCCACGCCGACAGCCGCGCGAAAATCTTGCTGGCGACGGTCTCGCCGCCTGAAAAGCGCAGGTTGGCTTCCATGCCGGTCAGCGCGTCGGGCGACAGGCTCGAACGCTCTTCGAGGGCAAGGCGCAGTTCGTCGTCCCAATCGAGATCGTCGGGGGCGAACGTCACCAGCCCCTGATCAAGTGCTGTGGCGGCGTCGCGCGGTCCCTCGGCGAATTCGATCGCGTCGTCGTTGAAGCGGGCCGCGAGGCGGGTGCGGCCGTTGATCATTTCGAGCCCGCCGAAATTGAGAGCGCCGAGCGCGATCGGCGGGCCGTTGGCGAGCATATAGCTGCGGTCGGCGGCGAGCGCCAATTCGAAAAGGCTGCCGGCAAAGCACGACCCGTCATCGATGACCGCGAACAGGCTGCGCGAGGAAACTTCGAGCCGCTGCAGGGTGCGGCGCAGCAGCGCCATCGTTTCGCACACCAACCAGTGGTCGTGATGGGTGGCCATTGCCGCGTCGCTGGCGAGGAGCGCCGGGATGTCGCCGCGGGTTTTCAACACCAGGGTCCCGATGTCGCGCTCGTTGGCGCGGAGCAGCAACAGCGAATCGTCGAGCTCGCGCGTCATCTCGAGCGGCCACCAGCGCGCACCCGCGTGGAGGATGCCGTCGAGGTCGCCGGGTGTCTCGTCTGTGTCCGGACCGGTTACGGTTATCGTCGCCACGCGCTCGGCGCGCGCGATCTCAACCGCGACCCGGCGGTAATGCCAGCCGTGTTGGTCGGTGCTGCGTTCGAGCGGCGGCAGCGCGACGCCCGCGGCATCAGCCCGCCGGTCGCTCGACGCCGCGAGCGCCGCGGCGCGCTCCGCGACGACCTGGCGAAACCGGGCGGGCGGTGCCGTCCAATCGACCAGCTTCCACGCCTTGGCGCGACCGGCGCGCACGCCTTCGGCGGTGGTGCAGAACAAATCGGCGAGGTCGCGCCGGACCTTGCGCTTGTCGACGAGCCGCGTCAGCCCGCCGGTGCCGGGCAATACGCCGAGCAATGCCACCTCGGGCAGGCTGACCGTGCTCGACCGGTCGTCGACCATGACGATCTCATCGCAGGCGAGCGCCAGCTCGTAGCCGCCACCGGCGCAGGCGCCGTTAATCGCGGCGAGAAATCTCAGCCCGGAATGGGCGCTCGAATCCTCGATGCCGTTGCGGGTTTCGTTGGTGAATTTGCAAAAATTCACCTTTTCTGCGTGGCTTGCCTGGCCGAGCATGTAGATGTTGGCGCCCGAGCAGAAGACCCGCTCCTTGCCGCTCGTCAGCACCACGGCCCGCACTCTGGGATGCTCGAAGCGGATGCGGTTGAGCGCGTCGGCCAGTTCGATATCGACGCCGAGATCATAGGAATTGAGCTTCAGCCGATAGCCGGGATCGAGCCCGCCCTCCTCGGTCACGTCGAGCGTCAAGGTCGCGACCGGCCCGTCGCACGAAAGCCGCCAATGCCGGTATCGGGCGGTATCGGTGTCGAAGGTAATCATAGGAAGTTTAATTCACCATGATTCCGCAGAAGATGCAATATCTTTCATGAGCCCTTGCGGCAATGCCGCGAGCAGTGCGCGGAAGCTCGCCTCGATGACGTGTCCGGCGGTATCGACGGTCACGTCGGCCTGGGCGTAAAGGGGCTCGCGAGCGGCCAGGATGCGGCGCAGATCGGCCATCGCCTCGTTGTTGTCGGCCATCGGGCGCAGATCGCCTTGCAACTGAACGCGGCTCATATGCTCCGCTGGTGCCGCCCGTAGCCAGACCGTAAAGCAATGGCCGAGTAAATCCTGATAGGTCGCCGGCTCGGCGACGATGCTGCCGCCGGCGGCGAGCACGAATCGGGGCTCCCGTTCGACGATTTCGCCAAGGACGCGGCGCTCGCAGCGCCGGTACGCGGGCTGATCGTAAAGCGCGAAGATCTCGGCCAAGGACAGTCCGAAATCGCGTTCGATCTCGGCGTCGAGTTCGATGAACGGCACTCGGAGATGATGCGCGAGGCGGCTGCCCAGGGTCGATTTGCCTGCGCCGCGCAATCCGATCAGCGCGATCCGGCGGTCGCGCGCAGCCCGCTTGGTCAGCGCGAAATGCGCGCCGATCAGGCTCTGCACCTCGGCCAGCTGCTCGGGCGTCAACCGGCGCAGCAAATCGACGATCTGCCGCAGTTCGGCGGGCTCCCCGCTGTCGTCGCCGACCAGCCGCGCTAGCGGCCGGTTCAGCGCCGCGGCGACCCGCTGCAACAGCGCTATCGAGATGTTGCCGCGGCCGGCCTCGAGCTGGGCCAGATACCGCTCCGACAGGCCGGTGTCGCGGGCCAGGATCTTGCGGGTCATGCCGCGGCGTGCGCGCTCTTCCCGCACCCGCTCGCCGAGCTGAGCGAGATAGTCGTCCTTGTCCGGAAAGCGGGGTGGAGCAGTCATGCTTGACCGAAGCATATGAGAAACATAATGCTTGTCCACTTGTCGGGAGGCAGCGCCGATGGACTACAACGCCGCCGCAGATCTGATCGAGCGCAACCTCGCGGCCGGGCGCGGCGAAAAGATCGCCTTTATCGACGATCACGGGCGCTACAGCTATCGGGACCTCGCCGCGCGAGCGGGCCGGTTCGCCAACGCGATGCGCGCCCGGAGCGTCGATCGCGAGCAGCGCATCCTTTTGTGTCTTCACGACGGGATCGACTTTCCGACCGCCTTTCTCGGCGCGATCAAGGCCGGGATCGTGCCGGTCGCGGTCAACACGATGCTGAGCCCGGAAGAATTCGCCTTTATGCTGGGCGACAGCCGGGCGCAGGCGATTGCCGTGTCGGCACCGGTCCTGCCGGCGATACAACAAGCTGTGGCCTTGCTCCCCGATTCCCGGCCGCGGATCATCGTCTCCGATCCCGCCGCCGGCGGCGGCCCGTTCGCCGCGATGCTAGCCGCGTCCCCGGCCGAGGCTGCAACCGCGTCAACCCATCCCGACGAGCCCTGCTTTTGGCTCTATTCGTCGGGCTCCACCGGGCGGCCGAAAGGCACGGTCCATGTTCATGCCAGCCTGACGCGGAGTGCGGAGTGCTATGCCGTCCCGGTGCTCGGAATCGCGGCGAGTGATTTAGTCTTTTCGGCGGCAAAGCTGTTTTTCGCCTACGGCCTCGGCAATTCGCTGACCTTTCCGATGGCGGTCGGCGCCGCTAGCGTCTTGACCGGCGAGCGCCCGAGCCCCGCGGTAGTCGTCCGCGTTTTGCGCGAGCATCGGCCGACGATCTTCTGCGGCGTGCCGACCCTCTACAACACGCTGCTGGCCGCCGCGGAGCTGCCGCGCCCCGACGAATTGGCGTTGCGCCGCTGCGTTTCGGCCGGCGAGGCATTGCCGGCCGAGATCGGCCGGCGCTGGGCGGCGCGAATGGGGGTCGACATTCTCGACGGCATCGGCTCGACGGAGATGCTGCACATCTTTCTCAGCAATCGGCCGGACGACGTGCGCTACGGCACGACCGGCCGGCGCGTCCCCGGCTACGAGCTGCGGATTGTCGACGAGGACGGGGGCCCGGTGGCGCGTGGTGACATCGGCGACCTGCTGGTCAGCGGGCCGACCGCCGCCGCCGGCTATTGGAACAACCGCCAGCGCAGCCGCGCAACCTTTCTCGGCGAATGGACGCGCACCGGCGACAAGTATTTCGAAGACGAGGACGGCTATTACGTCTATTGCGGCCGCAGCGACGACATGCTGAAGGTCAGCGGCATGTTTGTCTCGCCGGCCGAGGTCGAGGCCGTGCTTGTCGCGCATGACGACGTGTTCGAAGCCGCGGTCGTCGGCGCCGCCGATCATGACGGTCTGATCAAGCCCAAAGCCTTTGTCGTCGCGAAACCCGGCGTCGCACCCGGCGACGGATTGGCCCGCGGGCTCGACGAGCATGTGAAGAGCCAGCTGCCGGCATTCAAATGTCCGCACTGGATCGCGTTTCTCGACGAGCTGCCCAAGACCGCAACCGGCAAAATCCAGCGCTTCAAGCTGCGCGGCGACACCGCGCCGCCGCGTCCCTGAATGGCGCGCCCAGCCTCTCAAAACGTTCGGCCCTGACCCGCATTGTGTTGAGAACCGCGAGCAGGCGCGGCAGAGCCTGCGCCCGCGGTTGTTTGCGGTTATTTTGAGCCGCAATCGTTATACAGCTCGTCGCCGGGATTGCCCGTCGACAGGCACGGGATCGCACTCAGATAAGTATAGATTGCCAGCAGGTCGCGATCGGACATGTGGCGAAAGGCCGGCCACGGCATCACCTGAAGCAGGGAACCATCGGTCGGAGGTGGAAAGCAGTTGGTTGTTATCGTGGCCGAGCAGTTTGGATGCAGATGATCCAAATCGATCCCGGTCCTCATTATCAGAAGAAACTCTTTAAAGCTCCGCCCGCCTTCCGGCATCCCGGTTTTATCAGGCGTAAGATTGCGGGATATGATGTCCGGCGACGGCGGCGGACCGACCATCCCAAAATCCCGACCGCCAGCCATGTAGGTCGCCTGATTGACCTTTGTCGGGTTCTCGCCAAAATAAGGATTGCCGCCGGGCAGGAACTCCGTCTGAGGGCCGGCGGAGTGGCAGCCGTTGCAGTCAGACACCGCGTTGACGAGATAGCTGCCCAGCCCCACGAGGTTGCGGTCTTTGCCCTTGAGATTGAGCGGAACGGGCGGGATCTTAAGCCCCTGTTCAACTATCCATTGTTCGGAGTTTCCCCCGCCATCCCAGGCTTGCACCCGCGTTGCGCCACCCCAGCAACAGAGGAACGCAACCGCGGCAAATACTGCTACTTTCTTTACTGTAATTCTTGTGTGACTAGTGTTCATGTGCTTTCTCCTCGCTTTGCCGAAACGTACGGGACGATCCGGCATTTAGTCGATATGGGTCTTTAAGCCGGCCATCGATCGGCGCGCGATAACGATAAAAACCCCATCCGTCGGTGCATCGGCGGCCTCTCCGGGCCCGATTGACGCGTGCTTAGCAATGTCGAATGTATCTGTTCGCGCGTGTTGCGACAAGTTTATCGCTGATCACCAACCGAACGTTTTCGATCTTTCGTGCGCCGACATTAGCTCTTCACCGTTTCGGGGTTGCCGATGCCGGCGGCAAGATCGAACAGCGGCAGAAACATTTCCGGTTCCTGCGCGCCCGAAATCGCATAGCCGCGTTCGATGACAAAACAAGGAACCGCGTGGATGCCGAGCCGTCTCGCGCGCTGGTCTTCGGCCAATACTTCGGCGGTTCCGGCCGCACCGGCGAGATAGGCGCGGGCATGGCTGCGGTCGATCCCAGCCCGGCCCGCGACCCTCGCCAGCGAGTCGGCATTGCCGATGTCGACGCCATCGATGAAATACGCGCAAAACAACGCATCGACCAGGGCCTCGCCTCGCCCTTCCGCCGCGGCCAGCCGGATCAGCCGGTGCGCGAGAAGCGTATTGGGGGTGCGCCGGATGCGCTCAAAGGCGAACTCGATCCCCTCCCTGCGTGCCGCCGCGGCGACCGCGCCGTAGCTGCTCAACGCCTGGCCCACGCTGCCGAATTTCGCGACCAGAAAGAGATCCCGCGCGATGCCCTCGGCCGGTAAATCCGGGTTCAGTTGAAATGCCCGCCATGATCGGGTCGTGGGGATGTCTTGCCGCAGTGCCAGGGCGCGATCGAGCCGGCGCTTGCCGATAAAGCACCACGGGCAGGCGACATCCAGGACGACGTCGATATGCATCACCTCCTCCGCCTCGCTGCGGCTTGACCTTGGCCGGCGGTCCCGGGAGGATGGGGCGGCAACAGTCGCGGGTAGCGAAAAGGCTCGATCGTGCCATCCTCCGGCGGGCATTATGATGCGCCGCATCTCGCGCGGAATGCCGCGAATTTTTCGGCGCTGACGCCGCTCTCGTTTTTGGCGCGCACCGCCGCGGTCTACCCCGACAAGCTCGCGGTCGTGCACGACGATGCGCGCTACACCTACCGCGAATTCTACGCACGTTGCCGGCGCCTTGGCGATGCGCTGCGGCGGCGCGGGATCCGGCCGGGCGATACGGTGGCGGTAATGGCGCCCAACGTGCCGGCTTTACTCGAGGCGCATTTCGGCGTGCCGATGGCCGGTGCTGTGCTGAATGCGCTGAATACCCGGCTCGACCCGCGCTCGATCGCCTTCATCCTCGCGCACGGCCAGGCCAAATTGCTGGTCGCCGACCGCGAATTCGCGCCGGTCGTCGAGCCGGCGCTCGCAGCACTCGGCCGGGCGCTGCCGCTGGTCGAAATCGACGACGGAACCGGCGGCGACCCCCTCGGCGGGGTCGAATACGAAGCCTTTCTCGGCGAAGGCGACCCCGGCGCCATTTGGCCGAGACCGGCCGACGAATGGGCGCCGATCGCGCTCAACTACACATCGGGCACCACCGGCAATCCCAAGGGCGTGGTTTACCACCATCGCGGCGCGTTTCTGAATTCGCTCGGCAACGCGATCACCTTCGGGCTCGATCGCGATTCGGTCTATTTGTGGACCTTGCCGATGTTTCATTGCAACGGTTGGACCTATCCTTGGGCGGTGACCGCGGTTGCCGGGACGCATGTCTGCCTGCGCCGGGTCGATCCCGCGGTGATCTTTGCGATGATCGCCGAGCACCGCGTCACCCATTTGTGCGGCGCGCCGATCGTGCTGAACCTGCTGGTGCATGCGCCGGACGAGGTCAAGCGCCGCTTCGGCCATGTCGTCGAGGCGGCAACCGGGGGTGCCGCACCGCCCTCGGCGGTGATCGCGGCGATGGAGCGGATGGGGTTTCGCGTCACCCATCTCTACGGGCTGACCGAAAGCTACGGCCCCTCGACGGTCTGCGCCTGGCAGGAAGAATGGGACGGATTGCCGGTCGACGAACGCGCCGGCCATATGGCGCGGCAGGGGGTCGCCGGCCTCACCCTCGGCGGGCAGCGCGTCGTCGACCCGGCGACAATGGCCGACGTGCCCGCCGACGGCGTGACGCTCGGCGAATTGGTATTGCGCAGCAACACCCTGATGAAAGGCTATTTGAAAAACCCGGCGGCAACCGCCGAGGCCTTCGGCCAAGGCTGGTTTCATACCGGCGATCTCGCGGTCATGCACCTCAATGGCTATGTCGAGATCAAGGACCGCGCCAAGGACATCATTATTTCCGGCGGTGAAAACATCTCCTCGCTCGAAGTCGAGGAGGTGCTCTATCGCCACCCGCACATCATGGAGGCGGCGGTCGTCGCCCGCCCCGACCCGAAATGGGGCGAGAGTCCGTGCGCGTTCGTGACCCTGGCACCCGACGCCCCGCCGCTCGCCGCCGAGGACGTCATCGCCTGGTGCCGCGCCAACCTCGCCCACTACAAAGTGCCGCGGACGATCGTGTTCGGGCTGCTGCCAAAAACCTCGACCGGCAAGGTGCAGAAATTCCAACTGCGCGAACGCGCGAAGGAGATCGCGTGACGGTTAGCGTAACTGCCCCTCACCCTGGCCCTCTCCCCGCGAGCGGGGAGAGGGAGGGACCCGCGCAGCGGGAGGGTGAGGGGCGCTGTGCCGGGGTGAGGGGCGCTGCGCTCGCCGGCGATGGAGGCGCGGCGTGACCCCGTTGCCGAGCTTCGACCTTACCGGGCAGGTGGCGCTCGTGACCGGAGCATCGAGCGGCATCGGGCGCCATCTGGCATTGCTGCTCGCCGCCGCCGGGGCCAAGGTGGCGCTTGCCGCCCGGCGCACCGATCTTCTCGCCGAAGTGGCGCGGGCGGTTGAAGCCGACGGCGGCAGCGCCTGGCCGCTGTCGCTCGACGTGACGCGGCCGGACAGTGTTGCCGCCGCCGTCGCCGAGGCCGAGCGGGCGCTGGGGCCGCTAAGCCTGCTTGTCAACAATGCCGGGGTCGCGGTGGCCAAACCGGCGCTCGAACACACCGAGGCCGATTGGGATTATGTCCTCGACACCAATCTCAAAGGCGCTTGGCTCACATCGCGCGAGTTCGCCTCGCATCTCGTCGAGCTCGGCCGGCCGGGACGGATCATCAACATTGCCTCGCTGCTGGCGGAGCGAACGATCCCGCATGGGCCGAGCTATTGCGCCGCCAAGGCCGGGCTCGTTCATTTGACGCAGGTCTTGGCGATGGAGTTGGCGCGTCACCGCATTCTTGTCAACGCTCTGGCGCCCGGCTTTATCGAGACCGATCTCAACCGCGATTTTTTGCGCAGCGATGCCGGCAAAAGGCTCGAAGGACGGATCCCGTTGCGCCGGCTCGGCCGGCCGGACGATCTCGACGGCGCGATGCTGCTGCTGGCCTCGCCGGCCGGGGCGTATATGACCGGCGCGGTCATTGCGGTCGATGGCGGACACCGCGTCGCCGCGATCTGAACCGTCCGCCGGCGCCGCCGGCCGGGGCGCGGCACTGGCGCGCTTTCTCGCCGCGGCGAGCGGCGCGCGGGCTTGCGAAATCAGCGGGTTGGCAACGCTTTCGGGCGGCGCCATCCAGGAGAATTGGGGCATCGACGCGCATTTCTCCGGCGGCGTGCTCGCCGGCGAGCAACGTCTCGTGCTGCGCATGGCAGGCGCAACCGGGGTGCCGTCGAGCCTCGATCGGGTGCAGGAATTCGCCGTCCTGCGGGCGGCCTTCGCGGCGGGGGTCACGGTCCCGGAGCCGCTTTTCGCCAGCGCCGATCCCGCGGTCTGCGGCAAGCCGTTCTTTATTATGCGCCGAGCATCGGGGATCGCCGCCGCGCATCGTATAACCCGCGACCCGGCGCTCGATCCGGTGCTGCCGCAAATCGCCGAGCAGCTCGGCCGCGAACTTGCCCGGATCCATACGATCCGCGCGCCGCGCGCCGATCTCGATTTTCTGCGATCCTTTGAGGCGTCCGGCCCGGCGCCCCAGATCGCCGGCTTTCGCGCCTATCTCGACACCCATCCGGCCCCGCGCCCGATATTGGAGTGGGGCCTGCGCTGGCTCGAAACCCACTTGCCCCCGCCCGCCGAGCCGGTGCTGTGCCATCACGATTTCCGCACCGGCAACTACTTGCTCGACGCAGGAAAGCTGACCGGAATCCTCGATTGGGAATTTGCCGGGTGGGGCGACTTGCATGAGGATATCGGCTGGTTCTGCAGCAAGGGGTGGCGCTTTGCCCGGCTCGACCGGGAGGCCGGCGGCATCGCCGACCGCGCGCCGTTCTATCATGGTTACGAAAGCGAGAGCGGCCGGCGGATCGACCTGCAGCAAGCCCATTTCTGGGAGGTGTTGGCGAGTGTGCGCTGGGCGGTGATCGCGCTGCAGCAAAGCGACCGCCATCGGCTCGGCGGCGAACGCAGCCTCGACCTGGCGCTGACCGGCCGCCGCGCCGGCGAGTGCGAGCTAGAAATTCTGATGTTGCTGGACCCCGGAGGAGCGCCTGGGAATGCGTGATTTGCCCGAGGCCCCGGCATTGCTGGCACTCGCCCGCGACGTGCTCGTCAACGATCTGTTGCCGCTGTTGCCTCCCGAGCGCCAACTCGATGCGCGTCTCGTCGCCAATTGCCTGGCGATCGCCGAGCGCGAGGCGGCGGCGGACGCGGGAGCAGCGGAGGAAATCCGGCGCGAACTGGAAGGTCTCTACCGCGCCGATTGCCCCTCACCCTCCTCCCCGGACATGATCCGGCGATCGGCGGGTCCCTCCCTCTGCCCGCCAGGCGGGGAGAGGGTTGGGGTGAGGGGCGAGACACCGACAAGTAGTGCCGACCGGCTGGTGGACCCGCTGCGCCGCTTTGCCCGCGAGCTGCGCATCGGCGGTTTCGAGAATTCGCCGGAGCGCGCGGTGCTGGCGCGCGCTATCCTGTGGCGGTTGACGATCGCCAAACTGCGCCTGGCGAATCCGAGGTTTCTTGCCGCCAACGGTTTTTTGTAGCCGCGCGGCGCTGGCGGAGAGGATGAACGTGCCACAATCCCGTGTTCGCGAGGCGATCGAAGCGTTCGCCGCCGGCGAGATCATCGTCGTCACCGACGACGACGATCGCGAAAACGAAGGCGACCTGATCGTCGCCGCAGTGCACGCGACGCCGGAAAAGCTGGCCTTCATCATCCGCCATACCTGCGGCATCGTCTGCGCGCCATTAACCGGAGAGATCGCCCGGCGCCTCCAACTGGCGCCGATGGTCGCCGAGAACGACGCGATCCACGGCACCGCCTTTACCGTCTCGGTCGATTACCGTCACGGCACGACGACCGGGATTTCCGCCGAAGACCGCACCGCGACGATCCGCAACCTCGCCAACAACAATGCCGGGCGCTCGGATTTTGTCCGGCCGGGGCACATTTTCCCGCTGATCGCCAAGGATGGCGGGGTATTGATGCGCTCGGGCCATACCGAGGCGGCAGTCGATTTTTGCCGGCTCGCGGAGCTCGAACCGGTGGCGGCGATCTGTGAACTGGTCAACGACGACGGCACTGTCATGCGCGGCCCGCAGGTCGCGGCCTTCGCCAAAAAACACGCATTGCAGCGCGTCTCGGTCGCTGATTTGATCGCCCACCGCCAGGCGCGCGAAAAGCTCGTGACCCGCGTCGCCGAGTTCAAAGTCACGAGCGAGATCGGTGAACTCGCGGGCTACGCCTATGTGACGCCGTTCGACAAGGTGCATCACTACGCTTTCGTGTACGGCAATATCGGCGAGGGGATCAACTTGCCGACCCGATTGCACCGGGCCAACGTGATCGAAGACGTGTTTGGCGGCGCCAAGCCGATCCATGCTGCACTCGACCGGTTCAAGGCCGCCGGCCAGGGGGTCCTCGTGTATCTGCGCGACGGCACCTCGGGCGTGCCGACCTCGACGGTCGGCGAGGAGGCGACCCCGTCCGAGCGCGAGCGCAATGTGCAATGGCGCGAGGTCGGGCTCGGCGCCCAGATCCTCCGCGACCTGCGGATCTCGTCGATCCAGTTGCTGGCGACGCGGTCGCGCACCTATGTAGGGCTCGCCGGCTTTGGCATCGAAATCGTCGCGACCGAGCCGCTCGACGGCGAGTAGCCGGGCGGCGGGCGGTTGAGGAGAGCGGTTGTGACGCGTTCAACGAAGCGGCTGCATTACGCCTGGATCGTTGCCGCGGTGACGTTCGTGGTCGGACTTTTGACCGCGGGCGTCCGAGCGGCGCCGGGGGTGTTGATCATCCCGCTCGAACAGGAATTCGACTGGTCGCGGGCGACGATCTCGTTGGCCGTCGGCATCAACCTATTGCTCTATGGTCTGGTCGGCCCGTTTGCCGCGGCGCTGATGGACCGGTTTGGCGTGCGCCGCACGATGACCTTGGGCTTGGCGATAACCGCCGCGTCGGTCGCCTTGTCGCCGGCCATGCACCAGGCATGGCAGCTGGTTTTGTTGTGGGGGGTCGTCGTCGGCGCCGGCACCGGCGTCATCGGCGCCTTTATCTCCGCCTATATCGCGGCGCGCTGGTTTCGCCGCCGCCAGGGTCTGGTGGTGGGTTTGCTGACCGCCGCCAACGCCGCCGGGCAGCTTGTGTTCCTGCCCAACCTTGCCGAGCTCGTGACCCATTTCGGGTGGCGGGTGATGTCGCTGGTTCTGGCCGCGACGGTGGCGGTTTTTGTCCCGCTGGTGGCATTGTTGATGCGCAACCGACCGAGCGATTTGGGCTTGACCCCTTATGGCGCCGAGGGCGAACCGAACATTGCGATACCTCCGCAGGGAAACCCGCTCAGGCTTGCCTTTGGCGCGCTCGCGGACGGCGCCCGCAAGCGCGACTTTTGGCTGCTTGCCGGGGGCTATTTTGTTTGCGGTGCCACCACCAATGGGCTGATTGGGACCCACCTGATCCCCGCCTGCGTCGACCATGGGCTGAGCGAAGTCACCGGCGCCGGCCTGCTGGCCGCAACCGGGGTGTTCAGTTTTGCGGGCGGTACGTTGTCGGGCTGGCTCAGCGACCGCTGGGACAACCGGGTGCTGCTCGCCTGGTACTACGGCTTGCGCGGGCTGGCGCTGATGTATCTGCCCTTCGCTTTTGGCATGTCGATCTACGGCCTGCCGTTGTTCGCCGCATTCTACGGCCTCGATTGGATCGCGAGCGTGCCGCCGACCGTGCGCTTGCTCAATCGCGTCGTCGGGACCGAGAGGACCGGGATCATGGTCGCCTGGATCACCGTCGTCCACCAGATCGGCGGCGCCATGGCGGCCTATCTCGGCGGCGTTTTGCGCGGAGCCTTCGGCACTTACCTCGAGGCGTTCATGCTCGCCGGCTTGTTGCTGCTCGGCGCGGCGCTGATGGTCTTGTTCATCGGCGTCGGCGGGCGCGAAGCCGAGCCGGCGGATGCCGTCCTCGCCGCCGAATAGCCGGCGCGTCGTCTTTTGTCGGAACCGGAGGAAAAGGGTCGCGATTGTGACAGGGGGGCTGTTGTCGTGGCTGCCGGCGTTTATGGCGATCGTCCTCAGCGGGCTGGCGCTGGCGGCCTGTGCCGCGCCGGCGACGCCGGCGGCCAGACGGACGCGGCTGAGCATGATCGCGATCGTCGGCTCGCTGACCGTGGCGGCCATGGTGTGGCAGGCGTCCGCCGCCAGCGATCAAATCGCACGGCTGATCAAAGACGACCAGTCGAAGCAGCTGATGGCGCAGGTCAAATCGTTGCAGGAGCAGGTCGCGAGACTGCAAGAAAGCACCCGCGCCCGTTCGCTGAGCAGCGAAACCGCAGCAGGGCTCTCCGATTACCTGCGGCCGTTCGGCGGCCACAAGGTCATCGTTTCGTGCGTTCCCGGCGACATCGAGGCCTATCACTATGCGACGCAGATCGCCGACGCCCTGAAAGCCGCGAATTGGGACGCGCGCGGCCCTGAGGCGACGACAATATTCGGCGACGTCAAGGCGATGGGCATCAATGTGTACAACAACAGCGACCACCCTTCGGAGACCGTAAAGATCCTGCTGGACGCGCTGGCCAAGTTCGCGATCCCCTATCAAAGCCGCGTACCGCCCAACGAGGCAATTCCCGAGAACGAAACCGTCGAGCTGTTCATCGGCGCCAAGCCGGCGATGGCGACGACCGCGACGGCGCACTGATCCTGCAGTCCTCGCGGCGGGACGTCTCAGGAACATTTCGGGAATTTGAGCGTCGTTTCAGGCCCGGTTTCGCGGAGCGGTTACAGCGCTCGATGTCATCCATCGACCTGCGGCGGTGTCGCGGCAGTTGGTACACATCTATTTCCGCTGAAATCCGGTGTGATCTCCGTCATAGGCGAGGTCGAAGCACGCGACTAGATAGCCCCCTGCACGCACCGACTTGGGCGGCGAATAGAGGGTGGCAAGACGTGATCATCCGTGAAAAGCCGGAAGCGGGACAGATTGCAGCCGACCGGTTCAGCGAGTCCGCGGTCGCGGAATTTATCCGAACCCGAGGTGTCACACGCTGCCCCACCGCGTGTGTCCTGCCGACTCAGGCCTCGGTGGCGCCGCATGACCGGGCAGCACTCGCCGAATATGCGGAATCCCGCGACCGGGTGCGCCGGGCGCGCGCGGCGCGTCAGAGCGCGTTTTTTCCGTTTTCGATTGCCCGCCCACCGGGTGGTTAGGGATTGCCGAGCCTTGCCCAACGCGAGTGAAGGAATTCATGATCCCGAGGAAGCTGGCAATTCCCCCACCCAATCAGCCGCGAGCCGCCTTGTCATCGCCGATCAGGGTCAGGATCAGCGAGCGGGTGTGCCGCGAGGCGCGGTGCTCGAACAGAAAAATCCCCTGCCAGACGCCAAGCTGCATGCGCCCGTCGGCCACCGGTCTCGTCAGCTGGGTTTGGGTCAGTATGCTTTTGATGTGCGCCGGCATGTCGTCCGGCCCCTCGTCGTTGTGGCGGTAGAGTGCGGTATCCTCGGGTACCAACCGCCGCAAAAACGCGTCGAGATCGTGCCGCACATCGGGCGAGGCGTTCTCCTGGATCAGTAGCGAGGCCGAGGTGTGCGGGATGTAGACCGTCAGCAGCCCGCAGGACACCTCTTGCCGCTCGACCCAGCGCTGAACCTCGGCGGTGATCTCCTTGATCTCGCGCGGTTCGGTATCCAGCGTCAAACGGGTCTGGGCGATGCGCATGGCCGTTTCCTGCGTTAGCAGATAAGCCGTGCGTGGCGCGGGACAACCGCCGCCGTGGCCTCGGCCTCCGCTTCGGGCGTATAGATCGCGCCGAAGATTCCGAAAACGGCGTTCGAGCAATGCAGAACACACGGCTCTCAGCCCTCGATTTTGA
>DATMKU010000133.1:0-40974 GCA_035570935.1 Allostellaceae bacterium
CGATGGCCTGCAACATGAAGCGGATCTTCGCCCTCGCTACCCGCTGAGGGAGCATTGGGCGATTGTGACACAACCGCCACCGGGTCAGCCCGCAACCCTCCGCCAAGTCTCCAACCCGTTCAGCCTCGCGCTGTCGACGCAACTCGGCGTTCCAGCCCTCGATCAGCCAAACTCCAGTCCGACAGGCTGCTAGCGGCGGGGGCGGCGGGCGATGTAGTCGGCGCTCTGCATTTCGGTGAGGCGGGAGACGGTGCGCCGGAATTCGAAGGTGCCGTCGCCGCCGGTGTAGATTTCGGCGGGCGGGACCGCGGCTGAGGCGACCAACAGGGTGCGCGCCTCGTAGAGCGTGTCGATCAGGATATTGAAACGGCGGGCTTCGTTGCGCTCGTCGCGCGCGAGCCGCGGGACGCCCTCGACGATGATCGCGGCATAGTGTTCGGCGAGCGCCAGATAATCGGCGGCGGCGAGCGGCTGCGCGCAGAGATCGGCAAAGCCGAACCAGGCGACGTTGCGCGCCGCGCGCGGCACGGTCAGCCTCCGTCCCTGGACGGCCAGGGTCACAGGCGCACCCATCGCACCGTCGGTCAGTTCGGCGAAGGCCGCTTCCAATGCCCGATGCGCCGCCTCGCCCAAAGGCGTGTAGTAGACCCTTTTGCCAACCAGCCGGGCGAGCCGGTAATCGCGGCCGCTGTCGAGTTCGAGCACGTACAGCTTCTGTTTCAGCAACTCGATAAACGGCAGAAACCGGTCGCGGTTCAACCCGTGCTCGTAAAGCTCGTCCGGCCCGCGGTTCGAGGTCGCGACGACGACGATCCCGGCATCGAACAATGCCCGAAACAGGCGTTCGAGGATCATCGCGTCGGCGATATTGTCGACCTGAAATTCGTCAAAGCACAACAGCGCCGCCTCGCGGGCGATGTCGGCTGCAACCTTGGCGATCGGTTCGCGGGTTTTATCCCGCCTTTCCTGTTCGATGCGGTCGTGCATTTCGAGCATAAAGGCGTGGAAATGCACCCGTCGCTTGTGCGGCCCCGGTGCGGTGGCAAAGAACAGATCCATCAGCATCGATTTGCCGCGCCCGACCGGCCCGCACAGATAGAGCCCGACCGGCGCCTGCGCGCCGTGGTTTTCGCTGAGACCGAAACGCGCGAGCCAGCCGCGCAGCCCGTGCTCCGGGCGATAGTCGAGCAGCGCGCGATGGAGGCTTTGCAGCCGCTCGACCGCCAGCTGCTGCGCCGGGTCGGGATCGAGCCGCCCCGCTTGGCGCAAGGCGCGGTAGAGCGCCATCGGCTCCTGCGCCGATGGCATACCGCCGGCGTCGGGCGCCGTCATCGCGAGCTGAAGGGATCGAGGCACATCGGGAGGCGAAGGTTCGGCTCGGGCGCGGGCGTTGCGGGGGCGGGAGTTGCAGGACGAGGGCGGGGGGTCTACTTCACGCGGGGCTGCGGCGCAACCTGGATCGCGGCCTAAGGAGGCATGGGATGAACGAAGACCGCTTCAACATGGACATCCGCAAATTCCTGAAGATCGTCGGGGTGACCGCGCAGCGCGAGATCGAAAAGGCGGCGCGCGCGGCACAGGCCAAGGGCGCGCTCGCCGACAGCACGGTGCTGAAGCCGCGCCTCACCCTCTCGATCCCCGAGATCGGGCTCGAACATGTCGTCGAAGGCGAAATCGGCCTGTCCTAACCAATTCTGCAAGCGCCGCGCGTTTGCGTCCCGCCGATTGCGGGAGATTGCGGGAGAGGGTGAATTAGAGGTCAATCCTCGGCCGGCGCCGCGTCCGGGCCGTCGAGGCCGAGCAGGACCAGCGCCTCGGGCTCGGGCAGTGTCTCGATCTGAGCGAGCTTGCGATCGATCTGCCGGCGCCTGACGGCGACGTTTTCGATCGTATTCGAGGCCTCGCTCAGCTTTTTCTGGACCTTGTCGAGCACCTCGCCATAGCGCCCGAACTCAGTCTTGACCGCGCGCAGCAAGTGCCAGACCTCGCTCGACCGCTTCTGGATCGCTAGGCTGCGAAACCCCATCCGCAGACTGTTGAGTAACGCGAGCAGGGTCGTCGGGCCGGCGACGACAACCCGCCAATCGCGCTGCAAAGTGTCGACAAGCCCTGGCCGCCGCACGATCTCGGCGTAAAGCCCCTCGGTCGGCAGATACAGCAAGGCGAAATCGGTCGAATATGGCGGCGCCACGTATTTGGCGCAGATGTCGCGCGCAGCAAGCCGGATGCGGGTCTCGATCGCCTTGCCCGCGATCTCAACTCCGGCGCCGTCGGCGCGTTCGGCCGCGTCCCCCAACCGCTCGTAATCCTCGGTCGGAAATTTTGCGTCGATCGGCAGCCACAGCGGGCCGTCTCCGTCGGCGCCCGGCAGGCGAACCGCAAATTCGACGCGCTGGTTGCTGCCCGGGCGAATCTCGACATTGCGCTCGTATTGCTCGGCGGTCAGCGCCTGTTCGAGGACGCCGCCCAATGAGATTTCGCCCCAGGTGCCGCGCGCCTTGACATTGGTTAGTACCCGCTTCAGGTCGCCGACTCCGGCCGCCAGGCTCTGCATTTCGCCGACGCTTTTAAACACCTGTTCGAGCTGGTTGCTGACCAGTTTGAAGCTGGCGCCGAGCCGCTCCTCGAGCGTCTTGTGCAGTTTCTCGTCAACCGTCGCGCGGATCGATTCGAGTTTTGCGGCATTGTCGGCGCGCATCGCCTCGAGCCGGCCCTCGACCGTGCGCTGCAGCGAATCGCCGAGCCTGACGACCGCTCCCGCGACCTCCTCGCGAAGCGAGCGGGCGTCCTCGGCGGCGATGCCGCGGCTGCGTAGCAGTTCGTCGCGCAAGCCCTGGTCGAGGTGCCGCAGCGCCGGTTCGAGCGGCCCCTCGCTGCGGCGGGCGAGCATACCAAAGCGCAGCAGCAGGACGACGCCGGCCGCTAGTGCCAGCGCCGATACCAACAACGCCGCGACGGCCAGAGTCTGGACGCCCATACGCGGCTCCGAAGTTGACCCGAGGCTTATTTGGCGGCGGTCACCATGATCTCGACCAAGACCTCGGGGCGCGCCATCTCGGCTTTGACGCAGGCGCGGGCCGGCGGGTTTTCGGGGTCGACCCAGGCGTTCCACACCGAATTCATGTCGGCGAAGAGCGCCATGTCCTTGATCCACAGATTGGCCGACAGCAGGTTCGATTTGCCGGTCCCGGCCTGCGCCAGATACGAATCGATCTTGTCGAGGATCTGCTTGGTCTGCCCCTTGATGTCCTGCGAGGTGTCGCCGGCGGTCAGCCCGGCGAGATAGACGGTGTCGCCGCGGACGACGGCGCGGCTCATGCGCGGCCCCGGCGGCTGGGTCATGTCGATGCGGCGGATATCCATGGTTTTCCCCCTCTCGAATATCGCGATGGCCGAGGCCTTCAGCCGGCTCCGGCCGGCGGGTCGGCGTAATCGACGATACGCCTCTCCGAAACGTGAATGCCGAAAGTGACAAGCGCCCGGTCGCCGATCGTGCGAAAGCTGTGCACGCGATTCGCCGGCAGCGCAATTGTTACGCCCGGCTCCAGCTTGATCACGCCGTCCTCGCCCTCGACCGACGCCTCGCCCCGGCCGTCGAGCACAGTCAGCATCTCGACATAGGGGTGCGAATGCAGCCGCGTCTCATAGCCCGGTGGCGAGGTCTGGATGCCGGTCCGCACCGGCACGCCGATGCCATTGTCGTCGCCGACGACTGGGCAATAGCCGGCGCCGCCCGGAAAAACCATGTTCGGCCGCTCGCTATGGCGGATCAGGATTGGCAGGTCGTTCATTTCAGCCTCGCGGGCGACCGGTATGCACACCCACTCTATCACAAGGCTTTCGTGTAAGATACGCTGATGCCGCCGATTCAACTCGCCGAGCGATTGGCCCTGCTCCTCGCGCTGGCCTTCTTCCTCGGCCTCGCCTTCGAGGAAGTCTACAAACGCAACGAGACTGCGGTCCCAGGCGGCGTGCGCACGTTCCCGCTGGTGGCGCTCGGCGGGGCACTCCTGTATCTGGTCGAGCCGCATCACGCCTTCGCCTATTGCGTCGGGCTTCTCGCACTGGCGGCGTGGATTTCGATCTTCCTGCGGGTCGATCGGTCTCAACCCGGCACAAGCCGCACTCTGGTCATCCCGGCGACGAATCTCCTGGTCTACGCCATTGGTCCGGTCGCCCTGACCGAGCCGGTTTGGGTTTCTATCGGCGCCACCGTTGCCGCGGTGTTGCTTGTCGGCCGGCGCGAAGAGATGCACGGCTTTGCCCGGCTGGTCCCACCGGACGAGATCCTGACCGCCGGTAAATTCCTGATTCTCGCCGGCATCATCCTGCCGCTCATCCCCGACATTCGGCTGATCCCTGCGGCGCCGTTGACGCCCTATCGCGTTTGGCTCGCCGTCGTCGCGATTTCCGGCCTGTCCTATTTGACCTACCTCGTTCAGCGTTACCTTCCGGTAAAGGGAGGCGCCTTGTTCCCGGCGCTGCTCGGCGGCGCCTATTCGTCGACCGCGGCAACCGTCGTTCTCGCCAAGCGCCAGCGCGAGGCCGCCGCACCGCGCGCCGAACTGTCGGCCGGGATCGTCGCCGCGACCATGGTCATGTATCTGCGGCTGGCGATCGTCGTCGCCTTGTTCAGCCGGCCGTTGGCCGCGAGCTTGGCGCCAGCGCTCGCCTTGCTGTTCGCCGCCGCCGGGCTCCTTGCCTGGTGGGAATGGCGCCGTGCTGAGCGCGGCAACCCCGCGGATCTGGCGATCCCCGCCGCCAACCCGCTGCAATTGACGACGGCACTGGTTTTTGCCGCCCTCTTTGTTGCGATCTCGCTGGCGACGGTGTGGGTTGAAAAGCTGTTTGGCCGGACCGGCATCTTTACCCTCGCGGCCGTCGTCGGGGCGAGCGACATCGACCCGTTCGTCCTCAACCTCGCCCAGGGCGGGGCGCCGGGGATGAGCGGTTCGGCCGTTTCCGCGGCGATATTGATCGCCGCCTCGGCCAACAATCTCGCCAAATCGGGCTACGCGATCGGCTTTGGCAGCCTGGCGCGGACGCTGCGGCCCGCCCTGATGCTAACCGTTCTCGCCGTCCTCGGCTTCGCCGCCGCCGCGGCCTACCTCGTGTGAGGCGCCGGGCGCCCGCCGCTACCGCCGGTCGCGGAAAAAGTCGCGCAGCAGGGCGGCGGCGCGGCGCTCCTCGATGCCGCCGTAAATTTCCGGGCGGTGGTGAATCGTCGGCTGGTCGAAGAGCCGCGGGCCGTGCTCGACCGCCCCGCCTTTGGGGTCGAAGGCGCCGAAATAGAGCCGGCGCAGGCGGGCGAGCGACATCGCCGCGGCGCACATCGCGCACGGCTCCAACGTCACCCACAGATCGCACTCGGCGAGCCTCGCCGCACCGAGCCGAGCGGCACCCGCGCGCAACACCAGCATCTCGGCATGCGCGGTCGGATCGCGGTCCTCTTCGGCCCGGTTGCCGGCGGCTGCGAGCACCTTTCCGGCATCGTCGACCAGCACCGCGCCGACCGGCACCTCGCCGCGCGCCGCGGCCGCTTCGGCTTCGGCCAGCGCCAATGCCATCGGCGGCGCGTGCCTGTTCATCCGGTGTGGCGGCGGCGGATCGGCTCGGGGATCGCGATCGGCTTACGCGTCGAGAGCCGCATGAACAGCCCCTCCTGCTCGGCCTCGGCATGGACGCCGCCGGCGACGGTGAACTCGGCGGCGAGCCGCCAGCGCACCCGGCCGAGCCCGGCGACGCGCATCCGACCGAGCAATTTGTCGGCGATCGTCACCGGCCGGCGATAGGCTATCCGCGTCGCTGTCAAGATCGGCGCCACGTCGTCGGCGAGCGCCTGGACCAGCGGATAGGCCTCGTCCATCAACCCGAGCCGCAGATCTTCGAGCCAGCGAATAAACACGATATTGCTGACGATGCCGGCAAAGTCTATGTCGTAAGTCTGGATGCGCAATGGCAGCTCGTAGAATTCGTCCATCTTCCCACCGACATCGATCGGATCACAGCATGGCACAACCGGTCATCGGCCTCACTCTCGATCACGAGCCGGCGGGCGGCTGGTCGAAGTTTCCGTGGTATGCGATCCGGGAGAATTATTGCAACGCGGTGCGCCATGCCGGCGGATTGCCGGTTCTCTTGCCGCACGAGCCCGATGCCGCCGCCCTCTATCTCGACCGGATCGACGGGTTGATCGTGACCGGCGGCGGGTTCGACCTCGACCCGGCACTGTTCGGGGCGGCAAGCCGCCATCCGACGGTCACAACCAAGGACCGCCGCACCGCCTTTGAGCTGGCCGCGACGCGGGGTGCGCTCGCCCGCGGGATGCCGGTGCTCGGCATCTGCGGCGGCCAGCAATTGCTGAACGTGGCGCTCGGCGGGACCTTGATCCAGCATATCCCGGACGAGGTGCCCGACGCCCTGCCGCACCGCCAGCCGAACCCGCGCAACGAGCCCGGCCATGATGTCCGCATCGTCGCCGGCACCTTGCTGCACCGCATCGCCGGGACCGAGCATCTGCCGGTCAACAGCGCCCATCACCAGGCGGTCAAGGATGCCGGGCCCGGCGTCGTCATCGACGCGGTAGCCGAGGATGGCGTTGTCGAGGGCATCGAGGACCCGCGCCGGCGGTTTTGCCTCGGCGTCCAGTGGCACCCCGAATTCGAGATCAACGAGGCCGACCGGCACATTTTTCGTGCCTTTGTCATGGCTGCGGGGGCGTGACCGCGACCGGCCCCCTCCCATCCCCTCCCCCGCCGGCGGCGGAGGGCCAGAGTGGGGGCGCGGCGCCGGAGCGCATCGCCAAGATGCTGGCGCGCGCGGGGCTGTGCTCGCGCCGCGATGCCGAACGGTGGATCGCCGATGGCCGGGTTTCGGTGGACGGCGCGGTGTTGACCAGCCCAGCCGTCACCGTTACCGCGGCCAGCGACATCCGCGTCGACGGCAAGCCGATCCCGCAGGCGGAGCGGGCGCGGCTGTGGCGCTATCACAAGGCTTCGGGCCTCGTCACCACGCATCGCGACGAAAAGAGCCGCCCGACGGTGTTCGCCGCGTTGCCCAAGGATTTGCCGCGGCTGATCTCGATCGGACGGCTCGACCTTAATTCCGAGGGGCTGCTGCTGTTGACCAATGACGGAGCGCTCGCGCGCCGCCTCGAGCTGCCGGCGACCGGCTGGGTGCGGCGCTACAAGGTTCGGGTCCATGGCGAGGTCGATCCGGCGCGACTCGCCGCGCTTGCCCGCGGGATTACGATCGACGGCGTCATCTATGGCCCGATCCGCGCCGGCCTCGAACGCGCCCAGGGCAGCAACGCCTGGATCGCGATGGCGTTGAACGAAGGCAAAAACCGCGAGGTGCGGCGGGTGCTCGAGCATCTGGGGTTGCAGGTGACGCGGCTGATCCGGCTGTCCTACGGGCCGTTCCAGCTCGGCAATCTGGAGCGTGGAGCGCTCGCCGAGGTGCCAAGAAAGGCGCTCGCCGAGCAACTCGGCGCCGAAGCACCCCGATGGGCGGCGCATGCGGATCGTCGGCGGTAGCCATCGCGGCCGCCGCCTCGTTGCCCCGCCGGGCGAGACGGTGCGTCCGACCAGCGACCGGGCCCGCGAGGGGTTGTTCAACATCCTCTCGCATGGCGGGCTCGCCGCGGAGGGCATTCCGTTCGCCGACGCGGCGGTGCTCGACGCCTTTGCCGGCACCGGCGCCTTCGGTCTCGAGGCGCTGTCGCGCGATGCCGCCGAAGCGGTGTTTGTCGAGAACGACCGGGATGCGCTTGCGGCCTTGCGCCGCAACATCGTCGCTCTCGGCGAGACCGCCCGCAGCCGCGTCATCGCTGGCGACGCCACCCGACCGCCGCGCGCCACGGTATCCTGCGCCGTCGTTTTTCTCGACCCACCTTACAAGAGCGGGCTCGCCGCCCCGGCGCTGACCGCGCTTGCCGTCGCCGGCTGGCTCAGTCCCGACGCGCTCGCCGTGGCCGAGATCGGCGCGCGGGAAGCATTCCTGCTGCCCGACGGGTTCGCATTGCTCGACGAGCGCGTCTATGGCGCAGCACGGCTCGTCTTTTTGCGCCGCGGCAACGAATAGTCAGTGCTGGATGCGAATGACGATTTTGCCGAGATGCCGGCCGGCGACGAGATGGGCGAAAGCCTTGCGTACGGCACGGAGCCAGCTCGTCGAAAATCCGGTCGATGACCGGCGCGATGCAGTGCTCGGCGACAAAGCCGAGAAGACGATCGAGCTCTGCGCGGCGAACGGGATGCGCGGATTGGAGGTGGTAAAATGCACGCTGGCGGGATCACGCCGCGGTCGAGCGCCAATACCGTCTTGATCAGCCCGCCGAGGCCGGCGCACTGCTCCAAATGCCCAAAATTCGTCTTGACTGAATCAATCGCACAATGTTGGACGCGCTCGATTCGCGTGCAAAAGGCCCGAAGCGGCCGGCGCCAGCGACAAACCGGCTCAGTGCGTCGTCGTCGCGGCCGTCGATCTGCACCCAATAAAACCGGCCCGCCTCCGGATCGTCGGCGCGTTGCTGGACGATGAATGGCGTCGCCGAGCGACTAAAGGTCGCGACGACAAACCCGCTTCCAAGCATGTGCGGGCGATGCCGGCGCCGAGGTCGCGACTGCCGCCGCTGATTACGACGACTGGGCGGTCCATCGGTGTTCGTTAGCCGCGTCCGGCCGGATCTTTTTAAAGCACCGGCCGCGCTGGCCGTCATCGGTGACCCCAATATGGAGCGGTACCTTATAGGGCGACAGCCGCGTTCGCCAGAAACGATGGATCCGCGCTTCGAGCGTCGCCGGGTTCTCCGACCGCGCCAGGCTCAACCGAGCCGCGAGCCGCCACGATCTGTCCGGTGACTGGGTTCGGCCACCCCCAAACCGTTGCCTCCTCGACGTTTGTCCATTTCAAGCAATATGTTCTCGACTTCGGCTGGATAGGCTTTTGCCCGCCGACATTGATCAGATCGCTGGTTCGCCCCAGTATTCGCATGTAGGGACCATCGGTCAAAGCTCGCAGGCATCTTCCTCACACCCGGCCACCCAACCGTCCTCGCCGTTGCTCGCCACAACTCGGACGGGCTGCTAGAGCGGCCGAAATCGTATATGGCATCCGTATGCTAATCTCAGGCGACTATATCGTCAATGGCCAGCGGCGAGGCAGGCCCGCAAATCATCGCGCTCGTCCTCGTAATCGTCCATCGCCTGCTGTAGCACGTTGTCAGAAGGCAAAGCACGCAGCGCCGCAGTAATCTTTTTTATTGTCGCATCGTCATAATGGACAGGCTGAGGGCACTGGCATGCCGTTGACCGCGTACTGCTGCACCCGGTTATCATCAACGCCGCAGCCAGCACAGCAACGCCCGTCGCGATCCGTGAACCCATGCCTATCCCCCCTTCGCTGCAGCACCATGGGTTTAATCGGGCTTTTGATCAAGTCTGAAGCACGATCGAGGTTAATGTGCGGCCGTTTTCTCAGGCAGTAGAACCGCGGCAAGCCCCGCACTCGCGACGAGCAGCTGGATCACGGCTCGCAGGATAATTCCGTCGATCTGCACTCCGCCGGCGGCAAGGAGGGCGCCAAGTCCGGCGTAAGTTGACGGCTCGGCAAGCCGTGCGAGAACAAAGCCGAGTAACTTCATGCTAACCCTTTACGTAAAAAAGAACAGTCAGGAGATGGAGTAGATACCGAACAGGCATTATCGGACGACCGTGACGATGCGGAGCCCTTCTGGCCCGAAATTAAACTCTTGGCTGGCCCCATTGGACAATCGCACCAGGCACAACCCGGTCTCGACATTGGCCGAGAGGATCAGACCAGGCACGTCCTCCATTGTGTCGCGGCGAACAATCTTGTATCGCCGTCGTTCGCTTTCGGGATCTACGGCGGTCAGCTTACGGGGGAGCATTGTGCCTCCGTCAAAAAAAGGGGACGGTGGGTGGGTGAGATTTATTTTCGATCCTGTTTTTGCACGATCTGTGTGCGAAGATCGGCGATAGCATCGATGATCCGCGCCAAGGCGGAACGCATCTCCCCCTGAAAGTCGCGCTCATCGACTCGGCGCTGCTCAAGGGCTTGTTCGGCGGCAGCGATCCGCAGTTCATGCGACGCGAGCTGGACGTCCACTTCAGAACGGAGATTTTCAATGTCTGCGCGCAGGCTGATGTAGCTCGTCACCGCGCCACCGCTGACGGTGAAGAGCAGGACTGTTGCCTGCAATAGATGGCCGAAGTTGATCTCCGGAGAGAATCGAGGTTTGACCATCAAGGAACAAAAGGCGCTACCGGGGTGGCCTTGAGCAACTCTGCCAACACTCCGGCCCAGACTGGCTGGCAAGTCGTGTTCTGCAGCGCTAATTGCACCGCGCGCTTCGCCTCGATTGCAACCAATATACCCGGCTTATCGCCCGCCGCCGAAATGGCGTTTCCAGTTGCCTCTAGCACCGGCCAGCAGGCGACTCCCGCAGAGTCCCCGACGGCCGCGGCAAGGGTCGTTGCACTCTGTGCATCGTCTGCCACGACCTGGCCTATTTGGGCGCACCCACCCAACCAAATCGCGAGGAAACTCATCAATACCAGTGTTACGGTCGCGACGATTCCATCATTGACGATGATCGCGCGCCTGTCGACGAAATTCCAGAATCTCGACATCTGTCCTGGCCTCCAGCTGCTTACTAAAAAAGGCACACCTCGATCAGCAAAGGTCGTATGCGCCAGTGCCGAGGAGATTAGGGTCGGCACCATATCTACTAACACTACATCTCTCATGGCGACAGAAACTACTGACAGATCATTTCAACTCGAAATGTCGAGGTAAATCGATTAAAGTTAAATAGAGTCGTCACACTGATCAATAGCTTCGTTTTTAGCCTTAGCCGAGCATGTTTTCACCGCCCGGTGATCGTTTTGGTCCCGGCCCCATCGCGCTCAACTGCTTTCCAGCGGATTGTCGTCGTCTTGCTGCACGAGACGGCGCTGCTCTATCGGCTGGTGCTGATCGGTCACAACGACATACCGTTCATCCTCGATCGGCAACGGACTGTCGCGCCGTGTCGTGCCCGAGGCGATCTCGCACGGAGCGAGATGGTCCTTGACCACCGCCACCGGGAACGTCCCCGGTATGACCGATGACCCGACCGGGACATAGCTGTAGATCGTTGTCTCCGAAAGGGTCTGCGCGCCGCCGCCGACGGTGTTGAAACCCGGGAACTCGAAATAGAGCACCTGGCCGACAAACTGCGTCGGCAACACCTCGTAAAAGAACGATGCCGAGCCGAGCGACAGGAATTGCGAGCCGGCCGGCAGGTCGATCGCGTAGGTGCCATAGAGCCCGCGATAAAGACCCGTCAGCGCGTACTGATTGGCGCCGGTCAGCGTCGCGGTCGTGTAGCTGAGGAATTCGAGAAGACCGGCGGGGGTCCGCACCGCGCACAGCGAGGCGCCGTTCGCGGCGAGCTGTGCGGAGACGCTGTTGAGGCTGCCGTTGCTTTCCGCCAGATCGACTGGGAGCGATGTCCCGCTCGCCGGACAATCGGCGGTCGTGTAGCCCATCGTCGAGCGGCCGACAAATTCGCCGAATTTCCCGAACGTGTCGCCGTCGAGCGAGACATAGACGCCGGCGCCGCCCCAATTTGGATTGTATGTCGCGGCCGGGCCGCCCGACAGCCCGATGATGATGTAGGGCGAGGTCTGGCCTTGTGCGACGAGAAGTTCTTCCGTCGGCTCCAGAATGAACGGCGTGTTGACCGAGGGTGCAGCCTGCCCGTAATTCGGCGAAGATGATTCCGATGCGCCCGATTGCTTCGGATAGGGCGTCGCTGTGCCGCCGCCGAAACCGAGCATCGTCACGCCGCCAAAGGTCGTGATCGGCGCCGGCGGTGGGTACATGACAGCACCCGGGGTGCCGAACCAATCCTCGGCGGTGACCGAAAGCGTACCTTCGTCGTCTTCCTCGATCGACGTGATTTGAACTGTGATCGCCTGTGCGCCGAGGTACGGATCGGTGATCTGCACGAGGTCCATCGGCTCCAGCAGAACGTATTTCCAGCCAAGCTGAAACGCATAGGTGTTGCGGTAGAGAAGCTGGCGTTGCAGCACGATCTGCGCCGCGATCGTCGCGACGAAATACGGGTCGACGATTGCGTTTGCCTTGACCGACGTGTCGCGGCGGATGCCGTAAAGATCAATCGAGCCTTGGTCGAATGCCTCGGTAACCGAGGTGGCATAGGACATGCCCCGGTTCTTGACTTCAAGCTGAACCATGTTCATCGCGTCGGCTGGAGCCGATCGCGTGATATGAACCGGATCGTCGGTAAAGCCGCCGGTGATCGGGCCGGCGCCCATACGCAAGGCAGGGCCACCCGGCGTCACCCCGAGATACGTTCCAACGCTCGATTCTTGAACGATGTAATCGTTTTCGCCGAGCGAGTAGATCGGCGTCGTATTCGGCGTCCAGGCGTAGGGGCCAGCGGGCGACCCGACATTCAGTGTTTCCGAGCCGCCCCCGACGTGGTTCCAATTGACCGAGATCGCGACCGGCTGGCTGGTATTCTGAATTTGTACGATCATCAGCCCGGCCGGGGTCACTGAGGCATATATGCCATTGGCCGAGAGTGTGCCGTTGCCGGGATCGGTCAACGTGCCGTTGCCGGTGATCGCTGTCGCGACGCCGGCTCCCGCCGCGGCGTAACTGACGATGTCGTTATTGGTCAGTTGGTGAGTGATCGTGACCGACCCGAACCACCCCGAAATCGTCACCGACACGATATCGTATTGAACCAGCTCGCCCAAAAAGGTGAGCGGCGTCCACAGCGACGAAAGCGGCTGATCGCCGTAGGGGATGATCTTGAGCAGACCTCCCGACCACACGATCGCGCTGTTGGTGGCAGCGGTGATCTCCGACAGCATGTTCGAGGCGGCGGATTGCGTGTCGTACACCGGCGCCAGCATAAAGCCGACAGCGTTGCAATAATTGGCGTAGTCGGTAAGACTCCCTGAAGTGTCGAGATTTGCGGCCGGGAATTCGGCGCCATACCTGTCGTTGGTCAGCAGGTCGATGACGATCTGAGCCGGGTTGGCGTCATAGCCGTTGGGCGCGGTGCCCGACTCCAGCCCATAAATTTCGACGTTGAAGTTCGGCAGGGCCGGGCTCTGGCCGAGCTGGTATTGGATGGCGTCGAACCATGCTGTGCCGGAATAATTGAGCAGCGTCGCCGGAACCCGCCAATTGCTGTCGGATGGCTGGCCGTCGGCTCCCGGCTGCTCGTCGATCGATTGCGCGTAGGGCGTCAACCCGCCGAGCAAGGTGGTGATCGTCTTGTTGAACCACACCAAGCCCCAATTGGCGATCGGCCCCTGGCACACCCCGGCGATAAAATCGACGGCGTATATGACTTGCGAGCCACCGCCCTTGCCGGCGGCTTTTGACCCGCCGCCGCCCTTGCCCTTGCCGGTCCCGGTCGCGTTCGAATTGAAGTTCTGGTAATCGAGCAGGTTAATCGCGAGCCGGTTCGCGCCGTAGACGAGGGGGATGGCGCCCCCCGGCGTCGATGCCTGAAACCGCAGCGCCGCGGCGACATTCTTTTTCTTAGCTTCCGCACCGCCGCCGAGAATACCGGTCATTCAGTCAAGCATTCCGTTCAGGTTGCGTTTTTGCAAATCAGCAAACGGGCTGAAAAACCGCGGCGGCCGTGCGGCGAGCAACGGCTTGGCCGCATCGCCGCGCACGACGCCCGCGGCATGCCAGGCATGAATGATCCTCGGCCATTCCACGACGATCGCGCCATGCGAAAAGCAGCGGCCAAAACGAAACAGCGCCACGTCGCCGGGTGCGGGTGCGTCAACCTCATGCGCGTAGGCGAGCAACCCGTCCATGTAGCGCTCTACCCCGCGGTGCAGGTGCCAGTCCGGCGGGTAAAACGGAATCTCGATCACTGGGACGACGCCTGCCGCCTCATAAACCGCGGCGAGCAGGGTCAGGCAGTCGCAACCCACGCCCTTCAGCCGCGCCATGTGGTGATAGGGTGTGCCGAGCCAGCTCTCGGCTTCGGCGACTACCGCCGCGCGCTTGGCGCTCATCGATGATCGCGCCGATGCGGATGCGATACCGGGGGCGCCGGCGGCGGCTTGATCGGGCGGTGCGGCGGCTCAGGTCGGCGGAACGTCGCTGGCGCGGCGTTGTCGTCCTCGCGCCGCATCCGCAGGTACTGATCCCACTCGTGCTCGAGAGCCGGCTTGTTGCCGGCAAATTCGAGGACGCCACAGGTGTTTCGCTTCAGATCGGTTACGGGGTCGAAGCCATGGCGCAGGAACATCTGCCAGCGGTCCCAGTATTGGCGATTGGCCTTGGCGCCGTGAAAGCGGTGCTCGATCGTGCCGGGCACATAGCCGACGCGGCCGTTGACCGCGTGCCGCGCGCGGCTCTGCCACGCCTCGAGCATCGCCCGATAAGTCGGCGCGACAGCCCGTGGAAAGGACTTCGTGACCTGGCCGAGCAATGACACGGCCTGATGATGATCGGCCGCGCCCATGCCGGCATATTCAAAGAGCCCGCCGATCAGGTTCAGCGTCTCGCGCTTGGTGGCCCAGCAATATCCGGGATGCGGGTAGTCGAACTGGCCGCCGCCGCCCTTCCAGAATTTGTGGAAGTCCTGTCCCTCGCCGACGACGATCGGATGCCCATGCACGTATTGACGCGCGAAGGACCGCCACACGTCGCCGTGCGCGTCATCGGGACCGAGGTCGTAGCAGGCATCCCACGGCTGCACGATGCGATAGTGCTGCAAGGCGTCGATCGTTGCCGCGGCCCAATCGTTGCGCCGCGGGAACACGTCGCTGTCGGACCAGCAAATGTATTTCGCCTCCGGCCGGCGCTGAATGCCGAGGTTCAAGAGGCATTCCTTGGTCCACGCCCAGCTGTCGGCGCGCACCCCGATATGCGTCACGATGCCGGGCATCTCGCACGCGAATGGCGTCTCGCCATAGGCGCATTCGACTACCGTGACATCGGCGCCGAGGTCGCGCATCGCCTGCGCCCAATCGACAAAATGTCGCTGCGGCGCCTGCCAACGCAGCGGGTTGAACCGCGCCGTGAAGACGTGCAGGGTTGGGCTCATTTCCGATTTTCTCCTGCGACGGCTGCGAGCAGCAGAAACAATGCGACGATGGCGATCGACAGGGCGGCGATTGCCCACACAATGTGCGGATCGAAATCGACGATGACGGCGTCGGCCGGTGGCGTCATACCGCGTTCTCCGGCGCCGGGATGTAGGGCATCCCGCCGAAATGGATCTGGTTCGAAAACGTGTTGGTGCAGGTGCCAAGGCTGCGGTCGCAACCCGGCAACAGCTGAAACTGGTCGCCGATATCAGGCTGGGCGAGAAACGCGAGCTTTACCTGGGCATATTGCCCCGCCATGAAATTGGCGATCGTGCGAGTCTCGCCGGCATTGGCGCCGGAGAGCCCGACGATCGTCCCCTGGGTGAACGGCGTCGAGGTGTTCGGCACGCCGACGATCTGCGTCTGCGTCGTGCCCGACCCGGCCGCGAAGGTGACGGCGAGGCTCACCCGGTCGAACTGGCACATTGCGTCGCCAAAAACGTGGTTGCAGGTCGGCTGCCACAACCGCCGCGGCATCTGGATATTCAAGAGCTCTAGATGCGACCGGCATTTCATGTCGATACCCGTGCGACTGCAATCGATGTCCGAAATCCGCCCGGCGAACATCACCACCGTCCCGACCACGGCACCATAGCTAGGCCACATAAAGGCGCGCTCGACCTGCAATACCGCCCCATCGAATTGCCCAGTCCAGGCGGTTTGCAAAAACGGCGTCGAGCCCAGCATGTCGCTTGGCTCGGGATAGATCTTCACGTCCAACTCATCGACCTGCACGCCAATCACGACATGCGTCTTTGAGCGCTCGAATTTTGGTCCCAGGGCGAAGAGGTTACGGTTCGTATCCGTGATCGCCGTCGTGCCGCCGGAATAGCGATGCACTCCGCCGCCGACCAGAGTGAATGTATAGAGGTCGGCCATGATGAACTGCTCGGACGAGTTGAGCAGCGCGATGAGGGCCGGTGAGGCCGGCTTCACGGAAACACCGAAATAAAGGTCAGCTTCTTGAGTTGCCAAAGCTGATACATAAAATTTTCGAATTGGTAGCTGTCGTCGGTAAATCGGCAGCGGAAATAATAGGTAAAATCCGCGGTGATCGCCACACCCGACGGGGGCGGCGTGTTGAAGGTGACGAGCCCCGACGAGTTTAACCCCGTGGCACAGCCATACGTCGAAGGGCTTTGCGTGATCCCGTCGAAATAGACGGCGTTCAGGACGTTAACCGCATCTATGGGCCGCACAAAGGCAACCGCCGCGCCCTTGGCATACTGAAGCTGGAATTGTGTCGTGCTGCTGTCGCCGGTGCCGATCCCTTGGCCAGTTGCGGTATCGTCGGCAGGGTCGTCGAACAGAAACGTGCCGTAGGCGCCGTAACAGGCTTCCACAAAACCGAGGAGCGTGCTGAGCTCGTTGTAGCCCGGCGTCTGGCGCAGAAAGTTGAAGACGAGCTGGAACTGGTAGAGCGGATAGGGGTAATCCATCGCCCGCAACTCGCGACCCGACACGGCGCGCTGAATGCGCGTCTGCGCCACCGGCGATTTGGTGACCGACCACGATAGACCGGGCAATGACGGAAAGACCCCAACATCGTTGACCGCCATCAGCTCGCCGTCCGCAACACCGAGCCGTTGCGCATCGCTTGGTTGAGCGCCGCTACGAGTGTCGAGCCGTTGTTCTTGAAAAAGGTTGCGACCGACTGCGAATCCATCGCCGATACGGCAAAGGTGGCGTTGACACTGGGCGCCGCGCCGCCGCCGGCAATCATCCCTTGCAATCCCTGGCTGATGTTGGCCGGGAGAACCATCTCATTGGCGTGCAACATCGCTAGCGATGTTGACGGGACCATCCAGCCGCCCGCTGCCGATGGCACTATCCCGCCGTGCTCGAAGCTGAACAAAGACCCGATTCCTTTGAACAGGCTACCAAAAAGGCTACCGCCCGAAAACAAACTGCCAAGACCCAAAGCCCCGGATAAACCGCCGGAGCCAAACAATCCTTCTGAGAGCCCGCCGCCGACGAGGTCCGCGCCGGCGCCGGTGATGCCGCCAGAGAAATCCTGGTCGCCGCTGCTTCCGCCGCTCCCGCCGGCAATGCTTCCGCCGAGCATTTTCCCCAGACTGTTAAACACGCTGCCGACCACTGAGCTGACGAATTCTGCGATAATCGATTGCGCCAGATTGGACAGAGCCTTCTGCACAGTCGTCGTGCCCACGATGATTCCGGTGATCGACGTGTCCAGTGCGCGCTGGATCGGCTGTAATAGACTTTCCCACTGTTTTTGACTGTTCTGTACCGCTTGGGCGTCGAGCTTGTCCTTGTCGGTCAGATATTTTTGATAGGCGAGCTCCTCTTGCTCCGTGAGCTTTTCCTGAGTTTGAGCGTCGTTCTGGGCAGCGGTCAGCTTCTTTGCGTAATAATCTTGCTCGAGTGCCCACTCGGAATCGAGCGCGTCCTTAAGCTGAGCGATCTCCTCGGCGCTCGAGATTTTACCTAGCGCGACCTGCTGCTCGATTGCCGCTTTCTTTTGGGTATAAGCGGCATCCGTGACTTTTCCATCGGCAGCGAGCGAGGCGAGCGTATCCCGCTCGTTCTGCACCGCGAGCTGCTTTTCGAGTTGATAAATGTTGGTCTCGACTGCAAGCTGCTCTTTAGATCCTGCTTCGGTCAGCGCCAGCTTGTCCTGCCAAAATGCCAGCTCCTCTGCCTTCGAATCGCTGAAGAACGATTGCTCTGCTGCAAGTTGACCTTGCAGTTCTGTGCGCCAGGTTGGGAGTCGGTTTGTCGTACCGCCGCTTCCTGCCCCGCCTCGTTGGCTCACGGAGATCCCTGGAGACTGGCCCAAGGAATTGCCGGTTTGATTGGTCGCCCCGCCTACGCCCCCGACAAGGCTGGCTGTCCTGGCCTGTAATGCGTTGACCGTTGACCCGATCTGCGCCGCCGCGGCGCCGATATGAGCCTGCGCCTGCTGCGCGGCGGCGCCGAGATCGCCAAATTGGGCTCTCATTGCCCCGGTAGCTGCCTCTACCGCATCAGCCGCGGCCGACATTCCCGACTGGAGGTCGTCGGTCTGTGCGGTAATGGCAACACTGGTTTCGATATCCGCCACGCCGTCCTCTCGACAAAAAAAGGGCGCTCCGAAGCGCCCCGATTTTCGCTACACCGCCATGCCCCACATGATCAGCCCACGATCTTGCTTCTCCGCCGCAGCTCGGTAAAATCGAGCACGACAGGGCTTAGCCCTCTGTGGACGTCGCCGATCGCGAATGCTGGGCCCAAATCGGCAAGTAGCTGCACAATTTTGGGGTCGGGATCTGCCTCCGGTGCAGCCTTTAGACTCGGCGGCACCGCGCGTCTGCGTCGGGCCTTATCGATACCGAGATAGGCCGCGACCATTAGATGCAGCGGTGGGTGGTCTATCCAGTAACGCGTCAGCTCTTCGACATCGAAGAGCGTCATCGCGTCGATTATCGGATAACTGTATCCACAGGCGGTGGCGAGGAGGCCGTAGATATGCCCCCAGCTATCGTCGCGGTCGAAGTAGTCGTGGCCCCCGAGACCAGCTCGGGGGCTAAGGCTTCCCCCGATGGGCGTGCCCGCGATCGAAGACCCGAACCGGTCAGCACCGCGTTCAGCACCGGCCCGGCATTGCCGAGGTCCAACAAGTCCTCGACCGTCTCCGCCGTCACGTCAGGATAATTGCGTTGCAGGGCAGCGGCAACGATCTCGACCAAAACCGCAATCTGCGTTTCGCCCATCTGGGCGCCGATTTCGGAAAGCTGGCGGACCTTTGGCATCAGCAGCCGCAATTGGCCCAAGGTCAGGGGTGGAACGGTCCAATCGCGCCCGCCCATCGTGACTGTTATCCCGGAGATCACGTTCCGCCCCCATCGATGGCCGGCAGGCTGCACAGGGCCGCCATCATCATTCAACCGTGCTCAGATAGCCGATTGTCCCCGACGCATCGGCAAAAGCCATAAAGTCGAGTTCGCTGATCGTCCAATCATCGATTTTAGTCGGCGTCGACAGCTTGTTCGCTGTACAGGCATTCAGCCGCAACGCTGTGCCTTGACCGCTATACATGGTATAAAATGTTGCCTTGAAGGTCGGCGTCGTTCCCATCAATTGATTGGTCAAGGTCAGCTTATTGCCACTGGTCGTAACGTTGTAGGTGTATGAAATCAGAAGCGCCGCGTTCGCATCGGCCGCCGAGAAGGTATAGACACCGGTGGCGAAATTGACTGAGTACTGACCCGCTGCGGAGGGGGTCGTTACTCGATTGAAACGTTTGCCGGTAGCGGCATAAATGACCCCCAAATCGTCATTATAACTAGATGCGTTGGCCACTGTTGCCGTGAAGGGGGTTACCGCGGGGACGATGGCGGCTTCGAATTCCGAGACGGCAAATTGGCCCGTTGCCGCCGTTACTCCGAAGAAGATATCGGTGTACAATAGGCCAATAATCTGCGCAAACTTTGCCTTGCCGCTGATTTTTCCTTGACCACGGGCAATCGCCACTGGAAACTGCAACTGGCCGTAGAGCTCCTTGTCGGTCCAGTCGAAATCGATCTAGATGTCTTGGAGCACACCGAACTGGCGCGGGCCGATCCCCGAGCCGGTAACGTCTGTGCGCTCGCCCCAAAGCGCACCTGAGCCGAAGCTGAGCTGCATTTTAAATACTCCCTTGCAAATCGTTGTCCTCGACGCGGGCGGTCGCCTGGGGCAGGTGCTGGAGGTGTACCAACAGCCGTTTCAACGCTTCCTTGGCAGCATGGGCCGCATTCCAGGCCGCGGTGTCGCGCGCGACAGCCGAGCCGGGAAAATGATCCATCCACCAGCGCTCAATCAACTCACCAAGCTGGTCGTCGGTTTGGCCGGGCGACTGCGCCAGGACCGGTGCGGCTTCGCGATCGTCGCTCATGTCGTCGAATTCCTTTTTGAGACCGGCAGCTCCGCGATAGACCATGGCCCGTATCGCCTTGGCAGCGGGGACGCGGAGGTTTTGGCGGATGCTAGCCCGGGTGTGGGATATGGCGGTACCGGTGATTAAGACCGTTTCGATCCCGCGCACTATCGAAGCGTGAAAATCGTCGTTCTTGGGCGCCGCAACCGCAGTTGCCGGTCCAATGTCTGCGAAATGCGTCTGGCCATTAAGGGCATTCAGCACCTCGGCACCGGCACCGGCTCAGCGCATCCAATGAGCCCCATCGACGAGAACCCAGTTGTGACGGCGCCGGCCTGGAGGATAGAAATATCCGGTGTCCTGGTAGCGCGCGCCTTCACAGACACAGGATCTCGACTGGAACGATCGCGATCGCCTGGTCCCCGAGCACGCCTTCATCGGTTTCTATCTTGCCGGCGATATAAGTGTGCTGAACCAATTGAGGCAGCCCCAGATTCTGGATCCCGGTTGCCGGCGCCGGCGCCAAAGCGCGTTCGAGCGAATCAAGCAGCGGATTGAGGATCGCCGCCGGCGCTGCGTAGGGATCGCTCGCATGTACGTAAATGTAGAAATCAGCGTACAGCGTCCAGACGATCGGTGCGCCCAACGCCTTGACAGCGGCGTACCCGCCCTTTTCGCTCATAAACAGAGCCGGCTGTTCGGCCGGCGACACGTCGGACCAATGCCGTAGGCGGCGATTGGCGCTGGCAAAGGACCACGCGCGCGAAGCTAAAGCCCAAAGCGCCGAATAAATCAGTTCACGTTCGATCATTAGTCCAACGCCTCGCGCAACGCATCCGCGACGCCGGCGCTGATATCTGGAGTCAGATCATCAAGTGCCGAGCGCAAAAACGAACGTTCGGGCAGATCCATTCGCCGACTATGTGCGGCAATCCCTATTGTCTGGGCGGCGATCGGATGGCCAAATGCTTCCTTGATCTGGCGCAGGCTTGCCCGTACGTCGACTGTGCCGCTGAACCCGTATTCCTGCGCTGCGGCATAGTCGAGATCGCTGAAAACGGTCGCGCTGACCGTTGTGGCGCTTCGATCCACCCGAACAGAGATGCTTTGTTTAAGCGCTCCGCTGCGAGCATGCAAAACTTGGCCGCTCAACTTGTTCTGCTGAATACTATTTCGCAGATCGGCGCCGAGCTTGGCGATCGCTCGCGCTACTCCCTGGTTAGCGGCGTCTCTGATCGTGTTCAGACGATCGAGCGCCGCGTCATTGCCGATCAGTTTAGTAGAAATCACAATACGCCCGCGACAATCGCCGGATCGGTTGCGGTCGGCGCCATTATCACCGAATAGGCGGCAACGGGGGCTACAACTCGATATTGCTGAAGCAATGTCGAGATCGGTGCGCTGATATCCTTTTGCGAGTAGCTGACTGTCTCGCCGCTGCCGACTGTCTTCGAAACTTCACCAATCCGCGTTCGCTCGCGATAGCGAAGGGCCGCAAGCTCGATGCAGGCCTGGGCGATCTCCGGGGGCGTCGTCATATAACCGGCTGTGTACGAAAAGGCGACATTCTGCACTCGGCGGGTGAAGAAATAGCCGCGGACAGCTAACTCCGTCGACGAAAACAGATAGCCAGCCGTCAAGCCAGTGCTGGGTGAAGGCGGTGGCGCAGGCGGGATCGCGATACCGTCTATGGTTAGCGATAAAACGGCGCAGACCGGAAAGCAGCCAAATTGAAGGCGCTGGCCGCCGGTCCCATCACGCACTTCCAGATAGTCGGCAACGGCAATGCGACGGTTCAGCCAAGTCTGTATGTATTGGCTCGCAGCGGTAATCAGCCTCGTCAACAGCACGTCGTCGGTCGGGGGAAAGGCGCTTTGCCCGGTTTGTAGCCACGCCTTGACATCGGCCAAAGTCGTCAAGTCGCCATATGCCATCAGGCTCGCCCTCCGGGCACTTCATCCATCGCCCGAGCTACAACCGGCGCCCACGCGCGCTCGAGCCGGGCGACATCTTCGTACATCTTGCCGCAAGCCGCGCGCGCCTCGTCAGCGCCAACCGCAGCGATCAGCAGCGACATCAAAATCGTGCTGACGGCGTCGAGTGCTGCAGGCCACCCATGGGCCATTGCAGCGTCGGCGATCGTCGGATTAATCGCTTTGATCGCCTGGCGCACGATATCGACGTAGACAGCCTCGTCGATCCTCGACATTGTCGTACTCCCGAGCAAGCGCAGGTTTTTAGCGGTTCGCCCCTGGGGCGTTGCTTTTAAGGGTTTGAATGCTCGCTCTTGTCGCGTTTGTCCCGGCCTGACGGGAAAAAACCGTGCGCCGTCAGATCCGCTACCGCCTCGGCCGGTACAAGAAAGTCCCCATTCTTATCGGCTCGATATTGACTGCCGTCGTAACTGCAAGCGCCTGCGGTATCATGATGCAATCGCACCAGAGCGTTACACGGCAGATCGCCCGGTCGCGGCTTCGATGGCCCCATTGCAATCGGTTTTACCACAGCAAACCCACCATTATTGACCAAGCTAACTGCAACCTCGGGCGGCACGAGAACCAAGCCGTCCAGTCCGACGCGATAGCGCACGGTCCCGTGATTGGCCTCGTCCTGGCCGAACATGGCCCGAAGCGCTATCAGGTCGGACAAGTCGGTCAGCCGTTGGTGATGTTGGTGATGACGCCCATTGCGAACGGAGCATAGACGGCCAGCACCTCTTCGGCGTAGACACCGACTTGGCGCTGGCGTGTGACGATCGGCCAGTCGATCTGATAGTAATCCTGCCGGGTCTTGACCTCGGCCACGTTAGGCACTTCGTTCGACTGATACTGGATCGGCAGGTTCTCGGCCCAGCCGATGATCGTGCCGGGCGGGACGCGCGGGTGAATTCTAATCGGGATGCGCAACCCGCCATAGATCGCGAACGGATTGTAGTAGAATTGCACCGTCCCGGACGCCGTCAGCTGATACTCGCCCTCGCTTCCGTCGGCGGGAGTGTCGTAACGCAGAAGCGGCCCGGAGCTGTTCGACAGCACTTTGGTGGTGATGTTCTTCAGCTCCTGAGAATTTACGTAAAGGACGGTCGGCGACAGCTCGAAATTGTTCCACATCGTCTGGAACATTGTGTCGATTTCGACCACCGAGCCCCGGCCCGAGGGCGTCAAGGTTGTGCCGGTTCCCGGGGTGCCGGTCGACAAAGTGTTGACGTAGGCGTTCGAGCCGGCCATGAGCGCGGTCGTCAGCAGGCCGTTATAAGCATAGTTCGGATTGGCCGAACTATCCCCTGTAATCGCGGTTTGAGGTTGGTTTCCGGTACTGAGCGGCGCCGAAACAGCGAGACTGTTGATCGTCGTGATCGCCTGCAATGTCTCGGTTCCGGTCGAGGCCGAGACGTACCAGGCATAGGCGACGGCGCCCATGATCGGGGCGACGCTGCAAAACAAGGTCTGGCCGAGTGTTACTGCCTGGCTCGCCTCACCGCTGATGTTCGATGAGCCACCGTTGAGCGCGAAGGTCTTGTTGTCGACGCCGGTGATGGTCTTGGTTGTGGCAACGCCGGCCGCCACGCTGGAATTCTGATAGCCTTCGAGGGTCAGGGCCACAACCTTGACGAAATACGTTCCAGCGGGCAGGGTAGCACCGCTGCCTGATGCCGACAGGGTCGGGGTCGCTGGGGTACCCAGCATCAGCGAGGCGTTTCCAGCGAGGATCGCCATCTCCTCTTTCAGCATCATCTTTTGCAATAGCCGGAAAGTCATCCGCGCCTGGATGTCTTCGAACTCGCGACCGGCCGAGATCGCTTCAAAGGTCGCGGCGTCCTCCTCGCCAATAGTGACAAAGGTGGCAGACTTGCTCGAGGTCGAATACGACATCTGGCCCGAGCGTTGACCTTCCGGAACCCAGCCCATTGCGTCGAAGCCGGAGCCGATGATCGCATTGACCTGGCGCCAATTGGTCGCGGTGCCGGTGCCGCCGCCTACTCGCGGCATGACGTTGCGAATCGGGGTGACAAAGGGATAGAGATTTTTCGCGGGTGCCTGCAGGTCGTAGGCGACGAGGCCGGTCGCGGTCGAGATCGATTTGGTGAGCGTGTCGTCCGGCGTGGCCAGAGCTCTCTTCAACAGCTCCAGCGATTCCTGGGTAATCGAACTCATTTACAATTCCTCCCAACAGGGGGGCAAAGAAAACCCGGCGAGGCGCCGGGTTCGGTTACGGCGTTAGAGCCGAATTTACTCGCCGCGCGTCTCCTTCGCCCGCATCAGGCCGGGCGGCTGGATCGGTCGCGCATAGCTCGCCTTGATCAATGTCAGGGTCTGCTCTTCCTTGCTCATTCGAGAAAAAGCCGCGGCGAGTTCGTCGGGCGAGATGCCATCGCCGCCGGCGTCTTGTTGTTTGGAAATCGCGGTGACGTTTTTGGCAACCGCAAGTGGCGGCAGCGGGGTGCGCGCGATATCTTCGACCCTCTTCGTCAACTGATCGAGTCGCGGCACAATGTCGGTCAGGGTCGCGATCAAGGCCGCCTTTTCGGCTCGCTCCCCAGCCAGCATCTTGGAAAGGTTTCCCATCGCGGCTTTGCCGGGTTCAAATTCCGTTCCTTCCCATTCGGCCTTGTCGGCAAATCCGGCGGCGTCGCATTTCGCCCCGGCGGCTACGAGATGATCGTGCGCTTTGGCGAGGTGGCCCAGTGTCTCCTTGGAATGACGGGCGCCGGCTTTGGCGGTAACGCAACATTCGCCATCCGTCAGCTTGCCGATGCAGTCATGGGCCATATCCATCAACGCTTGATGACCCTGTCCCCTTTTGCCCAGCGCCGTCGCGATCATTTCCAGCATTCCATTTGCGGCGCCCGACAGCGGGTGCTTCGAGGCATCAACCGTGGAGTTTTGGCCCGGCCGGAATTCCGCCGCTGGTGGGCGGACCATAGGGGGCGCGGTTTCGGGGTAACGCGCGGTATCGACCGTCGCTTCCTCACTCGCCATGGCACCTGCGGCCTGCAACGCGTCGCGCGCCTTGGCGACGTGGCTCCTTTCAGCGAACAGCAAGCCATCCATCCCCATGCATTTATTGATCGCATGATAGGCGAGGTCGAGGAGCGCCTGGTCCCCGTCGCTATGCTTGGTTTTGGCGAGGATCGCGGCGCCGAATTTCTGCATTTTCACGCTTCGGCCTCGGCACAAATCAGCAATGAGAGTGGCGCCGGTCCTCCCGGCCGCCATGACCATAATGTCCGAAGCGCTCGGTTGCTCAGGGTCGGCGACGAGCTCCGCGTCATTTAAAATCTCACTGGTCTCTTCCGCCACCAGCGCATTAAGAAACCCGCACAGCTCGCCAATGACGGCTTGCAGCCTTGCGGGCTGCGGCGAGCCGTCGCCTTCCATCGCCGCTTCGACCAGGAGGTTCTCCTTCAGCCAGTTGAGATCGAGTATGATCCGCGCGACATGGCCGACGTCCCATAGTGCCTTTGTTAAGGCGAGACGGGTCGGGGTTCTTCCCGAACTTCTCATGTCTTGCGTCGAGGGAGGGCCTTCCTTATCGATTTTTGCTTTCCAGGCGGCGAGGATGCGGGCCTTGATCTTGTCGAGTTGGGCCGCTGTGTACCTCTGCGCATTGCTCGGCCGATTGATGAAGTTCCAGGCGGCGCGGATGTGCGCTTCGGTGTCGATCGGGTAGCGTTTCTTGCCGTCGGACTGATAACCCGGATCGGCGTATGCCACATCGCCGTAGGGTTCTTCATTCTCGGCCTTGTCCTGGGCCTTCTCCAGCGCGTCTTCGGCGGTCGCGATTGCGTTTCTCGCCGCGGCAATTAAATCAAGCCCCGAACCTGCTAGTTGTTCCTGGCACTTCAATGCCTCGGCCTTGGCAAGATGACGGTGCTCGGGCACGCCGCAGGCCCAGATTTGGAATGGCGGGTTGAACCGGGTCTCCGGCATGGGTGAAGCTCCTGACGCTTTCCAATAATCGAAAACCGCTTCGGGGTTGGCCGGACGATCGACCAAAGAAATCTCGTTCAACACAAGCCCGGTGATCGTCTTGTAGTCGGCGGGGTCGCGCTGCGTTATACGTCCGCCAATCGAATAGCCGTTGTAGACACCCTCCACCACCTTCTGCCACGCCTGATCGTCAACGATCTTGGCTCCGACATAGAGACCTTTGTCATCGACCGCGGCTTCCTTGGCGACACCAACCGCAGAGAGCTGGTGCATCTCTCGAATATTGGCAAATTTCATATAGTCGCCGAGCGCCCTAACGAGTGCATCGCGTTTGACGATCTCGCCTTGGTCGTCGCGCGCTTCGGTCGAGGCGTAACCCCATACTTCACGCCTTTCAGCATCGACCTTGGCGATTGGCAGATAAATTCTCATCGTCCGATTTCCGGGCTGTAGTGCTGGTTTCAGCTGAGAAGGGTTGCCGCAATCAAAAGCAAAAGTTAGACCGTTCTGGATGGCGATTTGCTGGGTCATTAACCCGAAGGCGCACACAGCACAGACGAATTGAGCTTCAAAACCCGGCCGTCGCTGAGCGTAGCTGTAGCTTCAAGAATATAGGTTGCGCCGATGGCTGACGCTGGCATCCCGCCGATAGTAGCGACCGAGAACGAGCCGGTTTTTGTTTGCAGAGAGCCGTCACGGGGCGACCGCAATTGGATCATCATTTCCGAGGCGGCCGCCAAAACCCGCGCTTGAGGAGTGGGGTCGGTTGCGGTCTGAAAGGGGGCGAGTGCGGAGGTCCAACTCGTCGATACGATCGTTGCCGCTCCCACATCCGCGGTGAAATCGAAAGCAAAATAATCGACCTCGCCGACCTCGATTGGGTCGAACGCCATCGGCAAACGCATCTTAGTTTCTCCGAAGAAGGCGAATTCGCCCTGGCGTCGTCAGCAGCCGAACCCGGTTGGGGCCGGTGTCCACTGAAAACAATTCAACAGAGGAAGTTCCTACACTCTCAATTAACAATGCAGAGTCGGCTACTATTACGATACCACCTGAAGATAACTCGACGACCAATTCGGCAACAGGTAAAAGTCGGCTGAGCACCTCTGCCGCCCCGGGATTGTCGTGCCATGTGGTGCCGACCCATTCGACGGCGTGGTTTTGGTCGACTGCGAGAACCGCGACCGTCTCCACCGCAGCGGCAATATCACGCCTCAATCTTGCGCTCCACTCGGGCGCCATCAGGGCGTCGCGCTCCACCAACACCCCACCCGACCATTCAATCGGCGCCGGCCAATAAATCGCAGCGGAAGAGAGGAGTTCCGTCGTCAGCAAGGGCACTGTACGCAAGACGGTTGACACATCTAATGCGATGGCCGGATCGACCAATAAGCGACGGCTGCTTTCGACTAGATTGTTGCTGTCTCGTAGGGGCGTACCGGCCAGCTCGAGCCTGGCCGCGACATCGGCCGCGGGCGAGGCCTGGACTTCTGCTCGAATTATTGCGTCTGAATTTAATTCAGTCCCGCTGGTGCCGAGGCTTTCCAGCGGGGTCGTGAGATCTCGCCGCCCGGCTGCCAAAAATTCTACCGGGTCGCCGCCCGCCTGAAAGCTGACGACGATCAGCCCCGCTGCCCCGTTGCCGCCGCGCCCCGCCCCCGAGCCGGGGAAGGTGTTGCCGCCGCCGCCGCCGCCGCCGCCGTAGTTGCCGGCGTCGCCGCCCTGGCCGGTCGCGGTCGCGTTGCCGAGCCCGCAGGCGCCGCCGCCGCCGCCGCCGCAGCCATGGCTGCCCCATTCCGACCCCGTGGCGCCATTGCCGGCGGCATCGCCGACGATCGAGGTGCTTTCGCCGTCCAGGGTCGAGCCGCCGCCGCCGCCGCCGGTGCCCGCCGTGCCCGGGTTGCCGGCGACCGAAATGTTACTTCCTGGCGCTGCGTAAACCGAGGCGCCGCCGCCGGTGCCGCCGGGGCCGTTGCCGCCGGCGCCGCCGGTGTAGGAACCTGGGATATTGCCTTGCTCGCCGGCAGTGCCGCCATCAGCGCCGCCGCCGCCGCTGCCGGGGCCAGCGGCACCTTCGGCGCCGGCGCCCCCGTTGCCCGATGGGCCAGCCGCACCGCCGCCGCCCGAGCCGCCATCGTTGCCCGACGAGTTGTTGCCGCCGGCGCCACCGGTATGGGTCAGGCTCGCGGCCGAGCCGCCGCCTACTCCGCCGGGGCCGCCGCCATTGGCGGGGCTGCCATTGATCAGATAGGCGGCAAGGCCGCCGGTGCCACCAGACGCGTTGACCAATGCTGTCGAAAAGCTTGTCCCGCCAAACCACGTGCCGCTGCCGTTGGCGCCGGTCCCGGCCGAGTTGCCGCCTTGGGCCGCAGCACCGCCAGCGCCGCCGGCGCCAATCCCGATATTGACCACCTGACCCGGCGTCAGCGCCAGGTTCACCGCCTTGGCATAGCCGCCGGCGCCGCCGCCCGCCGCCGGCGAGAAACCATAGCCGGTGCCGCCGCCGCCGCCATCGCCGACGACCTCGACCGTGTTGTTGGCGCTGTTCCAGTTGGCCGGGACCGTCCAGGTCGAGCCCGACGTCAGAAAGACGCGCACCGCCCCAGCCGGCTGCGCGCGCAGCACCGTCTCGGCGAATTCGAGTGGCGCCAGCACGTCGGCGGTGACCGATGTGCCGCTCGACCCCGGCTCAAATGAAACAACGATCGCAGCCGCATTGGCGGCCCCAGTCCATGACCAATCGGGGTTGATCGCCGCGGCCGTGGACTGTTCGTCATAGGCGGTCGAGCTGCCTTCGTTTACGTTGTTGACCCACGGCGCATTTTCCTGGACCGTGCCGACGCTGATCGTCTGGCTCGACCCGCCGTCTGTCCCGAGGGCGGCGATGATCAGGGAATTGCTCACCGAGGGCGCGATCGAGCCGGCGGCAAGAGACGTGGCGCTCGCCGCCGTGGCGTGGCTTACCTGGTCGTAGCTGCCGCTGCCTGGCGAACCGGAGAACGCCAATACGTTAATCGCGGGATAGCAACCCCCGGCGGTGGCCGAGAAGGTGTGCGCGGCGCCGACCGTCGGCCCAAGGGAAAAGTACAGGGATGTTGTGACGGCGCCTTGGGTGAAGGCTCCGATCTGCTGCCACGAGTTGCTTTTGCTGTCGGAAAAGCTTGGCGTCGCTGCGTTGTAGTGGCTGACCTCGACAACAATCAGGTCGGCCCCAGTCGTGTTGATGCTTGAGGTCGACCCACCGCTTGGGCCGGGCGTCGCCGAGGTAGACGCAATGAGGTTCCAGGTCATGCGTTATCCGACCGGGCCGATGATCATCCAAACTGGCGGGCCGCCCCTAGAACGCGGAAGCAGCCTGAACACGAAAGCCTGGGTGCTACCGTCGAGAGCTAAATTCATCGACCGCCGCCGCCGAGCGTGGCCATCGGCGGATGCAGGATGCCGGTGCGGGCGTTGAGCACCTGGTCCTACAGTCTGCCGCGCTGCAATTCGATGCGGGTTCACGGCGCGGGCGAGGCTCTGCTGCACGCCTCCGGGCATCGCTTCGAGCCGCTTCACCATCTCGCGATCCCCGGCTAATTTGACTGAAAAATCATGGCGGCTGACGTGTCGTCCTGACCCGACCGCGGAAGATCAGCGGCGGCAGCCGTCGACGCCGCGGGTGCAACGGTTCGAAGCTCTTGAAGGTTTGCAGCGTCTCGCTCCAGGCGAAATGAGGGAAAGGACCCCATTGCGAGCGGCGCACCAAAAGATAGCCGCCAAACCGCCGCCACCGCCCCAGTGCCCAAAAGAGGCAGTTTGAGCGGCCGAAGATCATATCGCGTCGATCGCCAGGGTCGGCTGATTGATCGCCCATGACGGCAGGCCGCCAAGCGCGTCGGCCATGATCACGTCGCGGTCGATGTCGATCCCGGCGACCTGCCCGTATTGCACGAACTGCTGCATGCAGGGGCCGCGTACCGCGACCGCTGGCGTGTCGGCGCTGAGCGAGCGCCAGTATTGCGTCACGATCAGGTCGAGATAAATCTGACCCGAGGTCAGCGGGCAATCGGCGCTGAAGTAGAGACCCGGCAAATATCTTGCCGCCGCCACCGCGCGGCACCACGAATTGACATAGGCGATGATCGCCCGATCGCCGCAGCCGGGCCGCATGTTTTCGAGATCAAGCCAGAGGGTAGCACCCCGCGGATACCCGACGCTCGACGCATTCGCCGCGGCAGCCGTCCCGTATTGCGTGCCGACGGCAGGCGTCGGCGTCCAATAGGCCGGCGGGCAATGCTGCACCAGCATCAGCCCGAGGCCGGCCTCGATGATCGTCTGCGCCTCACTCGCGGAAATGTCGCCCGCGGCGTTCGAGCTGGTGCGGCTGACATAGCGGATAGCGCAGACGTAACCTTGCGCGGCGAGCGCCGGTGCCTGTGCTTGCGTCAACACCGTGTCCGTGTCGAACGCTTGCGCGCCGGGCGTGGCTAGGACTGAGATAAACGTCATCGACGGCCCGCCACGATGCGAAGCCGAACCATCAGGTCGTCGTCCCCTGCGTGCGCAGGTCGGCCGACCCCTTGTAGGCGGCGGTGCCGGCCGGCAGGGTCAGCCGCAGCCACACGCCTTGCGCGCCGATGGCGTTGGGCGCCGCACCAGACGGCAGGTTGCCCGGCGACGGCACGCTGATAAAGGCGGGCTGGGTGACAAACGCGCCAGATCCGGTCGCCACAAAGGACGATGCCTGCTGCCGCGGGTTGCAGGTGTTGGTGTCGTTGAGCGCTGTCGTCAGCGCCGCGTCGAGCAATGCCCCCGACGGCAGGGTCGGGGTTTCGCTGGCGATCTCGATCTGCGCCCCGGTGAGGGCGGTTGCGGTGTTGTTGTTGACGACAAATACCTTCTCGAAAAAGTATCGCGCCGATCCGGTCGGCACGTCGGCGGCCGAGGTCGAGAAGCAGCGGATCACCGAGGTCACCGGGTTGGGGTCGCCATAGGAGGCCCCCGAGCTGGCAAAGCCTGTCTCGAACAGCATCCCTTGAAACACGCTGTAGGTTGTCGCGTTTGTCGGGATCGTCGACCAGTCGCGATTGATCGCCACCACGTCGGTGCCGTAGCCCGAAGTCGCGATAATCATGCGGAGCTGGTATTCGACGCCGGACGGGCTGTTGTTGGTGATCTGAATGATTTGGCCGGGCGAGACGCTGGCGCCGTCGCCCGATTGCAATTTCATCAGCGCTGGCGTCGTACCGCTGTGGCTGGCTGCACCAGTCTGCGCGGTGTGCCCGGAGATCACCGCGATGTTGCTGATCCCCGCCACGTCGCCGACCGGCATCAAATAGACCGCGGCGCCCGAAGAATGCGCGACGCCGCCCTGAAACCCGGAGACGCCGCGCGTCACGGTCCAGGTGGTCGTGCCCTGGCCGCCGGTCACCTGCATGATCTCGAAGCTGGCTCCGGTATCGACCGCGACATAATAGTTGCCGGAGGACGGGAAATTGGTGTCCGCCGTAACCGTCATCGAGGTGGCGGAACTGGTGATGTTCGCCGAGAGCGTCGTATCGGCGCCCCCGGTCGGGGCGGAAAGCGGCCCGTTCGGCGAAGCGCCGGAGACGACGCCGTAGAGCAGCCGCTCGAAGCTCTGCGAGCCGCTGACGGGCGTGTTGCCGTTGAGCGTGACCGCCGCCGGGGTCTGGACCACTCCGGAGCTGTCGCGCCCCGCGACCTGGATTTGAACGTGCGTATCGGTGGCGCTCGACGAGACGAAGTTGATCGTACCGGCCGGCGTGATGTCGTAGAAGGCGACGCGGCGCGAAAAATCGACCGCGCCGCCAACAGTAGTTCCATCGGCCTCCGGCATGTAGGCCGAGCCATAGGCAACGAGGTCGCTCGGAAGAACGCTCATATTGGCTCCTTAATTTCTCGTCTTTGACAGCAGGGCGCGTGCGGCCGCAAAAAGCAGCATCGTTTAAAAGCATCGCGATTGAGGAGTAGCGCCGCAGACTGGGCTTGGTGCCAGCTACTTTCGGCCGGGATGCTCCCCGCTCGAATAGACCCGGAACTCGCGCGGATCAGCCTCTAATGGGAGTGATCTGCTAATCCAATGTTGGGCTCGGCCTCAGTGGAATCGGGCCTGTTGGGGTTAGAAAAATCGGCCGGTCGCCGCCTTCAGTCGGCGGCAACCCGAGGATGTCGCGCGCCTCGTTCAAAGTATAGATTCCGTCCTTGACGTAGATGTCGAGTATGGATGCCTGATCTTTTGGATCAGTGGGTCTCGCGCCTGACCAGACGAACTCGAGGTCCGCGTGCCCCATACGGTCCTGTATGACGCCGTCGACGAGGCGTTTGACCCAGCCGGTCAGCGGAGCAAGGCCCTCCTCGAGCGCCGTCTCCTGCGCGGATTGGGCCGTCGCACGATTCACTTGCGGGGTGAACGCCGTGGGCGGCAGGGAAAAGGCGTAGCAGACGATCCGAGCCAACCACTCGTCGAACTCGTCCTTGTACGGCGCCTCTTTAAACGCTTGGTATCTTGCGCCAGTCGGCGCCCAAATTAACCGGGTCCGGCTGCCCGTGTTGCCGGCGAGGATGGAGTCGAACCATTCCTGGAATTGGCGGATCTGCTCCGCATTCCAGCCGTCCGGAGCATTCAACAGGCCGGGCGGGACGTTGCCCTCGGTGAAGTGCTGCAGCTGCATGAGTTGGCGGCGCAAGCCGATATTGATGGTCATGACGATCTGTTCACACGGCCCGAACCCATACGCCTTATGCGGCCGTCGGTTTCGAGGCAGGTAAAGCAGCTCATCCGCGGTCAGAAGTCGCCACGGGCGGCCATGAATGACCTGTTCATAAGCTGGCGCTGGCGGCCCAGGGCGCCGACCGGTATCATCGACCAATACTTTGATCGTCGAACCGTCGACAACGTCGAGACCGATAATGTCACCGCCACGGTTGCGTCGCATTTCGAGACACGGCGCATCCAACACCAGCAGATCTTCGAGCAACTCTCGTAACCAAGTTCCAAATGGCTGCTCGGCGTCGGGTTTCCGCCAGAATTCAGTCAGCGCCGCAATGCGCGCCGACACGTCCGTGGTTGGTTTATGTTCGTTGCGCGGCCTAATCTCCCATTCGAGTTTTTCGATCTGATCCTTACGGGTCTCGATCGCCAGCCGGGTAATGTCATGGTTTTCTGCCAACGCGCGCAGTTCGTGAAACCCGGTCGGCTCGTAACCGCGTGGTGTGTAAATCGTATTGTAACCAACCGGGAAATCCCAAACCCGGACACGCTCGCGTTCGGGCGGAACCAGCGGATAGCCCGGCGAAAAAATCCCTTGATCGGGTTGAAAGACCTCCCGATACTGGGTGATATCGTTTTGTGAACCCAACCCGCCCCAACTATAGGAAGCAAGAGAGGTGCGCTTTCCGCTTGGCGCGGTCATGCCGCTACCTCGGAAAGCTTCGAGCTGCGCGATAACCACATTGTCATCCTCGCGCTTCTGTCAATCTCATGAGACATCATCATGTTGGCGGCCGGAAGCACGAGAGATCGATACGGCTCTTGCAGCGGCCCGAGATGATCGCACTCTCTGCGGTCGAGGCCTCTCCGCTCAGAATGAAGACAGTGCCGCGCGCTTCCACGTATTCGGCGCGGCGCAGAAATAAAGATAGTTGATGTCGGCCTGGAGCTGCCCAACGTTACACGGGGCCCCGCTCGAAGCCGGCGTGCCAGGCGAGATCAAACCGCCAAGCGCATTGATCGTTTGCGGCGTAGCGCCGACAATCCGGAAATTGCTGCCGTCAAAACGGAGCTGGAGGAATTCGTAGTTTTGCCCGGCGGCAAGAGCGATCGACGAAGTGGAGGTGCCCCCTCGCGCTGGTTCGAGGATCGATCCGCCTGAAACTTCGTTGACCTGAACGGCCAGCGGCTTTCCGTCATCGGTCGCGAACCCCATGGTCCAGCCGGGCGCAATGGTCGTCGTCGCCGGCAATGTTACGGTGAGCCCGGCAGAGGTGTTATAGCTCGACAATGCGTTGCCGTTGTCGCTCGGCCCCGCAGCATAAGTTGCCGCCGATGGAAAATTCCAACGGTTGATGTCGGGCGTCGAGCCGGACATCCCGGTCAGGGCGGCCGTCGCCGGCGTCGCTTCCGTAACCCGGAAGTTGCTGCCGTCAAAGCGCAGAACCAGCAGCTCATAATTTCCGGAGGCGAGAGACAAATTATTGAGCGCGTTCCCGCTGCCCGGATAAAGAATATTCCCGCCCGACGTGCTATTGACCTGGACATTGGCGATCTTGCCGTTGTCGTTGGTAAGCCCGATCGTCCAGCCCATCGAGATCGTATTTGTCGGGGGCAGGATCACGGTCAGAAAGGCGCCCGTGCTGTTGTAGGCCGAGATCACATTGCCGTTGTCGGCTCGGTTCGCGGCATAGGCGGTCGACCCCGACGGAAAGCTCCAATGCGAAATCGAGGCCGAGCCGATGCCGCCAATCGCCTGCCAGGTCGCCGGGGTGGCATCGACAACGCGGAAATTGCCGCCGGCCGACAAACTATCATATTGCACGGTCAAATATTCGTAGGCGCCTTCGCTGTTGTTGGCAAGGCTGACCGACATCGCCGAGGCACCCGACCCCGGCCAGATGATGCGGCCGCCGGCTGTGCTGTTCACCGCGACGGTCAGCGGCTTGTTGTTGTCGGTGGCGAACCCCATTGACCAGCCGTTGGGCAGGCTGGTGGTTGGGGGCAGGGTGACGGTGAGCCCGCCCGACGTATCGTACGAGGACAAGGTGTTGCCGTTGTCGCCGAGCGTGGCGGCGTAACCCGAACTCGTCGGATAAAGCCAATTGCTCGGCCAGGGCGGGGGCTCAAAACCCATGTTCAGCCGTGTGTTTCGGGTTGACGACACAATACGCCAATTGTTGCCATCGGACTGCACGCGCAGGTATTCGTAATTCCCGCCGCCCAATGTCACCGATGGCACGAACTTGCCCCCCAGCACGATATTGCCGGTCGGTGCGTCGACGGTCATTCCTTTGCCATTGTCGGTCGCGACCGCCATCGACCAGCCGGAATTCACATTGGCGACAGGTGGTAGCGTAACCACCATCGATGCCCCCGGCGCGTTGTAGCTGGAAATCGAGATTCCATCGTCGATCGGTGCTGCCGTGTAAGTTGCCGTCGATGGAAAAATCCACTTGGCGCGTGAGCCTGTTCCCTGCACCGACATCCCCACCGAATTCGGCCCAAAATTGATGACATTGCCGCCATAATTCGGATTTATCAAAATATTGCTGGTGCTCGATGTCGCGTTAACCGCGGTGACACAGTCGAAATAAGGCGAGACAAATGTATTCAATCCATTGTGGTTAAAAGTTATTGATAAGCACGTCGGCGACACTTCGAGGTCAAGTCCGAAAAAAGTGTTTGAAAAATTGTAGCCATTTTCGAGGACGACACCGCGTCCACCGGTTCCCGACGCGGTTGCCGATCCGGAGACGCGCGAGAATTGGGTTTGCTCAAAGGCCATTCCCGCGGCCCCGCCCGACGAATCGCAAACGGCATAGATGTCGCTGTCCAGGACATCGTTGAATTGGCACGCCCCAGCCGAGGGACTGGCGCTCGAGTTATTGACGATAAGATGATCGATCTTTATCGAATTATGCGCATCGGAGAAATCGGTCTTGCCGACGATGACTGCGTATCCAGGGGCATTGGCGTTGACAAACAGGGACCCTTCCTCTTTGAAATAAAAGCATCCGGTAGGGCTGCCGGAGCTGCCGCCACCGCACTGAATTTGGATTACGGGCCCTGTCGGCACGCCTCGGCCGTCTAGCGTGGCGCCATTTGAGATCAGGCGAAAGCCGTTGGCCGCCTGGCTTGCGTAGTCGATTACCAGGCCCGCAGTGACTTTGTAGGTGCCTGCTGGAATATGAAGCGGCCAATTATTCGCGATCGCGCTGTTTATCGTGGTCTGGATGGCCGTGGTGTCGTCGTGGCTATCATCCCCCACCGCACCGTTGCACCGCACATCGATCCACGGGCGACCGGAACACATCAGGACGTCACCGCCGAGCGTGGCAGTGCCCGTCGTCGACAAGGTCGAGAAATTTCCTGGTGATTGGGCGAAGGACCGGGCCGTCAGCGCTGCACACGCGGCGCCGACAGCGATCCCGACCGCGGCAATCTTGGAAAGAGACATCATCGCACCCCACCCCGGTCGTCTCCATTGCCGCCGCCGTGCCGACCTGTGGCTGCGTCGCGGGACACGTCACCGATGGATCGATATTCATGTTGTGTTTTCGACAACTAACCTCGTTACCAGCGCCGCGCGGCGTAGGCTTGACCGGCGGCGGAGCCATAGAGGCTGACCGCGCCCGCGGGCTTATATCCAGGAGGCGTCGCAAATACACTGCCCGGCGCGATTGGGATCGAAGCTCCTCCCGATGTTGCGACGCCAACATCGGAAACATAGACCGCCGCCGCGGAGTTGTTGGCGACCAGCCAGCCGTTGACCGGCACGATCCCGCCGAACAGCGTTTGTGCAGAGCCGCCGGCGACAACCGTGCCACTGCCGTCGCTTGCCACCGAACCGGCGGTATTGATTACCGGCAGCGGCGCCGCTGAGCTGACCGGCGTCGCGATCCCGGCGACGATCGCGGCGGGCGAATGCAGCGGCACCAAATTGCCGGAGCTGTCGAGCCCGGTCGATAGCGACTGCGTCGTCGTGTTCGCATCCTTGACCAACAGGGGCACAGACTGTGTCCTCCTTAACTCGCTAGTTTACGGTTTAGAGCGGCTCGGCTGGGACAGCTGGCCGCTCAGTTGACGATAGATGTCGTAAATTCCTTCGCCGATAATCGGGACCAGCAAAAGGTCGGTTATCGCCCAAACCAACGCATCGACACGGTCCGGAGAGAACCCCAGCCGGGCGCTTTCCGTACCGTCAAAGCCGCCTCGGATCAGGCTGCACATCTGATCTTCCAGTTGCGGGAAGACACCCTGATGGTGCACCCTCCCCTGCTCATAGAGCGCAGCCACGGGTTCGGCCCGGGTAACTTTGCCACGCGACGCACGGACCGGCGCGAACGACAGATCTGGATCCATCACCCGCAAGGTCGACTCGACCATTTCGCCGCCGTTGTTGACTTCCGCTACTACCCGGTCGGCATGATGCGCGTGATATGCCGCTACCGCGGTTTTGGCCCATTCCAAAGGCCGGTACCGTCCGGAAAGATCCGCTAAAACCCAACCGTGACCGTCCGCGTCTCGGCCGGCGACGATAATGCCCGTCTCATCCGCTGTTTCGCCCGAGGTAACCGCCGGATCAATCGCAACCACGATCCTTGCTAAGGGAGGAGCGATGCGTCCGCGCGTAGCCTCGATGCCATCCCGATTCCACAACCCGCCCGGAAGATCATCAAGGATTTCGGCCTCGATTTCCTGCCTGCCGAGCCGGGTTCCTTCATATTTGCGAATGATCTGGTCGAGGAAGTTCGGTGCCAGGTTGGGCCGGTTGTCATAGGTTGTGCCGCGCGTCACCGCGACTGCTGGGTCCTCGATCAGCGCCCTCAGCAGCTTGGTTGGCCGCGGTGTCGTGGTAACGACGACCCGCGGATCCTCGCCCAAGCGCAAACCGAACATCAGCATGTGCCAGGCGTCCGGATAGCGCCAGCTGGTAAGCTCGTCGCACCATGCCGCATCATGCTGCGGTCCGCGCAGCCGCTCGGGCTCATCCGCGCTGTAAAAGGTGGCAATCGCTCCGTTGGGCCAGGTCAATTGGCGCTTTGAGGGCTCGTAGCGCGGCCGATCCCAATGCGGCGAAATCGCCAGGATGCCGCTTTCGCCTTCGACCATGACACTGCGGGCATCAGCAGCGGTCGGTGCGACGAGCGCCAATCGGCGCGCGGTTCGTGCAGCCACCCGCGCGCGCACCAACTCCGCCCCGGTTCGCGTCTTGCCGAACCCGCGACCGGCCAACAGCAGCCAAACTCGCCAGCCACCCTCCGGCGGCAGCTGATTGGACCGCGCCCAGAACGGCCAATCATACAGCAGCGCAAGGGCTTCGTCAGGGTTCAGCGTGTCAATGATTCTGTTTCTGACCGCCTGTGGCAACGCGGCGAGCCAGCTGGCGTGCAAACACGTCACGCGTCCTCCGCGAGACCGGCCGCCGCGCTCTCCTGCCGGCGCCGGGGCGAGCCCGCGAGCATTGCGAAATGATCCGCGCCAGTGTCGAGCTTCACCATTATTTCTTGACGCGTCACTCGATTGTTCCCAAGGCACCACCGACCGCGTCTGCCGTAAAATTTTACTATCATGAACACCGGAGCGTATTATTAAATCATTCAAGGTCGCTGGCAAACGCCAGCACTCGTTCTCGTTACAATTTATCGACTGGGCACAATATAGGCGGTTTAAAACTCGCGATCCCTTCGAGCGGCACCGCGGCCTCCCCGATGGGCTCAAACCAGATCGCTGCGGCCGGCTTTGCCAATTTCGCTGTCTTATACCAGATCAATCCGGATTTGTCAATCGCAAAATCTGATTATCGCAATCATGCGGCATGTTGGTAATGCGTTTCGAGCGCACCCAACGCCGCGATCAGTATCCCCGAAGCGGCCTCTTGGCTGACCCGACGACCATTCCAGCCTTGTTCGAACGCCCATTCCTTTAGCGAGCACTCCCAGCCGACGACATGCCATAGGCATGATCCGCCGGGCGAACTCGGACCACCAACCGCGACGATCGCCCGCCAGACATGCTGACGGGCGTTTTCGACCCGCAACCCCGTTTCGCCACCGTCCTTCGCCCGGCCGGTTCGGCTATCCCTCGGTCGCGAATAGTCGAGCGCGCGCAGCGGATCGAGCTGCGCTTTAAGAAAGCGAACGCGAAAATCTTCTGCGGCTTGGCGCATCCCCGCGGTGATGGATCCCCGTCGTTCCATCGTCGCCAAGGTGTCGACGGCGCGGTAAGGGCGCGCCGAACGGCCCATTTCATCGGCGATCGGACGGTCCAGCCGTTCGACCGCCCCTTGCCGGATGCGCTCGTCGGTGGGAGCCAACTCCTGTTGAGAGGCTGCTGACAGGTTTTGTCGTCCTGATTTCAGACGGGTCATTCTATTTCCGAACAAATCATGAACAAACCGGTCACGAAAAACAGCGGACGGCGTGCTCCAGCCGTCTCAAAAAACGCTGCGACGGTTCGCCGCCGTCTCGAGCCCGACGCCCGCCGACGACGCTCGCCAGCGCTTCGACCTCGCGCAACCGCTTGACTTCCTCGCTCGTCCCCCAAGGAACGTGGCACAGCCTGTGATGGTCCGAGCAATAAGGCGAGCCTATGCGCCGCCGTACCCCGCAATTTCGGCGTTCACCATTACCGCCGAGAGGATAGGCGCACCCGGTATCGTTAGTGTCGTGCGGCTCGATAGATAGCGTCTCCATAGGTCCCTCGCACATTGACAATCGAATACCCTTGTTATCATCGCATCGCCATGATAACATGACTAGGTATGTTGTTAATATAGAAATTGCGTAAAGGGCATAGATGGACGCCTCCTGGTTTCACCAAGCTCTCGAGCGGATCGGCGCCACCCAGGCCGACCTCGCCCGCCACCTGCGGCTCGCCCCTTCGGCGGTCTCACGGATGCTCAAAGGAGAGCGTCAGATGAAGCAACTGGAGACCGTACAGGTTGCCGCCTTCCTCGGGGTGAGCCCGGACGAGGTGCTTCGCCATGCCGTCGCCGAGGTTGGTTCGCAACCCGCCGTCGATATGCCGCGCCCCGGACGTGGCCGCCCACCCTCGGCGCGGCCGTCGGGCATTGCACGCTCGCCGGACATGATCCCGATCCGCAGCGCCGGACGCGGCGGCAATGATCAGGAGATGTTTCTGCAGGATGAGATCGGCTACACCCCGCGCCCAGCCAATCTCGGCGGCGTGCGCGCGGCGTACGCCATCTACATGGTGGGCGACAGCATGGAGCCGCGCTACGAGCAAAACTGGCTATTGCACGTCAACCCGTTCAAACCGCCGAGGCGGGGCCGTGACGTCGTGGTCTACAAAAAGGGGCAGGCGGTGCTGATCAAGCAGTTCGTGGGCTGGGAGGGCGATACCCTGGTGCTGCGCCAGTTGAACCCGCCCGATACCCTGCGGATCCCGCGCTCGGACGTGGAGGAATGCCATCTCGTCGTCGGCACCGATCAGGAGGGCTGATCAACCTCGCAGCGCCACCCGTCTCCGCGCGGCGCTTCGATCTAGCCGCTGCCCGGCACGGGGACCTTGTCAGGCCGCCTCGGCCCGCGCCGCCTCCTCGATGACCAGACCGCGGTCCCCGGCGGTGACGCCCACCATCGACCCATCCGGAATGCGCCCGGCGAGGATCGACTGCGCCAACGGGTTCTGCAATTCGCGCTGGATGACCCGCTTCAGCGGCCGGGCTCCGTAGACCGGGTCGTACCCGGCGTCGGCCAGCCAGGCCATCGCCGGCGCATCGAGTTCGATCGTGATCTTGCGGTCAGCCAGCAGCTTTTTCAGGCGCTCGATCTGGATCGATACGATCCCCTTCATGTCGTCGCGCGACAGGCGGCGGAACAACAGGATCTCGTCGAGCCGGTTAAGGAACTCGGGCCGGAACGCGGCACGCACCGCTTCCATCACCGCCTCCCGCGCGACCGACACGTCCGCTCGCTCGGGCAGGCGCGCCAACGCCTCGCTTCCGAGATTTGAGGTCAGCACGATCAGCGTGTTGCGGAAGTCGGCGGTTCGGCCTTGACCGTCGGTCAAGCGGCCGTCGTCGAGAACCTGCAGCAATACGTTGAAGACGTCGGGGTGCGCCTTTTCGACCTCGTCGAACAGGATCACCTGATAGGGCCGGCGACGCACCGCCTCCGTCAGACTGCCGCCCTCCTCGTAGCCGACATAACCCGGCGGCGCGCCGATCAGGCGGGCAACCGAGTGCTTTTCCATGTATTCCGACATGTCGATGCGCACCATCGCGCTCTCGTCGTCGAACAGGAATTCAGCGAGGGCGCGCGTCAGCTCGGTCTTGCCGACGCCGGTCGG
>DATMKU010000134.1:0-42224 GCA_035570935.1 Allostellaceae bacterium
GCCTGCAATTGCGCGACATTGGCTTGGTTGTAATCGACCTGGGCCTGAAACGGCGGCTGTTCGAGTTGGTAAAGCAAGTCGCCCTTCTTGACCTCCGCGCCCTCGACAAACAGCCGCTTTTCAAGAAACGCGGTGACCCGCGCGACCAACGCCACTCGCCCGACCGCCTGGATGCGCCCGATAAACTCGTTGGTCTGGGTGATCTTTTGGCGCTCGGCGCGCCCGACGCCCACCGCCGGCGGCCCGCCCGGCGCCGGTTGCGCCGAGGCGGCGCCCGACAGTAGGAGGACGGCAAGGACCGAAAGAAACCAGCCGGCAGATGAATTGCGCGCCATTTGATCCCCCACGGGCCCGCCTGCGCCTCCGGTTGCCGGCGAAAGCCGTATTCGCTCCTCGCGCCTCGGAGCATCGGCAATCCCCGCGCCATGGTAAACCGGAGGAACGCGGGCAAACCCGCCCCTGCCGACCGCCCGCGGCAAGCCGAAGAGGCCAAGTTCCGCCGAGCTATAGCCCATCCTTGGCGGTTTTGTCTGCCGGTAACGTCCAGCAAGGGCAGGACCAAGCCGCCGGAAAACGGGCATGGCATTTGCGATGGTGACAGCCACGCAATTGCTATCATCACATTATGCTCAGCCCGAGCAGCGCTCCGCATTAAAGCGCAGGCCCCGCCGTGCAACCGGCGCAACTTGCAGCGGCCCGTCATAAACAGCACTATTTTGGACAAACCGCCGTGGCGAGACCCTCCGCATATCAGGCGGAACAGGTGCGCGCTCGGTTTCAGTAGGCATCCGGGTGCGCTATCAACTCCGGCGGATTGGAGGAAAGAACGGCATGGCGCGGCGATTGAATGCGGCGGTGGCCCAGTTGGGGCCGATCCATTTGGCAGACGGCCGGGCTGCGGTGGTTGGGCGGCTGATGGCGCTGCTGCACGAGGCGCATGGCCGCGGCGCGCGGTTTGTGGTTTTTCCGGAGCTAGCGCTGACCACCTTTTTTCCGCGCTGGTGGATGACCGACCAGGCCGAGATCGACCGCTTTTTCGAACGCGAAATGCCCAATGTCGAAACCCGGCCATTGTTCGATTTGGCCAAGGAATTGGGGGTCGGCTTCTACCTCGGCTATGCCGAATTAACCCAGGAGAAGGGCGAACCGAGGCACTACAACACCGCGATCCTGGTCGAACGCGACGGCAGGATTATCGGCCGCTACCGTAAGATCCACCTGCCAGGCCATGCCGAGCATTTGCCCGAGGCCCCCTTTCAGCATCTCGAAAAGCGCTATTTCGATGTCGGCAACGAGGGCTTCAACGTCTGGCGCGCCTGGGACGCCGTCGTCGGCATGTGCATCTGCAACGATCGGCGCTGGCCCGAGACTTGGCGCGTCATGGGATTGCAGGGGGTCGAGATCGTCGCCCTCGGCTACAACACGCCGATCCAGAACATCCACCACCGCGAGCCCGAGCACCTGCGGATGTTTCACCATATGTTGTCATTGCAGGCCGGCGCTTACCAGAACGCGGCCTGGGTCTTGGCGGCGGCGAAATGCGGCGCCGAAGACGGTTTTGCGATGATCGGCGGCTCGGCGATCGTGGCCCCCACCGGCGAGGTCGCGGCGCAGGCGTTGAGCGAGGAAGACGAGGTCATCGCCGTCGATCTCGACCTCGACCTCGGCGATTATCTGCGGCGGACCGTCTTCAATTTCGAGAAGCACCGGCGGATCGAGCATTACCGGCTGATCACCGAGCGGACCGGCGCCAAGACCGAGGTCTAGCCGGCCGCCGGGGAAGAAGCCCGATGCGCTGTGAACCGCTTCACACTTCCCGTTTCGTCTCCTTGTTAGATCTGTCTCGACCGGACCGCGAGCCTTCGACACCCGACCAGGCACGCCATGCCGCAGACCAAGCCGGAGGAGAGGAGATCAACATGTCGAGCGACAACCAGTGGACGGCTCTCGGGCCAGCTGCCATCGGCTTCCAGACCGACGCCAGCAGGATCGCCTACGGCGTAAATGTCCAGGGCACCACAGCCGGGGTTTACGGTGAATCCTTGGCCAACAGCCCCGGTTCGAGGCAGGCACCGACCGGCACCGGGGTGTGCGGATTGGGCGACATCGTCGGCGTGATCGGGCAAGGCGATCCCGACGGCCCGGTTCCGACCGCACCCGAACTTCAAACCGGCGTCATGGGATTGGGCGGCGAGATCGGGGTTTCGGGAACAGGCGACAGCTTTGGCGTGCAGGGCCAGAGCTTTTTCGAAGATGCCGAGGGCAGCAAAGGCACCGGGGTTCAAGGCACCAGCAACCAAGGCGTCGGCGTCTGGGGCGTCAGTTCGGGCGATGTCGGCGGGCAGATTCCCCCTTACATCGGCGTCTTCGGTTCCGCGCAATTCAATTCGAGCGACCCCTATCCGGTCGCCAATTTCGATCGGAATCGCGCAACCGGCGTGCTCGGAATTGGCGACAACTACGGGGGCGCGTTTCAGGCGACCCCGCAGCTCGATCCGTTTGCCGGCAAGTCGCCGACCTTTGCCAATGTCCAGCTGACGCCGATCGATCTGCCCGACAACCCGGAGTCGGCACCGGCGACACGGTTCCCGCCCCAGAAGCCGCCGATCGCTCCGGATCTGCCGCTCGTCGGCCAGCCGGGCGACATGATCATGGTGAACCAGACCGGTCGCGGCGTCCAAGGCGCACAGCTTTGGGTTTGCCTTCGGCCGCCGCCCGGCAGTCGTCCCGCCGGAACCCTGTGGGCGCGGGTGACCTTCGATTATCTGTATGAGACGCGGCCGATGCCGTAACGCCTTCGCGGCCGCTGCTATCCGCGGTGCGGTGCGGGAGACCCAGCCGCCAGCGCCACCGCCAGCAGCGCCTCGCGGCACAGGGTCTCAGCCGGGAGACCCGTCGTCTTGATGTGAATTTCGGCCTGCGCGACATGATCGAGCGCCGCGCGCAGGCCGGGTTCGCGCCATTGGGCCAGCTGGCGTCGGGTCCCGTCCTGGTGCTTGAAAAAGATCGGCGGGCGCGCGGCGCGCATGACCTCGTCGATCGCCGTGCCGGCGGCGACCCGTGCCACCATGGCGTGCAGCCGGTGCAGGTGGCGCAGCATCGCGCGCACCACGGTGACCGGCGATTCGCCTTCCTGGAAGACGCGGTCGAGCACCCGGTCGAGCCGCGCCGGGTCGCCTTCGGCCGCCACCATCACCGCGTCGTCGAGTTCGAGCGCGGCGCTGTCGCCGACCGACAGAACCGCGTCCTCAAGCTCGACCCGGCCGCCGTCGCCGACATAGAGCGCCAGCTTGTCGAGTTCGGAGCGGGTCACCAGGCGGTCTTCGCCCAAATGGTCGACCAGGTACTGGGCGGCGTCGCGGCTAGCCGTGACGCGGTGCGCCATCAGGCTTTCGCGGATCACCGCGGCGCGGTCGCGCGGCGGGTCGGGGTAGCAGCCGATCGCCGCACCGCCGGGCGACGCCTCGAACGCCCGCCGCAATGCGGACGAGCCGGCAAGCTCACCGGCCTCGACGACGACCAGCGCCTCGCCCGGCGGATCGGCGAGAAACCCAGTAAAGAGCCGCCCGAGCCCATCGGCGGCGGCGCGCACCCGCACCACCCGGCGCCCACCGGCAAGGCTCAGCTGCGCCGCCTCGTCGGCGAGCCGCGCCGGATCGGCGGCGAGTGCGGCGCCGTTGAGATCGGCGACGCGAAACGGGTCGCCGAGATCCGCGCAGACCGTGTGGGCGAGGTGATCGGCGCGCTCGCGCACCAGGCCGGCATCGGGGCCGTAAAGCAATACCGCGCGGATCGCGGGATCGGGGCGCTGCACAAAGGCGGCGGCCCGTGCCGGGGCGATCTTCACGGCGTTGCCTCGGCCTTCTTCGGGGCTTTCTGGGCGATCCGTTGTTCCATGAACAAATTCAGCCGCCGCACGATCTCCGAATTCAATTCGGCAACGGTGCGGATTTGGGCGTCCTTTTCGCCGACGACGGTCGAATACTGGTTGGAGTTCAGCTCGAAGGAGTTCTGCTCGTGCAACGAAATCGTCAGCAGATTTTGACCCGTGCGGTTTTCGATCAGATTGCTCGTACTGTGCAGGTCGATTTGCCCGAGGGTGGAGGTGCCCTGCGACTGCAAGCCGAGACTGTTCAGCGAGTAGTTCAGCGTCGTGTTCAGCGTGTAGCGCGGCAGGGTCGGTTCGCCGGTCGGGTTGAGCGCATCGCGCAACGCCATTTCAAGCCGTTGGCCGATCCGCTCGGAGATCGGGGAGACCTTGATCGCGCGCAGCTCGGCGCTGGCCGGCCCGCTTTGTGGATCGGCATACAATGGTTCCCACCCGCACCCCGGCAATGGCAGGGTGAGGGCGACGGTCAGCGCCAGAAAAGCTCGCCGCCCCCTCATGTCAGGCGACGATGCTGACGATCCGATTCGGCACGATGATGACCTTGCGCGGCGGCCGGCCGTCGAGCCAGCGCGCAACCTGCGGCAATTGCAATGCCGCATTCTCGACCGCACCACTCTCCATATCGCGCGGGAATTCGAGCGTGCCGCGCAATTTGCCGTTGACCTGCACCGCGATCGTCACCTGCTCCTCGCGCGTCAATTCCGGATCAGCGAGCGGCCAGGGCTGCTCGGCGAGAAGCCCGGCGCCGCCCAGCGTCTCCCACATTTCCTCGGCGAGATGCGGCATCATCGGACCCAACAATCGCGCCAAGGTCTCGAGCGCCTCGCGCAATACCGCGGGTGCCCCGGCGGCGGTTTCGAGAGCCTTTCGCGGCAATTCCTCGATCGCGTTGGTCAGTTCGCGGATGCGGGCGACGGCGCGGTTGAAGCGGAACTTGTCGAGGTCGTCGGTCACCGCGGCAATCGTCCGATGAATAGCGCGGCGCAACCGGGCGGCATCAGGAGTCAGATCGCCCGTCGCAGCCGTCCCCGGCGGGGGCAACGGCACCGGCGGTTCGCTCACCAGCCGCCACAACCGGTTGACATAGCGCCAGATGCCCTCGATCCCGGTGTCGGTCCAGTCGAGGTCGCGCTCGGGCGGGCTGTCCGACAGCAGGTAAAGCCGCGCCGTGTCGGCGCCGTAAGTCTCGACGATGGCGTCGAGGCCGACGACGTTCTTTTTCGACTTCGACATTTTCTCGGTGCGGCCGACGACAACCGGCTGGCCGTCATGGTCGACGAACTCTCCCGCCGCGGCGCTCTCGACCTCCTCCGGGAACAGCCAGTCGCCGTCCTCGCTCTGGTAGGTCTGGTGGCAGACCATGCCCTGGGTGAACAGCCCGGCGAACGGCTCGTCGAGATCGAGATAGCCGCATTGCTTCAATGCACGCATGAAAAAGCGCGAATACAGTAGATGCAGCACGGCGTGCTCGATCCCGCCGATATACTGGTCGACCGGCATCCAATAGGACGCCGCCTCGCGGGTGAACGCGACCGGTGCGTGCGCCGAGCAGAAGCGCAGGAAATACCAGGACGAATCGAAAAACGTGTCGAGCGTGTCGGTCTCTCGCTCCGCCGGCCCGCCGCAGCGGGGGCACTCGACATATTTCCAGGTCGGGTGGTGGTCGAGCGGATTGCCAGGGAGCTCAAAGTTGACATCCATCGGCAGCTCGACCGGCAGATCGCTCTCCGGCACCGGGACAATGCCGCATTTCGAGCAATGGACGACCGGGATCGGGCAGCCCCAATAACGCTGCCGCGACACACCCCAGTCGCGCAGCCGGTAGGCGATCATGCGCTCGCCGCGGCGCAGCATTTCGAGCCGGTCGCCGGCGGCACGCTTGGCGTCCGCGACCGGCAGCCCGTCCAAAAAGGCCGAACTGAACAGCGTACCGTCCTCGACATAGGCGGTGTCGCCGATCGCGAAGGTCCCGGCGTCCGCGCCGGGCGGCAATACCACAGGGATCACCGGCAGCCCATATTTGCGGGCGAATTCGAGATCGCGCTGGTCATGCGCCGGACAGCCGAAGATCGCGCCGGTGCCGTATTCCATCAACACGAAATTCGCGACCCAGACCGGCACCCGGCGGTTCGGTTCGAACGGGTGAACCGCTTCGAGGCCGGTCGCATAGCCGCGTTTCTCGGCGGTCTCGATAACCGCCTCGCTGGTCCCCATGCGGTTGCATTCGGCGATAAAGCCAGCGAGCCCGGCATCGTTCTCGGCCAGTTGCTGCGCCAGCGGGTGATTCGGCGACAAGGCGAGGAAAGAGGCCCCGAAGAGAGTGTCCTGCCGGGTCGTGAAGACCTCGATGCTGTCGTCGCCGCCGGCGATCTGGAACAGCACGCGCGCACCCTCGGAGCGGCCGATCCAGTTTTCCTGCATCAGCCGCACCCGCTCGGGCCAGCGTTCGAGCCTGCGAAGCGCTTCGAGCAATTCCTCGGTGAAGGCAGTGATGCGCAGCGACCATTGCGCCAAGAGCCGCTTTTCGACGACCGCATTGGAGCGCCAGCCGCGGCCGTCGACGACCTGCTCGTTGGCGAGAACCGTGTTTTCGACCGGGTCCCAGTTGACCCAGGATTCTCTGCGGTAGGCAAGCCCCGCCGCCAGGAAATCGAGAAACATCTTCTGTTCGTGCCGGTAATATTCCGGGTCGCAGGCGGCGATCTCGCGCGACCAGTCATAGCCAAACCCCATGCGTTGCAGCTCGCCGCGCATGGTCGCGATGTTCTGCCGGGTCCACACGGCGGGGTGGACCCTTTCGGCGATCGCCGCGTTCTCGGCCGGCAGGCCAAACGCGTCCCACCCCATCGGGTGCAGCACGTTGTAACCCTGCGCCCGACGATAACGGGCGACGAGGTCGCCCATCGTGTAATTGCGGATATGGCCGACATGCAATTTCCCCGACGGATAGGGGAACATTTCGAGGACGTAATATTTCGGCCTTCCCGGCTCGACGGCGACCTCGAACAGCCGCCGTTCGCGCCAGATCCGCTGCCATTTGGTTTCGGTTTCCCGGAAATTATAGCGCGACATCACTGTGATGGATCTTTCCGCCATGTTGCCGGCACAGACGCCCGATTGCTCGGGCGGGGCCAATCCGCCGCCGAGGCGCAATGTTCGGCCGCTATACAGATATAATACCCAGCTGCCCGTGGCGACTGGTGCAACCCTCAACCGCACCGAGCGCGTGCGTCGCTTCGATCGGCTGTTGCGCCGCCGCCGCGCGAGGCCCCGACATCCCCGCATCGTGGTGCGCGCGGCGCCGTCATTTCGAGGCGTATGCCTTCATCCACTCGCGCTTCAGCTCACCCGCGCGGCGCAAGATCGCGGTTTCGAGGTCGTCTTCGACCTTTCGCGCGACCGTCGTGTCGGTCCATTGCCCGGTCGCCGTGCGTTCCTGACGGTCGACGGTCACCGCAACCGCGTCTGACCGCACCGTCCGGGCGAGCACAAAGACGTCGATCTTGTATTGCTCGTTGGGCTTGTCTTTTGGCGAATACCATTCGGTGACCAATTCGCCGGTCAGCGGATCCTGCGTGCTAAACTTGGCGAAACCGAGCGTGTCGAGCGCCGCCTGCCACAGGATCGGGCTGACCGTACTGCCGGTGCGCGGCCCCGGCTCGTGCTCCGACGGCTTTTTCGCCAGACCGAGCAAAGTCCAGATCGTCGCCTCGGTGTCCATCTCGTCGGGCGCAGCGGCCGCGATCTTGACATTGGTCGGGTCCTGCGGCGAACCGCCGGCACCGGGTGGTGCTCCTGCTTGATGAGCCGGCGGGCTCGACCCGCAAGCGGCGAGCATCAATGAAAGACTTGCGGCGATTGCTGTCGGCAGGCGGTAATGAGCAGTTGACATCCGGCGGTCCCCCGGCGAGTTGGCCTTGCCCGCGGCCGGAGCGAGCAAGCTAGGCTTTTGCCAGGAACGGAGCTGATATGGAAGGGGTTATCGAGAGGGTCGTCGGCGATAATCTCGCCGCGGTAGAGGCCCGGGTCGAGGCGGCGGCGCGGGGCGCCGGCCGGCCGCCCGGCAGCACGGCGCTGGTCGCGGTCAGCAAGACCCAGCCTGCCGCCGCGATACGCGAGGCGCTGGCCGCCGGCCACCGGCTGTTCGGCGAAAACCGGGTGCAGGAGGCGGAGGCGAAATATCCCGCACTTCGCCTATCGTTTCCCGACCTCGCCCTGCACCTGATCGGACCGTTGCAGACCAACAAGGTCAGGGAGGCGGTCGCCTTGTTCGACGTGATCGAAACCGTCGACCGGCCGCGCCTCGCGATGGCCTTGGCGCGCGAGATGGAGCGTACCGGCCGCCGGCTGCCGTGCCTGATCGAGGTCAACACCGGCGAGGAGCCGCAAAAATCGGGCGTCATGCCCGACGCCGCCGATGCTTTTGTGCGCGACTGCCGCGACCGGCTCGACCTGCCGATCGTCGGGCTGATGTGCGTGCCGCCGGCCGACGAGGAGCCGTCGCCGCACTTCGCGCTATTGCGCGAGATCGCCCGGCGCACCGGCCTCGAGCTGTTGAGCATGGGGATGAGCGCCGATTTCGAGACCGCGATCCGCTTTGGTGCGACCCATGTCCGCGTCGGCACCGCGATCTTTGGCGCCCGCGGCAGGGCGCCGGCATAACCGCAGCGGCGGGGAGCACCGGGATGAGAGTCTTCACGACATTGCCGCAGGAGAATTTGCGCGCCGCCGCCGCCGCCGCGTGCGCGATCGAGGCCGACGGTTACGATGGCGTCATCGCCACCGAAAACAAGCACGACCCGTTTTTGGCGCTGGCGATCGCCGGCACCGTCACCCGGCGGATCGAGTTGCACACCGGCGTGGCGATCGCCTTTGCCCGCTCGCCGATGGCGGTCGCGGAGGTGGGATGGGATCTCGCCGGCGCTTGCGGCGGCCGCGTTGTCGTCGGCCTAGGCTCGCAGGTGCGCACGCACAACGAGCGCCGCTTTTCGGTGCGGTGGACGCCGCCCGCCCCGCGCATGCGCGAATACGTGCAAGCGTTGCGCGCGATCTGGCATTGCTGGCAAACCGGCGAGCGGCTGTCCTATCAGGGCGAGCATTACCGCTTCACCTTGATGACGCCGAACTTTACGCCCGAACCGATCGACGGCCCGCCGCCCGCGGTCATGATCGCCGCGGTCGGCCCGGCGATGCTCAGGGTCGCGGGCGAGGAATGCGACGGGGTCAAACTGCACGGCTTTTGCACCCGCCGCTATATCGAGGAAGCGGTGATGCCGCGGCTCGCCGCTGGCCTCGCCAAGGCCGGCCGGCGGCGTGAGAATTTCGAGATTTCGGGCGGCGGCTTTCTCGCCACCGGCCGCGACGACGCGGCCGTCGCGCGCATGTTCGAATGGGTCCGCCAGCGGGTCGCTTTTTACGGCTCGACCCCGGCCTATTACCCGGTGCTAGCGACGCACGGGCTCGAAGACCTCGGGCACAAGCTCAACGCGATGGTGCGCCAGGGGCAATGGGCCGAGATGGCGAAAGAAGTGCCGGACGACATCGTCCGCCTGTTCGCCGCGGTCGGCCGCTGGGACGAAATCGCGAAGGTGATCGAACAGCGCTTCGGCGGCTTGGCCGATGCAATCAACGCCCGCGCCAATCCGGCAGCACCTGGGCACCTGCCGCGCGAACTGATCTCGGACATCCAGCGCGTCCCCAGCACCTATCGCGGGTTCGCGACCGCATAAACCGGGGCGCGACACCAATCGGCCGCCGCAAACGGAAGCGCGAAAAAAAACTCTTGCCAAAGAGGATCATGTTTTGTTCTAATGGAACAGGACATGAACTCTAAGGGGATAACACGATGAGACGATGGACCCTCGCCGCCGCCGCTTGCGCGCTGATCGCAGCCGCGATGTGGCACCTGCCGGCGACGGCGCAACGCACCACACAGGCGGACAACCCTGCACCCGCCGTCGCCCCGGCGGCATCCGCCAAACCCGCTGCCGTTCAACCGGCCGCCGTCCAGGCAACCTCACCGGAACTGATCACGTTCGAGGCATATCGCGACTTTCGCCTGCACGATATCGCGCAGCGCCAGGCCCGCCTCGCGCGCGAACTGGCGGCACCCGACCTTTCGGCGTCGCAAAAGGCTGACCTCGAAAGGAGAAAGGCCTATTATGACGGGTTGGCGGCAATGCCGGCGGATCAGCGTGATCAGCTGTTTCGCGCGCGTTTCGACCAAATCGACATCAATCACGACGGCGTGCTCGACAGTGCCGAGCGCGCGGCGTGGCGCGACAAGCAGCGCGCGCATTACCGCGAGGCGGCCGCCGCCCGCTCCGCGGCGGACCCCGACCAGCATTAACCGTCGCCGCCGCGCGAAGCCGCGCCTGGAGGCGATGCTTCCAGGCAGGGCGCGCTCGATCGCGCGGCGCGATCGGGGCCGCTGTGAGCCGCGCCGGTTAGTTCATTAGCGATATGACGCCCGAGGTCGAACGCCGGTAGCTCTGGCCCGGCGCCGCGGCCGCGTGCTACGCTGCGCGCGGAAGGAAACCGCTCGACCACATAAAAGGAGAAAGCCATGGCGCAATCGCAACCCTCCTCGGCTCGCGACCAGGTCCGCAATATTGTCCCGGGGCTGATCGATCTCAGCGAACGCGTGCTGTTCGGCGAAGTTTGGGAGCGCCCGGGCCTCTCAAAGCGCGACCGCAGCCTGATCACCTGTGCGACATTGATCGCACTCGGCCGCGAAAAGCAGCTCGTCGGTCATCTTCAGCGCGCGCTCGACAACGGCCTCACCAAGAACGAACTCAGCGAAGTGATCACCCATCTCGCCTTTTACGCCGGCTGGCCGGCGGCGATGACGGCGGCCCTCGTCGCCAAGGACGTGTTCGAGAAATAACCGCGATCGAGAGCACTGATTGATCGGGCAATCGATCGCCGGAGGGCAGGATGAAGATAGGGTTTATCGGTCTCGGCATGATGGGCTCGGGCATGGCCGCGAACTTGCAAAAGGCCGGCCACGATCTGGTCGTTCACGATCTGCGCCGCGCTGCGGCCGAGCCCTATCTCACCGCGGGCGCGGTCTGGGCGGACAACCCGCGCGCTGTCGCCGAGGCGTCGGAAGTCGTCTTCACCTCGCTGCCGGGGCCGCCCGAGGTCGAGGCGGTCGCTCTCGGCGACAACGGTCTGTTGGGCGGGATGAGCCGCGGCAAGGCGTATTTCGACCTTTCGACCAATTCGCCGACGGTCGTGCGCAAGATCAACGCAGCCTTCGCCGAGCGCGACGTCTATATGCTCGACTCGCCGGTCAGCGGCGGGCCGCGCGGCGCGCGCACCGGCAAGCTCGCGCTCTGGGTCGGCGGCGACGAGCAGATCTTCAACCGCTACAAGACCGTGCTCGACGCCATGGGCGACAAGGCACGCTATGTCGGCCCGATCGGCGCCGGCTCGGTGGCCAAGCTCGTGCACAACGGTGCGGGCTACTGCATCCAGACTGCACTCGCCGAAATGTTCACGGTCGGGGTCAAGGCCGGGGTCGAACCCCTGGCATTGTGGGAAGCGGTGCGCGACGGCGCCACCGGCAGAAGGCGGACCTTCGACGGGCTGATCGACCAGTTCCTGCCGGGAACCTATGATCCCGCCGCCTTTGCGCTGCGCTTGGCGCATAAGGATGTGACGCTTGCCACCCAGCTCGGCCGCGACTTCAACGTGCCGATGCGGGTCGCCAACCTGGCGCTTGCCGAACTGTCCGAGGCGCTGAACCGCGGCTGGGGTAATCGCGACTCGCGCTCGCCGATGCTGCTGCAGCAGGAACGCGCCGGGGTCGAGATCCGCGTCGATCCGCAGCGCATCAAGGAAGCGCTCGACCGCGACCCCCCGTCATAAGACGACCTCAAGCACGGCTAGAGAGCAGTTTCCGATCTAATCGAACCATTACCTTTCGTCTCGTCATTGCGAGCGAAGCGAAGCAATCTCGGGCCGCTGAGCGATCGTCCTTTTCGAGATTGCCCCATCGCGGAGCCTGTCCTCGGGCCGGCGTAGCTGGAACCTTGGGCTCCGCGCGATGACAGCGTGGCAACTTGGTCGAAATCTGCTCTAACTGCCAGACTTGGTTCCGCCCGTGGCGCGCCAACCGCCCACCATGGGCGGTTTTTCTCGGCTGCGGTCAGCGGCCGATGAATTTGGGCGGGCGTTTTTCGCGGAAGGCGGCGACCCCTTCGGCATTGTCCGCGGTCATGTGGAGCTGCGGCTGCACCAGGCTCTCGATGTCGAGATAGTCGTCGAGGCTCGGGCCGGTTGCGGCGTGAAACAGCTTTTTCGCCAACCCGAGCGCAAAGGTCGGCGCCGCGGCGAGGTCGGCCGCCAACTCGTCGGTTTTGGCCATTAGCTGGTCGTCCTCGACAACATAATTGGCGAGACCCAACGCGAGCGCCTCCTCGGCTTCGACAAAACGCGCGGTGAATACCAGCTCCTTTGCCTTGGCCATGCCGAGCCGGCGGGTCAAAAACCAGATGGCACCGCCGTCCGGGGCAAGCCCGATCCGCCGGAAGATCTGCGAAAATCGCGCGGTCTTGGAGGCCACGACGAGGTCGCAGGCGAGCGCTATGCTCCAGCCGATGCCAACCGCCGGGCCGCGCACCGCCGCGATGGTCGGTTTTTCGATCGCATGCAAGGCCCGGATAAAGGTGTGGCCGCCCTGTTGCAGCCGCTCCCGGCCACCGCGCAGATCGTGATGCTGCCCGGCCATGCGATCGACATCGGCGCCCGAGCAAAACCCTCTGCCGGCACCGGTTACGACGACCACGCGCACCGCGTCGTCATAGCGCAGCCGGGCGAAGTGGTCGCACAGGCTCTGCCGCATCTCGCCGCTGAGCGCGTTCAATTTCTCGGGGCGGTTCAGCACGACTATAGCGACCGCACCCTTGACCGTCAGATCAACCGACATTTCGCATCCCCTGCTGGAGGTCCGCCCGATTATACCGTCCAGCGCCGGTGTACCAACCCGCGGATGCTCTGCAAAAGTCGCGACCCGACCGCTCCCGCCGGTCCGTCGCCGTGGCGGGATCGAACTCGGCGAATTGCGCCCGATATAGAGGGGGTGCGCCGCAGCACTCAGGAGGAGGACACAATGGCCCAATCCACCCAGCCGCACACCGCCTCGGGCGGCAAGCCGCGTCTTGTCGGCATCAACCATGTCGCCCTCGAAGTCGGCGACATCGACGAAGCGCTCGCCTTTTACGGCAAGATCTTTGATTTCAATCTGCGCGCGAAACGGCCGGGCAACGCCTTTATCGAGCTTGGCGACCAGTTCATCAATCTGATGCAGCGTAGCAGTGACAATCGCGACCATCGCCGGCATTTCGGGTTGGTCGTCGACGACCGCTCACGGGTGCGGGCCTTGGTCGAGGCCGCGGGCGGCGAGTTGTTGCCGGGTCAGTTTCTCGACTTTCTCGATCCATGGGGCAACCGCGTCGAGATCGTCGAATACCGCGACATTCAATTCACCAAGGCGCCGCACATCATGAACGCGATGGGCTTCGATATGGCCAAAAGCGAGAAGGCGCTGCGCGAACTCGCCGACAAGGGCATGGCGCCCTAACCCGGCTCTCGTTCCCGCGAAAGGGTCGCCGATGGACATCGCCAAGATTTCGGCTGGCCGTGCGCCGCCGCACGACGTCAACGTCGTCGTCGAGATCCCGCAGGGCGGCGAGCCGGTCAAATACGAGCTCGACAAGGTGTCGGGCGCGCTGCTGGTCGACCGCTTTCTGCACACCGCGATGTTCTATCCCGGCAATTACGGGTTTGTGCCGCACACCCTGGCCGAGGACGGCGACCCGATCGACGTGCTTATCATCGGCACGGCCGCGGTCGTACCGGGGGCGGTGGTGCGCTGCCGCCCGGTCGGCGCGTTGATCATGGCGGACGAGAACGGACCCGACGAAAAAATCATCGCCGTGCCGGTCGACGAGCTGCACCCATACTATTCCGGCGTGCGCTCCTACCGCGATTTGCCGCCTGTCTTGTGCAGCCAGATCGCCCATTTTTTCCGCCACTACAAGGATCTGGAGCCGGGCGAATGGGTCGACGTCGAGCGCTGGGCGGAGGCGGACGAGGCGGCGGCGCTGATCACCGGCGCGATCGCCCGCGCCGGCGGCTGAAGCTTTGGACGGGGCGACGTTCCGGGCTTAGGATTGGAGGCGCAAGACGCGAGGAGACGAGAGATGGCCAAGGGTTTGCTGATCGCCGCAATGGATTTTTCCAACGTCGCCGAGGACGAGTTCAACGATTGGTACGACATCGAGCACATTCCGGAGCGCCAGCGCGTGCCGGGATTTCTGAGCCTGCAGCGTTGGATCGGCGCCGAGGACAGGAGGCAATCGGTCGCGACCTACGATCTCGAAAGCCTTGCCGTCCTGCAAAGCCCGGCCTATCGCGCGATCGGCGGCGAGAATTTGTCGCCGTGGTCAAAACGGGTCACGGCGAAATGCCAACGGCTGCTGCCGCGTTTTGAAGGCGAGCAGATCCTGTCTGGCGACGCCATCGCTCCGCAGAACGCTGGCGGGCTGTTGCTGGTGGCGATGACCCCGGCGCCGCAGCACGAGACCGAGTTCAACGCCTGGTACGACACCGAGCACGTGCCCGCGCTGGGTCGCGTGCCGGGGGTGCTCAGCGCCCGCCGCTTCCGCGCCGCCCGCCACCCGAAATATGTCGCGCTCTACCACCTGGCCTCGCCCGAGGTGGTGTCCGGCCCTGATTGGAAGCGCGCCAGCGAGTCGACGCCGATGCCGGCGCACATCCGCCCGCACATCACCGATCGCGCGCGGCTCGTCTGCCGCAAATACCAGCGCGCCGGCTGACGGGCGCCGCCCGCGGCCGGGTTGAACGCGGATCGGGATCAGGAAGGGCGGCGGCAATGCGGTACCAGCTTTATTACTGGTCGGCGATCCAGGGACGCGGCGAGTTCGTGCGCTTGGCGCTCGAAGAGGCCGCCGCCGATTATGTCGATGTCGCCCGCGAGCCGGGCGGCGAGACCGAGATGACGCGCCTGATGCAGGGCGAGGGCGTTGCCCGGCCTGCCTTTGCCCCGCCCTTTCTCAAAGCCGATGATTTACTGATCGGCCAAACCGCCAACATCCTGATCTATCTGGGCGATCATCTCGGCCTGGCGCCGCAAGACGAGGCCGGGCGGCTCTGGGCACATCAGCTGCAATTGACGATCGCCGATCTTGTCGACGAGGCCCACGACACTCATCACCCGATCGCCAGCGGCCTCTACTATGAGGACCAGCGCGCCGAGGCCCGCGCCCGGAGCGCCGATTTTCGCCGCGCGCGGATGCCCAAATATCTTGGCTATTTCGAAGGCGTGCTGGCGTGCAACCCGTCCGGCGGAGGTCATCTGGTCGGCCCGGAGTTGACGTACCCCGATCTGTCGTTGTTTCAGATCGTGGCCGGGCTGCGCTACGCCTTTCCCGTCCGGATGGCGGCGCTCGCACCGCGATATCCGCGCGTCACTACACTGCACGACCAGGTCGCCGCGCGCCCGCGCATCGCCGCCTATCTCGCGTCCGACCGGCGCATCCCGTTCAATCAGCACGGCATTTTCCGCCACTACCCGGAGCTCGACGGCACGGGCTAGCCGGCGTCGCCGCGTAGCCGGCTCCGCCGCGCCATCACGCCGTGGGCGTTGCCGGGACCGGCCGCCGCCAAGAGGCCGAGGATTTTCGGGTGGAGGTTTTTCCAGCCGGGCAATTTGCCCTTGTCGAGCGGCAGGTAGACTTTCGTGTCGGGGGCGATGTAATCCACCCAATTGTAAACGTGAAGCACCGGCTCCTCGGCCGCTGCATTGCCGGCCAGCAATATCGTCCAAAACCGCAGGGCGCGCATGTTCATGCTCTCGGCCATCCGTCAGCCGTGCCGGCGATTGTCGCCGCCGGCGGACGGCGAGACGTACCGCCAATCGGATGTTACGATCGTCACCGTTCCACTCACGGTCGAGGATCAGCGGCATGACGCTCTTTCACCTGGTGCGGCATGGCGAGCATAGGTTGCAGGGCGGCTTGGCCGCTGGCCGAACGCCGGGGATCGGCCTGTCGCCACAGGGGCGCCGCGAGGCCGCCGCGGTCGCCCTGCGTCTCGCCGGCGAAAAGATCGACGCAATTTACGCGAGCCCGCTCGACCGCACGCGGGAAACCGCCGAGATCATCGCCCGCGGGCTCGACCTGCCGGTCGTCATCCGGGAAGATTTGATCGAGATCGATTTCGGCGATTGGACCGGTTTGACCTTTGACCAGGTCCGAACCGACAAACGCTGGGAATTGTGGCGAAGCTGCCGCAGCATCGCGGCCATCCCGAACGGCGAAAGCTGGCGCCGGGTCCAGGAGCGGATTGTCGACGCCCTCGTCGATTTACGGCGCCGCCACCCCGACGGGACTGTGGTCGTCGTCAGCCATGGCGATGTGATCCTCGCCGCCCTGCTCTTCGCCCTCGGCATGCCGCTCGATCTCTATAACCGGATCGAGATCGCCACCGCCTCGCTCAGCACGGTCCGCCTCGACGACGGCGGGATCCGCGTCCCCACCGTCAACGAACGCCCGCGCGCGGCGGAGTTGGGTTAGCGCCGCCGCAGGCTGGCGAGCGCGGCCTCGGCGGCGGCAAGACCGGTCATATAGGCGCCGTGAGCGGTCGAAAAGAAATCGGGCGAGGTCGCCTCGCCGGCGAAAAACAGCCGGTCCTCGACCGGTGCGGCGAGGATCGCGCGGTCGCCGGAATGGCCGGGCGCGGCGTAGGAATAGGAGCCGCGCGACCACGGATCGCGCAGCCAAGCGGTTGCGGCGAGCGGTGCGATGTGATCCCGAATGCCGCCGCCGAGGATGTTCGCCAATTCGTCGGCGGCAAACGCGAACATCGCCGCCTCGCCTTCCCGCTCCATCGCCGCGGCAAAATGCCCGCCGAAAAAGCAGTAGATCGCCGGCCGGTCCAGCGGCCGCAGTTGATAGCTCATCGTCTCGCGCCGCGTCGTCGAGCCGACAAGAAAGCCGTCCTGGCCGAAGTCAGGCCGCCAATCCTTCAAGGCGATAAACAGTTTGTCGTCGACCCCGAGCGGCAGGCCGGTCGCCGCCTCGACTTTGTCTGGCAGCGGCGGGTCAAAGCGGATGAGTTCCCCGGCGAGGATCGAGGTCGGCACGGTGACGACAACCCGCCGCGCCGCCACCGCGCCGCGCGCGGTTTCGAGCCGTATCGCCCGACCGCCATGATCGATGCGCAATACCGGGGTTTCCAGCGACACCGGCAGCCCCTCGGCCAGTTTTTCGAACAGCCGGCCATAGCCCTCGCCCAGGCGCCAGTTGGTGTTGGTGCTGTTGTCGTCGTAGGTGACGTAGTCCTTGACCGAAACAAATTCGAGTTCGGCGCCGTTCCCCCAGGTGCTGGTCGCGTCGAGCAGCTGGTTCCAGCGACCGCTGGGCGGCAGCAGGCTCGCCAGCGACCGGTCCTCCGGCTCCGCCGCCGCTTTCCGCCGGGCCCGGCCTTGCGCCTCGCGGGTGGCGATCCAGTCGGCCTCGGCCTCGGGTGTTTGGCCGCTGCGCGACAATCGGCTCGTCCATTCCGGCGGCCGGCGGTGCACCGCAAAGCCGAGCCGCTGGGCGATCGGCGACAGCGGGTTGCGGTCGGCCGAATGCAGCCATTCCGCACCACGGTCGAGCGCGAAGCCGGCCGGGGCGATGGTATTGACGCGGCCGCCGACGCGGTTACGCGCTTCGAGCGCCAGCACCTCCAGCCCGCCGGCCTCGACCAGCCGGCGCGTGGCGCCGATACCAGCGGCGCCGGCGCCGACCACCGCGACGTCCACCTCGGCGGGGAAAGCCGTCATCGCTGCCTCCAAGGCTCGCCGCGGTGCAAGTCAATCCCAGGCGGCGGCCAGCCGTCGGGTTGCATCATGCGCGCCTGTGATTCCAACATTTTCACCCACGACAGCCGCGGCGCCTCGAATCGAGCGGGAAACGAGAGGCCGTTTCTCGCTTCCCGGGCTTTCGGCATTCAGGCAATGCCATGCCATCCCCGAAAGTCTCGCACGGCACGAGAGCGCGCGGGAAGCCCAAACGCCCGCCACTCCGACCCGCCGCTGGCGCCGACGTTGTCGTCGCCTCACGGCACCAGCACTGCCGCACCGCGCAATCGGCCGTGCCGCAGATCGGCGAGCGCATCGTTTGCCCGGTCGAGCGGGTAGGCGACCGTCTCCGCCCGCACTCCCGCGCGCGGCGCCAACGCCAGGAATTCCTCGGCGTCGCGCCGCGTCAGATTGGCGACCGATCTGAGGACGCGCTCCTCCCACAGGATACGGTACGGAAAGGCCGGGATGTCGCTCATATGGATGCCGCCGCTGACGACGGTGCCGCCTTTTTTGGTCGCCGCCAATGCCGCCGGGACCAGCGCGCCGACGGGTGCAAAGATCAGCGCCGCGTCGAGCGGTTCGGGCGGCGCCGTTGTCGAATCGCCGGCCCATTCGGCGCCGAGGGTTCGCGCGAAATCCTGCGCCTCGTGGTCGCCCGGCCGGGTGAACGCGAAGAGCCGCCGGCCCTGATGGCGGATCACCTGCGCTATCAGATGAGCGGCGGCGCCAAAGCCGTAGATGCCGACGAGCGGCCCGTCTCCGGCCATCCGCAGCGCGCGGTAGCCGATCAGCCCGGCGCACATCAGCGGTGCGGCCTCGACATCGCCGTAATGCGGGTCGATCGCAAAGCAATAACGCTGGTCGGCGACCGCCAGCTCGGCATAGCCGCCATCGATGCCGTAGCCGGTGAACCGCGCCCGGTCGCACAAATTCTCGCGGCCGCTGCGGCAGTATTCGCAGACCCCGCAGGTCCAGCCGAGCCACGGCACGCCAACCCGCTCCCCCGGCGCGAAGCGGTCGACCTCGGCCCCCTTTTCGACGATCGTGCCGACGATCTCGTGGCCGAGGACGAGCGGCAATTTGGGGTCGGGCAAGTCGCCGTCGACGACGTGCAGATCGGTCCGGCACACCGCGCAGGCCCGCACCGCGATCAGCACCTGCTGCGGTCCCGGCCGCGGCGCCGGCACCTCCGCCGCCATCAGCGGCCGCCTTGCCTCGGTCAGCAATTGCGCGCGCATCGCCAAATTCCCAGCGCCCGGTTTGATGTTTGCCCGGTTTGAGATTTGCCCGGTTTGAAATTTAACGCTTCGCCGCGCAGTATCGCTGCATGCGCCGCGTTCGACGAGTCCGCCCCGCCCTGGCGGCCACCCTTCTCTGTTCGGTCGTCACCGCCTGCCATCTGGCCCCGCAAGGCGGCATGGCCGGTCGCTGCGCCGATTTGATGCAACAAGCCTATCCCGGCGCCGACATCGACATCGCCAAGCGCGAGGCCGCGGCGACGGGTCTCACCACGATCGTCGCGCATGTCGAGGGGAACCGGACCAATCTGCCGCCGAACACCACCCTCGCCCGTCATCTGGCGGTCGAGTGCAAATACGAGAACGACGTTCTGACCAGCTTCCGCTGGACCGCCGGACCGAAGTGAGCAGATGTGCATGAAGCTGGCACCCTCGCCCTGCTCTCGTTCATACTTGGGCCAAAGTGCGGCAAACCGGCAAATAGGGGAGAGCGATGGATCTCGGCCCGGCTGACGGCGGCGACAGTAGGGCGGGCAACAGCCTGCGGCGCGACCAGCGCCGCGCCGTGTCGCGCGACAGCCTCGCTGCCCCGCTGCTGCAATTTTTCGCCACCTCGCCGGTCGCCTGCCCGTATGTTCCCGGCCGGGCCGAGCGCAAGCTCTTGGTCGAGCTCGACGGCAGGTCCGCGGCTTTGGTCTATGACGATTTGTCGCGGGCCGGGTTTCGCCGCAGCCATCATTTTGCCTATCGCCCCGCCTGCCGCGGCTGCTCGGCCTGCGTGCCGGTGCGCATCGCCGCCGCGCACTTCCGCGACACCCGCTGGACCCGGCGGATCCGCAACGCCAATCGCGACTTGTCGGGCGGTCTCGCCCCGGCGCGCGCGACGCCTGAGCAATTTCGGCTGTTTCTGGCCTATCAGCGCGCGCGCCACGGCGACAGCGAAATGGCGACGATGAACTACCGCGACTATCGCGGCATGGTCGAGGATTCGCCGGTGCGCACGGAGGTCGCGGAATTTCGCGATGCCGCGGGCAGCCTTGTCGCCGCCTCGCTGATCGACCGGCTCGATGACGGGATATCCGCCGTCTACAGCTTTTTCGATCCGCGGCAGAACAAACGCAGTCTCGGCAGCTGGAGCATCCTGTGGCTGGTCGAGGAATGCCGGCGGCAGGACGAGCCCTATGTCTATCTCGGCTACTGGATCGCCGACAGCCCAAAGATGGCCTACAAGGCCCGCTTTCCGGCCCTTCAAAAACTGACCGCCGCGGGCTGGGCCGATTTCCCAAGAGCCCCTCACCCCAACCCTATTCCCGCGCAGGCGTCGCCAGCGCTCAGCTTTTGCTAGCGGCGGCCATAGACGTGCGACGACGAGACGCGCGCGGTGTGTCATGGGCGGTACGGGTTTGCCCATGGCTCTCTTCGCCCTGATCGAGCAACGGACGGGCGACGGTTCGCTATTTTTGCCGAGTTAGCGGACGCAGTATCTGCAGCTTGCAAAGCGCCAAATTCGATCGGGATTTTGTGTCACGCGCTCGTCGATTGTCGCGGTTAGAATGCGCGAGGCCCGCAATCGGTCGCTACCCCGGCAGGGCCTCTGACCAGGAATCCGGCCGATGGTTGAACCGAGTGCACACCCCGACATCGACTTGCGCGAGCAAATTGTCCGCATCGACCGGGCGATCGCCGAAAGCGAAAAGCTGCGCGAAGAAACACGCAAATTCATCACCGAACAACACAAGCTCGCCGCCGAGGCGGCAAAACTCGATCGCGAGCGCGTCTGGTTTCCCTGGCTGCAGTTGTTGACCGTGGTGATCTCCAGCGCGGCGATCGGCGCGGTTGTCGCGCGGCTGTTCCACGGCTGAAATCATGAAAATCGTTGCTCCTATCGCGACGATGAGCAGCTGAATTTCCTCGTTGGGATCGGACCTTGATGGCGATCGGCATCCTCGACTCGGCGATCTTCGGCGACATGTTCGGCACCGCGGCGATGCGCGCGGTGTTTGGCGACCAGGCGTTTCTCGCCCGCTGCACCGAGGTCGAGGCCGCGCTCGCCCGCGCCCAGGCCCGGCTCGGCATGATCCCGACCGGGGCGGCGGCGGCGATCTCACGGGCCGCCGCGGCCATCGTCGAGCACCCCGAAACCCTCGATCTCGTTCGCCTCAAGCGCGAGACCGAGAATGTCGGCTATCCGATCCTGCCGCTCGTCCGCCAGATCGCCGAAAAGGCCGGCGAGGCCGGGCGTTGGCTGCATTGGGGGGCGACGACCCAGGACATCATGGACACCGCCGTCGTGCTGCAGATCGGCGCCGGGCTAGACTTGCTCGAAGCCGATCTTGCGGCGGCGCGCGGCCATCTGGCGGACCTCGCCCGCCGCCACCGCGACACGGCGATGGCCGGGCGCACCCATCTGCAGCACGCCTTGCCAATCACCTTTGGCTACAAGGCGGCGATCTGGCTGTCCGGGCTCGACCGCCATGCCGAGCGGCTGGCGCAGCTTCGCCCGCGCGTGTTGCTGGCGCAGTTCGGCGGCGCCGCCGGCACCCTCGCCTCGCTCGGTCAGGGTGCGGATGTCGTCGAGAGCCGCGCCGAACTCGCCCGCGAACTCGGTCTCGGCGACCCGCCGATCACCTGGCACGTCGCCCGCGACGGCATCGCCGAGACGGTGCAGGTCTTAGCCCTGCTCGCCGCCAGCTTGGCCAAGATCGCCTACGACGTGATGCTGATGTCGGCGACCGAATTTGGCGAGGCGGCCGAGCCTTTTGTCGCCGGCCGCGGCTCCAGCTCGACGATGCCGCAAAAGCGCAACCCGATCTCGTGCGAATTGATCCTCGCCGCCGCTAAGATGTTGCGCCAAGAGGCCGGGCTCGTGCTCGACGCGATAATCGCCGATTTCGAACGCGCGACCGGGCCGTGGCATATCGAATGGGTGGCCGTGCCGGAGGCTTTTGGCTATGCCGCGGGGGCGTTGCACCAGTCGCGCTTTCTGCTCGGCGGGCTGATCGTCGATCCGGTGCGTATGGCAAAGAACCTCGGCATGACCCACGGGCTGATCGTCGCCGAGGCGGTGATGATGGGCTTGGCGCCGTACACCGGGCGCAACGAGGCGCACGACCTCGTCTACGACGCCTGTCGTGCCGCGATCGACGGCGACCGCCCGCTCCTCGACGTGCTGCTCGAAACCCCCGCGGTCGCCGGCCCGCTCGGCCCCGACAAGCTCCGGGAATTGACCAACCCCGCGAACTATCTCGGCGCCGCCCCGGCCATGGTCGACCACCTCCTCGCCCGCCGCTGATCTTCCGCGCGCCGCGGGCCGTTTATCCTCGGGCCCGCAACATCACGCGCCGGTTGCCGTGCTTCTTACCCAAAGACGTGCGTGTCGAGAAATTCGTTGCGGAACTTGCCGGCGGGGTCGAACGACCGGGCGAGATCGCGAAACGCCGGCAGCTTCGGGTATAGCGGCGCCAGGCGCTGGGCCGGCGCGTGCATGATCTTGCCCCAATGCGGCCGCGCCCCGAGCGGCAACAGCAACTCCTCGATCTCGGCGGTCATCCTGTCCACCGCGTCCGGCTCCTTCTTCCACGAAAAGTGAATTCCGATGCTGTCGGCGCCATAGCCGGGGCTGAGCCACAGCCTGTCCGCCGCCATGCTGCGGATTTCGGTCGTCAACAGATGCGGGTCGATCCGATGGCCGATCGCCCGCAGCAAGGTCATCGCCTCGGCCGCCCGCGCCCGCGGCACCATGTATTCGCTCTGCAGATGCGGCTCCAATGCCGGCTCCTCGTCGGGGCGGAAGTGCGGCAGCCGTTCCGACCACGGGCCGGGCGCGCCGAACGGATTGAGCCGCCGCAACGCGTCCGGCGCGCGGTTCGCCAACGGCTCGCTCGCCGGCTTGGCCCCCAGATATGCCGCCGACACCGCTCGCGGCCCGCCCTCGGCGAGCCGCGTCTTGATCCACAGCCGCGTCACCGCCGGCCCCGACCACATCGTAGCCAGGCTGACGCTGTATCCCGCCGCCATGACCGCGTCGAGATCCGCGAGCACCCTGTCCCATGCCAGGCCCTCGAACGCGTCCTGCCGCATCTCGTAGGATTGCTGGATGTCGAGCGTGATCCGGGTGACGATCCCGAACGCGCCGAGGCCGACGACCATACCGTCGAAATTTTTGTCGCCGCGTCGAACCTTCGCCATTTCGCCGGTCGCGGTGACGATCTCCAGCCCCGCCACCGCGGTCGCGAGATTGCCGAGCCCGTCACCCGAGCCGTGCGTCCCGGTCGCCGTAGCACCGGCCGCAGTGACGTGCGGCAAGGAGGCCATATTGTGCAGCGCTCGGCCTTCGCGCTGAAGATAGGCGGCCAGCACGGCGTAGTTGGTTCCGCCGCCCAATGTCACCGTGCGTCCTTCACGGTCGATGACAAAATCCGGATTGATGCCGCCAAGGTCGATCAGTTCGCCCGGCGAATCGGCGACGCCGTTGAAGGAGTGGCGGGCGCCGATCGCGCGAACCCGCGGCGCCCGAGCGACGATGTGGCACAGCTCGGCCACAGAGGCCGGGCGATGGATGCGGGTGGCCGTGAAAGTATGATTGTCGGCCCAGTTGTGCTCGCGCGTCAAAACCTCGCCTCGTTCGCCAAAACCGCCGTCTCGACCGGCGGCCAAGGCTGAGCCGCCGCGGCAACCCGAACCGATCAGAACCGGCTGAGAACCGTGTACACCAGATAGACGAACAAGATGACCCCCAGCAGCAGGAGCAGCACCACAAGGGTGATATCCGGGCGCGTCCCCGGACCCGGCCGCATTTCCTTGGCGTCGATATCGAGCGCGGTGTTACGAAAGCGGATCGCGGCGAACACCATCATCGCACCCCCCAGCACGATCAGCAGCAGGCCGGCGGCGGTGCCGACGAACTCGTTGCGCGTCGGCACGGATCGCGGCGCGAGCGACTCGCTGGCGATCCTTAGAAACAGGTCGAACTTTTGGACCAGAAAGCCGAACGCCATGACCGCGATCGCGGTGCGCACCCAGGCGAGAAAGGTTCGCTCGTTCGCCGCATGGTCGCTATATCGCTCGATCATCGTGCCGTCCGCCTCTGGGATTGCGCGGTAGCATCGATGCGGCTCCGCAAGACATTGACCGGACCAAGGCGCGAATTTAGCGCCTCGCCGGGATTGCCGCGAGGACACCGTCCCGACGGATGGTTTTGTCGCGTGCGTCAAGCGGCGTGCTCGATAATACCAGAACGTTTCGGGCTCATGCCCGAGGCCGGGTGCGGGCGGCTGGGCGATCTGAGTTGCGGGGCAATGAGCGAGGCTCGCTGCGGAGTCTCCGACATGGCGCAGCGGTGTCGGCCTGCCGACATCAGGGCGGTCAGAATTCCGGTCGCCGACGAGAGAGATCGTCCGATCGCCAAGTTGGAGAGCACCATGTCGACCACGCAACCGCAGACCCGCATCGAGACCCAGACCGAGGCTCGGCCTTCGATTGTCGCCCGCGCCGCCAAGCTCGGCCGGGGCGTCGTCGTGGCGGGGACGCTTGCCGCCGTGTCGCTGACCGCGATCCCGACGACGGCGCGTGCCGGCGGCCCTGGCACCGGTGCTGCGATCGGCCTCGGCATCCTCGGGGGCGTTCTTGCCGGCGCCGCGATCGCCGCCACTGCGCCGCCGGTCTACGCTGCCCCGCCATCCTACTATTACCCGCAACAAGGATATTACTATAATTCGGCGCCGGGTTATTATTATGCGCCGCAGACCTATTACGGATCGACGGCGTACAGTTACCCATATTACAACTATAACCAGTAGCAGCCTCGGCGGCGCTTTGCCGCGCCGCCGTTGGCGGAGCCCGCTTCCGCCATGGCAGCGGGCTTTTTGGCGGCGTGCATCGCGCTTGACCGCGGTTGTTATTTGGCCGATGTCGCTCACCTGGGTGTCCGGGGAGGGGCAGGTGGAAGCGACCGAGATCGGCGAGACGATACGCGGCGAAGAAGAGGAGCGCCGGGCCGACGCCCATTTCCGCCGGCTGACCGGCATCTATCTCGGCATCGTCGCGATGCTGCTGGCCATCACGGCGCTCGGCGGGGCGAACGCAACCAAGGTGATGGTCAACGCCAACATTCAGGCCTCCGACATCTACGGCTTTTACCAGGCGAAATACGCCCGTCAGACCGCGTACCGGCTGGCCGCCGACCAGCTCGACGCCCAGCTCGCCGCCAACCCGGCCATGCCGGAGGCGGCCAGGGCCAAAATCGAAGACCATGTCAAGCGCTGGCGGGCCGCCGCCGACCGCTATGAGACCGACCCGGCGAGCGGCCAGGGCAAAGAAGAGCTGCTCGCCACCGCCAAGGGATGGCAAGCCAAGCGCGACCGCGCCGCTCGACGCGACCCCAATTTCGACTTCGCCGAGGCGCTGTTTCAGATCGCCATCGTGCTCGGCTCGGTCAGCATCGTCGCTGTATCGCGACCATTGTTACATCTGAGCGGGTTTCTCGCTTTCTTCGCCACCTTACTGATGCTCAACGGCTATTTTCTGCTGGTTCCGCTGCCGCTGGACTGAGCTGGCGCGCCGCCGCCGGCAGCAGCCGGGCGAGCCCTAGGAATTTCTCGGGATCTTGCGGCTGGCCGTCGACCCGCACCTCGTAATGCACATGTGCGCCGGTGCTGCGCCCGGTCGTGCCGACCAGCCCAATTTCGGTCTGCGCCGCGACGTTCTGGCCGACCGATACCAGCCAACGGTGCAGGTGCGCGTAAAGGGTCACGATCCCAAAGCCGTGGTCGATCTCGACCACCTTGCCGTAATCGCCGAGCCAGCCGGCATAGATGACGGTCCCGGCGGCGGTGGCGTAGACCGGGGACGAATAAGGCGCATCCATGTCGATGCCGGTGTGAAACGAAGGCCGCCCGTTGAACGGATCGATACGCGGGCCGAACGGACTGCCGATCTGGTACTCGGCGAGCGGCGCCGCCACCGGCAGGGTTTTCGCCAGCGCCTCGATCGCCGCGAGCTTTTCGGGGCTGACCGTGTCTGCCGCCAGGCCGCCCTTGGGCGGCGGCACAAAGGGCCCGCCTTCGGCCGGGGCCGGGCCGATTTTCGACAGGATCCGCCCGACATCGACCCCGGCTGACGCCGCCGCCCGCTCGAACGCGTCGGCCTCGGCGCGGCCGAACTCGCCGGCGCCACCCTGGCCGGCCGGCGTCGAAGCGGCGGCCGGCCAGGGTGGCGCCGCGGACGGGTTGGGTGCTGCGGCGGCGACTTCAGTCCCGGGCGGCGGCAGCTCGATTTGCGACAATCTTCGCCAGATCGCACCAAGCTGGAGGCGAACCCGGTACCGCATCGCCGGCTTGCCGCGGGCAGCACCCAATTCGTCGAGCTGCTTCGCGGTCTCCTCGAGGCTCGTTTTGTATTGCGCGAACTGCGCCTCCTCGGCGGCGCGATCGGCTTCGATCTTGCCGAGCTGCGCCGAGAGGGCAGCGCTTTGCGCCTTTTCCTGCTGCAGCGCCTGCCGGGTTTGATCGAGCGATTGCGCCTTCGCTTTGGTCGAGGACAGCTGGCCGCGCAAGGCCCCCGCCTGGTGGGCGAGGGTCGCGGCGCGGTCCTCCGCCTCGTCCCGGACCTGCCGCAGCGCGGCGAGCTTTTGCCGCAGGCTGCCGACCGCTTTTTCGAGATCCCCTTTGGCGCTTTGGGCGCGGGCCGCGGCGGCTTCTTTTTTGGCGACGAGATGCTCGTACTTGAACTCCCTCACCCCGAGAACAGCAAAAGCTGCCGTCCCGAGGAGCAGGCAGGAAAGCAGCGCCGCCTGCAGCCGCGGCGACATGACGACGGAATTCGATGAACGAAAACGAATCCGTATCTCGGGGAAGAACCTGCTTCCCCAGCCCGAGGTGTCGGCTACCATATCTCCCCCACCGAGTGCCGAACCGTGGGTGTCCGATGGGCTGACCGGACCAGGTTGCGGCGGACCACGAGATGCGGGCTGTCGATAATCCTCGGAACGGCGGATGGCGCGACAGGTGGCCGAGCCGTGGTGTTCCGCGTCGCTTTCCGAGGGATGTCGAGCCGGCAGCGCGCCTCGCGAGCGACCCTAGCCGGGTGGTCGGCGGTTGACAACATAGAATCGTCGATCACGCCGCCATCGCCAGTTTCGGCGCCAAGCTCTTACAATTTATTCCAGCTAAGAGCGCCGACGGGGGCAGTTCTGCACCAGTTTCGCCGGGCGAATATGGCCGGCAAGCTCACGCTATAGAGGGCTGTTCGCGCGATCTCGCGGACTGCATTTGGAGAGAATGTCGCGGGCGTGCCGGTTTTCCCTTAATCGCGATAGAAGATCACCAAAACTCAACTGGCGCGCGGATCAGCCAGCAATCGCGATCTCGGCCGTCGATGCGTGTTGCGACGCGAATTGGCTGCGGTAATACCCGGCGAACACACCGCCGCGCCGCAGCAGCTCGGCCAAATTCCCCTGCTCGACGATGGCGCCGTCCTGCAACACGACGATCCGGTCGCAGCGCTGCACCGTCGACAGCCGATGGGCGATGATAAAGGTGGTGCGGCCCTCCATCAGCCGCTCGATCCCGGCCATGACCAGCGCCTCGGTGGCAACATCGAGCGCCGAGGTCGGCTCGTCGAGGATCAGGATCGGCGCGTCGCGCAGCAATGCGCGGGCGATCGTCACCCGCTGCTTTTCGCCCTCCGACAGCGCGACACCGGACTCGCCGATCACCGTGTCGTAGCCGTCCGGCAGCGCGGCAATCCGCTCGTCGATGCGCGCCAGCTTGGCGGCGCGCTCGATCGCCGCGTCATCGGCCCCGGGCCGGCCATAGGCGATGTTGTCGCGCACCGACAGCGGAAAAATCAGCGGCGGCTGCAGCACCAGCGCGATCTGGTGGCGCAACGATTTGAGCGAATAGTCGCGCAGGTCGACGCCGTCGATCTCGATCCTGCCTTCGATTGGGTCGTAAAACCGCGGCAGCAGCCCGAGCAGGGTCGATTTGCCGGCCCCGGTCGGGCCGACGATCGCGATCTTGGCCCCGGTCGGCACCGAGAGATCGATCCCGCGCAGCACCGGCGTTTCCGGCCGGTAGCGAAAGCCGACGCCATGCAACCCGACTTCGCCGCGCGCACCTTGCTTGGGGAAGCTGCGCGTGCCGTCGACCAGATCCGGCTCGGCGTCGAGCACCTCGAACACCCGCCGGGCGCCCACCCGGGCGCTGGCGATCAGCCCCCAGCTCTGGGTGATCTGGTTGATCGGCGCGTAGAGCTGCGCGAGATATGAGATGAAGACGATCAGCTGGCCGAGCGTCAGCGCGCCCGACAGCACCGCCCGCGCCCCGGCATAGACGACAAGCGCGGTACCGGCGGCGATCACCCCGTTGACCGCCCCCGAATACAGCGTCTGCCAGCTGTAAAGACGCAGGGTCGCACGCAGGCTCTCGCGGCTCGCCCCCATAAATCGGCGATGCTCGTCGTCCTCGCGGGTAAAGGCCTGCACCACCTTGATCGACGACATCGCCGATTGAACCAGCGAATAGACCCGGCTTTCGGTGGTCCGCACTTCGGTCGCGACATCGACGATCTTGCGGTTGAAGCCCGATATCAATGCGAACAGCGCCGGCACGACCGTCAGCGCCAGCAAGGTCAAAGTCGGGTCGAGCGGGAACAATATGATCAACATGCCGGCGAGCAGCACCACCGCCGACAGGATCGGCAGCGCGCCGTTCATGATCATCGTCTGCACGGCAAAGCTGTCGGCGGTGATGCGATAGAGCAGGTCGCCGACCCGCTGGCGGTCGTGAAAGGCCAATGACAGCCGCTGCAGGTGCGCGTAGAGCACGCCGCGCAAATCGTTGACCATCTTCTGGCCGACGCCGATCGCGGTATAGTTGTGCAGCAAGGTCAGACCGCCGCTGCCCAGATGGACGACGACGATGCCGAGGCAGGCGAGGATCAGCAGATGTCCCGCCGGCATGCCCCGCAAGACCGCGACCGCAGACGGCTTGCCGCCCAGCACGTTGTCGATGACGACCTGCAGCGGCCACGGCTTCAGTAGTTCGAAACCGGTGATCGCGAACACCTGCGCCAGAACCAGACCGGCGCGCCCGCGATGCGGCCGCAGATAGGGCAAGAGTTTCCGCAACATCGTCCGCGGCGCGGCGACGGGCTGTGTCGGGTGCGTCGTCAGGCGGCTTGCGGCGCTGGAAGCTCCCGGCGCCCCTCCGCCCGCGGCGCGACCGGGATCAGCCCCACCGGCTTGGCGACGGCCTCGACGATGCGATGCATTAGACGGGCAAACCCGGCGAGCTTCACCCCCATCACCGCGAAATTGACGAGCCCGATGGCGGCGACCGCCGCCGCCGCTATCGGCCAGCCGAGCATCAGCGCCAGAGCCGTCAGGACGGCGTAGCCGCGCAACAGAAAGACCGCGAACCGCGACAGCCGCATCGCACACCGCACCCGCAGCAGCCGCTTGGCGCCGCCATGGTTCTCGGCGCAGACGAGGACCAGCGCGCGGCTGCAAATGCCGCGGGCGATCTTCAGATCCCAGCCGCTCCACCCGGTGTCGGGCACGACAAAGTATTTTTGCGGGACGAGGAATTCCATCAGCCCGCCGATCAGCGCTTCCTTTTCGGTGCCGGAATCGCTCCAAAAGGCGAGGTGAAAGGCGCGCTCGCGCAATGCGATCCGTGCTTGCTGCTCGGTCTGCGCGAGTGCCGGATGAGGCTGCGCCCGGGTCTCGCGGATGCGCCATTTGATGCGCTCCCAGCCGCGCAGCAGCGGCCCGAGATAGATCAGCAACGCTACTAGCCCGCGGGCCTTCAGCCCGGTAAACCGCTTGTCGATCGGCGCCTTTAGGGCGCCGTTCGCGCACATCGCCCAGGTGGCGAGCAGCGGGACGACGAGCAGCAACCACCAGCCGCCGCCGACGATGCCCGCCAGAGCCAGCACGATCGAGGCGGCACTCCATTCGAACGTCAGCGGCAAAAACGCCGTCAGCGACGAGGGCGGCTCGTACAGGGTTTGGAACAGGCCGCGCCCGAACACGCCGGAATAGATCACCGGCCGGCGCGACAACAGAAGCGAGGTCGATAGGTCGCCATAGATGCGGCCGAGCCATTTCGCCTGGCCAAACAGGTTGAAGCGAAACGGATGCTTCGAATAGACGAGGGCCTCGGCCTTGCCGTAGCCGCGCTGCTGGTTGCAATAGGCTTTGACCGTGTTGCGGCGGAAATGCCAGACGATCGCGGCCGGGGCAAAGCCAATGACGTAGCCCGCATCCTGAAACCGCCAGCAGATGTCGACATCGTCGCCGGCGGCGCGATAGACCGGGTCGAAGCCGCCGAGGCCGAGCAGGGCGTCGCGGCGGAACGCCATGTTGCAGCCGGCGATGTGCTCGGCGACCTCGTCGCTCAGCAGCACATGGTTCGGCCCGCCGGGCGCCACCGCCACTGCGGCCGGCACGAGCCTATTCTCGGGCGGCGGAAAATTCGGGCCGCCGCAGGCGGCGAGCCGGCTCGCCTCCATCTTGGCGACCAGATATGCCAACCAATCCGGGTCGACGACGCAATCGCTGTCGGTGTAGGCGACAATCTCGCCGGTCGCGGTTTCGGCGCCGACGTTGCGGGCGACGCTCAAACCCTTGTTCGGTTGGCTGACGATCCGGCAGAATGGGTAGCCTTCGGCAATTTCGAGGGTGCGGTCGCGCGAGCCGTCGTTAACGACGATGACCTCGTAATCGGGATAGTTCAGCACCGCGAGCGAGGCGAGGCACGCATCCATCGTGCGCTCGGCATTGTAGGCGCAGACCACCACAGAGACCTTTGGGTAGTGCTGCAATGGCGGCGGCAATGGGCCGCTGTAGCAGCGCTCGACCTCCAGCAGCGACGGCTTCGCCCGGCGCTCCCGGTCAACCAGGCCAAAGGCCCAATCCTCGATCAAATGGCCGCCGGTAAACCACTCGTCGGTCCAGGCAAAGACGCAGGTGCCGGCGACGCCGGTCTCGAAGGCGGTGCGGACCTGCCATGACAGCACCCGGCGCTGGCCTTCCGAGCCTTCGCGGATCGAGTCGACGCCGAATTCGGTCAGCACCAGCGGCCGATCGACGGCGAGGTTGTGCAATCGCGCGACATAGCGCCGGAACGCGGTTTCATCGTGGAGATAGACGTTGAAGCAGACAAAATCGGTGAAATCGACCGTCAGGTATTCGGTCGATGGAAAATTGGCGTAGCTGACGAGCGCTTCGGGGTGCTCGCGCCTAACGCAGGCGACAAGGCCGCGCAGAAATCCCCGCACCGGCTCGGCGCCGTGCCAACGGATCATGTCCGGCGGGATCTCGTTGCCGACAAGGTAGGCGAAAATCGCCGGATGACGGCGGCAGGCGCGCACCCCGTCGACCACCGCCGCCCTGACCTCGGCCTGGATCGCGGGGTTGTCGAGAAAGGTGACGTGCTGCGGCCAAGGCAGCCCCGCCAAGACCCGCAGCCCCGCTTCCTCGGCGGCATCGAGCAGCCACACCGGCGGCACGGTGAACACCCGCACGGTGTTAATCCCGGCTTCACCCATCAGTGCGAAATCTTTGTCGACCGTCGCCGGCTCGGGAAAGGGTGCGCCGTGGCTGCCCGTCGGGAACGGGCCATAGGTGACGCCTTTGACAAAATGCTTGTGTTCTCCGGCGAAGAAGAACTTGCCGCTGACGCGGATCGGCTCGAACGGCGCGATATGTCGCGGCGGCGGCGGCGCGCAGAGGATGCCGGCTACGTCGTCGGTCTCGACCAAGCTCATCTTCAAGGCTCCCGGGATCGCCGCCGAGCCGGTCGGCCCGAGACGGCGGCGGCGCCCGCACCACAAACGATCAGTGGTTTCATTCCCCGATCCGCCCGGGCGAGGCGGCCAGTCGCGAGAACGCGCGGTCGGTCATGTCGAAGCGCGGTTGTGCCAGGCAAAGGCGGTTCGAATAATCGCCTCGAGGCTCGAACGGCTCGCGCGCCAGCCGAGCGTCTGCGCCGCGAGGCTCGGATCGGCGACCAGCGCCGGCGGGTCGCCGGGCCGTCGCGGCGCATCGCGCACCGCAATCTTGCGGCCGCTGACCGCCACGGCGGCCGCGATCACCTCGCGCACCGAATGGCCCTCTCCGCTGCCGAGATTGAGGGCGATGCTGGCGCCCCCCGAGCGCAGCCGTTCAAGCGCGCGCAGATGGGCGTCGGCGAGGTCGTCGACATGGATGTAGTCGCGGATCGCGGTGCCGTCCGGCGTCGGATAGTCGGTGCCGAAAACCTCGATCGCCGGGCGCCGCCCGAGTGCCGCCCCCAGCACCAGCGGAATGAGATGGGTCTCGGGCTCGTGGTCCTCGCCGATCTCGCCTTCGCCGTCGGCGCCGGCCGCGTTGAAATAGCGCAGCGAGGCCGAGCGGATCGCGTAGGCCTGGCCGTACCAGTGCAACGCGCGCTCGATCGCGCGCTTGGTTTCGCCGTAGGGATTGACCGGGTTTTGCGGCGCCGTCTCGCGGATCGGCACGGCGTCGGGGGTGCCGTAGATCGCGCAGGTCGAGGAGAATACGATCTCCCCGACACGCGTTTCGCGCATCGCTTCGAGCAGCGACAGGCTGCCGGACAGGTTGTTGCGGTAATAGAGCGCCGGGTTGCCGACCGATTCGCCGACATAGGCGTAGGCGGCGAAATGCATTACCGCCGCCACCCGATGTTCGGCGAGCGCCGCGCACAGCCGCGGACGGTCGGCGATGTCGCCTTCGACCAACGGGCCCCAGCGCACCGCCGCGCGATGGCCGCGGGACAGATCGTCATAGGCGACCGGCAGGTATCCGGCGCGCGCCAACGCCTTGCAGGCGTGGGAGCCGATATATCCCGCACCGCCGGTTACCAGAATTGATGATGCCATGAGACTTGCGGCGCCGTATCCTTGTCTACGCAGTGCACAACGCGGCGCGGCCGGCGGCTCTTCCACGGGAGGTGCCGGTGTCGGGCGCGGCGACTTGCCGCGGCCGGGGCCGGCGGAATAAGCCCGCGTCGTCGCCGTTTTGGGCACATTCGCGTAAAGGTCGGAAAATATGCGTATTGCGGTAATTGGAACAGGCTATGTCGGGCTCGTCTCGGGAGCGTGCTTTTCCGAGTTTGGCGTCGATGTCGTTTGCGTCGACCAGGATGGCGCCAAGATCGCCCGGTTGCAGCAGGGCGAAATGCCGATTTTCGAGCCCGGGCTCGACGCCCTGGTGACAAAAAACGCGGCGGCCGGCCGGATTTCGTTCACCACCAACCTCCCGGCGGCGGTCGCCGGGGCCGAGGCCGTGTTTATCGCGGTCGGCACCCCCTCGCGGCGCGGCGACGGCCATGCCGACCTCTCCTATGTCTTTGCGGCAGCCGAGGAAATCGGGCAGGCGATGACCGATTACGCGGTCGTCGTCACGAAATCGACGGTGCCGGTCGGCACCGGCCGCGAGGTCGCGGCGATCCTGGGTCGAACCCGACCGCACGGGGCGTTCGATGTCGCCTCGAACCCCGAATTTCTGCGCGAAGGTTCGGCCATCGAAGACTTCATGCGCCCCGATCGGGTGGTCATCGGCGCCGAAACCGATCGGGCCCGCGAGATTTTACACACGCTTTATCGACCGCTTTACTTGCTCGAAACGCCGATGGTGTTCACTGACATCGAGACGGCGGAATTGATCAAATACGCCGCCAACGCGTTTCTCGCGACCAAGATCACCTTTATCAACGAGATCGCCGATCTGTGCGAAAAGGTCGGCGCCGATGTCCAGGAGGTGGCTAAGGGCATCGGCCTCGACGGCCGCATCGGGCGCAAGTTTCTGCATGCCGGCCCCGGCTTTGGCGGCTCCTGCTTCCCCAAGGACTGCCACGCGCTGGTGCGCACCGCGCGCGAGGCGGAGGCGCCGTTGTCGGTGGTCGAGACCGTGGTGCGCGTCAACGATGCCCGCAAAGAGCGCATGGCCGACAAGATCGCCGCCGCCTGCGGCGGCAGCCTCGCCGGCAAGACCCTGGCGGTGCTCGGGCTAACTTTCAAACCCAACACCGACGACATGCGCGACAGCCCGAGCCTGACGATCTTGCCGCGCCTGGTGGCGGCGGGTGCCACGATCCGCGCGTTCGACCCGGAGGGGATGGACGAGGCGAAAAAGCTGATGCCCGGCCTCGTCTATTGCGGCGACGCGTACGAGACGATGGAAGGGGCCGACGCGCTGGTGCTGTTGACCGAGTGGAACGCCTTTCGCGCGCTCGACCTGGCGCGGGCGCACAGCCTCTTGGCCAATCCTCTGGTCATCGATTTGCGGAATGTCTATGACCCAAGCGAAATGACCGCCGCCGGCCTATCCTATGTCTCGGTCGGCCGCGCAACGCGGGTCGCACCGCCGGCATTGCGGACATTCAGCTGATTGGCCCGACAACTCCAAAGCCTCAGCCTCTGGTAAGGTCCACCCTTCATGAGCAGTGTCGTTGCCAAACGCGTTCTCGTCACCGGCGGCGCCGGCTTTCTCGGCTCGCATTTATGCGAACGCCTGATCGCACAAGGCGACGACGTCCTCTGTATCGACAATTACTTCACCGGGCGAAAGGACAACGTCGCCCGGCTGTTGGACAACCCGCATTTCGAGGCAATGCGGCACGACATTACCCATCCGCTTTTTGTCGAGGTCGACGAGATCTACAATCTTGCCTGCCCGGCCTCGCCGATACATTACCAATTCGACCCGGTGCAGACGACCAAGACCAGCGTCATCGGTGCTATCAACATGCTGGGATTGGCAAAACGGCTAAAGGCGAAGATCTTCCAGGCCTCGACATCGGAGGTTTATGGCGACCCGACCTCGCACCCGCAGCCCGAAAGCTATCGCGGCAACGTCAACCCGATCGGCCCGCGCGCCTGCTACGACGAGGGCAAGCGCTGCGCCGAGACCCTGTTTTTCGATTATTATCGCCAGCACAACCTCAAGATCCGCGTCGCCCGGATCTTTAATACCTACGGGCCGCGCATGCATCCCAATGACGGCCGGGTCGTCTCAAATTTTATCGTCCAGGCGCTGCGCAACGAGCCGATCACGCTTTACGGCGACGGCAGCCAGACCCGCGCCTTCTGCTATGTCGACGATCTGATCAACGGGTTTGTGGCGCTGATGGCCGCACCCGACGACATCACCGGGCCGGTCAACCTCGGCAACCCGGTCGAGACCTCGGTCGCCAAGCTCGCCGAGCTGATCGTCACACTGACCGGCTCGCGCTCGGAGATCGTGCTGCGTCCGTTGCCGGTCGACGACCCGGTCCAACGCTGCCCCGACATATCCCAGGCGCAGGCGGTTCTCGGCTGGCAGCCGCGCACCGGGCTCGCGGACGGCCTTGCGCGCACGATCGCCTATTTCGACCAGCTGCTCTCCAGCCGCGCCCCCGAACCCGAGCACGCTCAGTAAGCAAGCGCGGCGGCGCGGGCCAGCGCGGCGATCGCCGAACATTGAAGTGGGTGTTGCGGTGGCGTTGATGAACCGGCTGCGGTTGAGTAGGTTCGGCCCGTGCGGTTATCGACAATCAAGCATCTCTTCGTCGCGCTCGGCATCTTCGCGCTGGCGTTGGCCGCCGCAACCCCAGCGCGGGCCATGCCGATGGCCGCGGGCGGAATGGGTGGCGTTTGCCCGCTTTGCCGAATTGATCCCGCAGCCGGTCACACTATCCCGAAAATGCCGCTCTGCGGCACCCCAGCATGCTGCGCCGCGGCGGTCGTGGCTACGGCCCCGGCGCTGACGGGGCAGCCGCTGCCGACGAGCACCAGTTATGCCATCGGCCCCGACACGGTGCTCGCGGACAACGCGCCAAAAGCCGAACCCCCACCCCCGCGACTGATCCTCTCTCTTTAGGTCCGGGGCCGCGCGAACTCCGATCCCTCCGTCGGCAGCCCGCGTCGATTTCGCGGGCAGCAAGCTTTTCACACTTCGCTGAGCGCCCGCCGCCATGCGGGCACGCTTGGGCGCGCGCGGCATGCCCGCTGTGACCCCGCTATGAAAATCAAAAAACCGCTGGGGTTTCGTGATCCCCAAACACGCAAGTCTGCCCTACTCGCCGCCCTGTAACGTCGGCGAAGAAGGAGAATGACATGAGACGACGCTCGTTAATCCTGGTTTCGGTTGCCATCGCGGCTGCCGCAGGTCGGCTTCTTGCATTTCGTCTGCCATACGCCGCCGTGGCTGCGCCCCCCGAGACGGCCGGAGACGGCATGGGTGGGATGATGGGCGGGATAGGCGAGATGATGCAACCCGGCAACATGATGGGTCCGATGCGTAGCGGAATGGAGCTGTTTCGGCGCCATGCCGAGATCCGCCGCTCGGTGACCGACCTGCCGAACGGGGTGCATGCCGTCACCGAATCGGACGACCCGCAGACCGCGACCCTCGTTCAGGCGCATGTCAGCGAGATGTATCAGCGACTCGATCAGAACCGTCCCTTTCCCTATCCGATGAGCCGCAGCGTCCCCGCGATGTTCGCAGAGAGTGCGAATTATCGGCGGATGCTGGAAGCGACGCCAACCGGGATAGCCGTCACCGAGACCGCCAATGATCCGGCGATGGTCGCGATCATCCGTGAGCACGCTCGCGAGATCAGCGGTTTCGTTCGGGACGGCATGCCGGCAATGATCCGCGGCATGATGCGCTGACAATCTTTCGCGAGGCCGATCGCGGTGATGCCGGCCGGCATGCGCCTCGGTCGCGGTCAAATGATCCGGCGCCGGCGCAACGCCTCGATGATCTGCCCGGCGGCGTCTTCAGGCGCGGCGTCGAGCGTCGTCAGCCGCAATTCCGGAGATTGGGGCTCTTCATAGGGGGAATCGAGACCGGTGAAATTGCCGATCCGCCCGGCTTTCGCCCTGGCGTACAGACCCTTGGGGTCGCGGCGGATGCATTCGGCGATCGGCGTGTCGACAAAGATTTCGAGGAAGGCGGCGGGCTCGATCAGCTCGCGCACCATGCGGCGCTCGGCGCGAAACGGCGAGATGAACGAGCAGATCACGATCAGCCCGGCTTCGGCCATCAGCTTCGCGACCTCGCCGACGCGACGGACATTTTCGACCCGGTCGACATCGGTGAAGCCGAGATCGCGGTTGAGGCCGTGGCGCACATTGTCGCCGTCAAGCAGCATCGTGTGCCGGCCGGCGGCGAGCAGCTGTTTCTCGACGAGATCGGCGATCGTCGATTTGCCGGCTCCCGACAGCCCGGTCAGCCACAATACCGCCGGGGCCTGCCCCTTCAGCGCCGCCCGCTCGTCGCGACCGACAGTCAGCGCCTGCCAATGGATGTTGCTGGCGCGGCGCAGGCCAAAGGCGATCATCCCGGCGCCGGCGGTCTCGTTGGTGAGCCGGTCGATCAGGATAAAGGCGCCGGTGTCGCGGTTGTCGGCATAGGCATCGAACGCGACCGGCGCCGCGGTCGACAAGTTGCAGAACCCGATGTCGTTGAGCCCGAGGCTCTTTTCGGCGAGATGCGCCAGGCTGTCGACATCGACGCGGTGCTTGAGCGCGGTGATCGTCGCCGGCACGGTGCGGGTGCCGATCTTGAGCAGGTAGGAGCGGCCGGGGACCATCCGATGCTCGCTCATCCAGATCACGTGAGCGGCAAACTGGTCGACAAACTCGGGCGGGTCACGCGGGTCGGCGAGCAGATCGCCGCGCGCAACGTCGATCTCGTCGGCGAGCCGCAAGGTTACCGCGTCGCCGGCGCCGGCATGATCGAGCACGCCGTCGAACGTCACGATCTCCCGAACCCGCGTCGACCGCCCCGAGCCGGCGACCAGAACGAGGTCGCCGGGTGCGACCCACCCTGAGGCGACGGTGCCGGAAAAACCGCGAAACTCGGCATCGGGGCGGTTGACCCACTGCACCGGAAAGCGAAACCGCCTCTCGTCGCCCCCTCGCGCGATCTCGACCGTTTCCAGGTGTTCGAGCAGGCTCGGCCCTTGATACCAGGGCATATCGTCCGATCGCCGGGTGACGTTGTCGCCGGTCAGCGCCGAGAGCGGGATCGCGCGGATTTCGGCCTCGGGCAACCCCGCAGCGAACTGCGCGAAGCCAGCGGCGATGTCGGCAAAACGGCGTTCGTCGAAATCCACCAAATCCATCTTGTTGACCGCCAGCACCAGACGGCGGATGCCGAGCAGCGAACAAATAAAGGCATGGCGCCGGGTCTGGGCGACGATCCCGTTGCGGGCGTCGACCAGGATCACCGCGAGGTCGCAGGTCGAGGCGCCGGTCGCCATGTTGCGGGTGTATTGTTCGTGGCCCGGGGTGTCGGCGACGACAAACGAGCGCGCCGGGGTCACAAAAAAACGATAGGCGACATCGATCGTGATGCGCTGCTGGCGCTCGTCTTCGAGCCCGTCGAGCAGCAGCGAAAAATCGATGTCGCCGCCGGTTGTGCCAAACCGCCGCGATTCGCGCTCCAGCGCCTCGAGCTGGTCGTCGAAGATCAGCGCGCAGTCGTGCAACAGCCGGCCGATCAGCGTCGATTTGCCGTCATCGACCGACCCGCAGGTCAGAAAGCGCAACAGGTCCCGGTCGCGGGGGCGAAGGCCGGTGTCGCACGCAATTGCCATTAGAAATAGCCCTCGCGCTTTTTTCGCTCCATCGCCGCGTCCTCGTCGCCGTCGATCAGCCGGCCCTGGCGCTCGGAACGCCGGGCGTCGCGCAGTTCGACGATAATTTCGGCGGTCGTGCTCGCCGCCGACTCGATCGCCCCGGTCAGCGGATAGCAGCCGAGCGTGCGAAAGCGGACGCGCCTCATCTGCGGGTCCTCGCCCGGCAACAACGGCAGACGGTCGTCATCGACCATGATCCAGGTTCCGCCGCGCTCGACCACCGGCCGCGGCGCGGCGAAATACAACGGCACCACCGGGATTTCTTCGGCGGCGATGTATTCCCAGACATCGTGTTCGGTCCAGTTCGACAGCGGAAAGACGCGCATCGTCTCGCGCTCGCGCAGCCGCGTATTGTAGAGCCGCCACAATTCGGGGCGCTGGTTGCGCGGATCCCAGTTGTGGTTGGCGCCGCGCAGCGAAAAGACCCGCTCCTTCGCCCGGCTCTTTTCCTCGTCGCGGCGCGCCCCGCCAAAGGCCGCGTCAAAGCCGAACCGGTCGAGCGCCTGCTTCAACGCTTCGGTTTTCATCACCGCGGTGTGCAACGCCGAGCCCGAGACGATCGGGTTGATCCCGCGGCGCACGCCCTCTTCGTTGGTGTGGACGATCAGCTCGAGCCCGAGACGGCGCGCTGTCGCGTCGCGAAACGCGATCATATCGCGAAATTTCCACAGCGTATCGACATGAAGCAGCGGAAAGGGCGGTTTGCCGGGATAGAACGCCTTGCGCGCGAGATGCAGCATGACGCTCGAATCCTTGCCGATCGAATACAGCATGACCGGCTTGCGGAACTCGGCCACGACCTCGCGCATGATGCCGATCGACTCGGCTTCGAGCCGGTGCAGATGCGCCGGCAAAGTATGCGGGATCGGCGGAGCTTCGGCTGCGGCAGACACGGACACCCTTTCTGAGGTTTGTTCCCGAGGTTTTATTGTCGAGGCTCGCGCAAGCCATCCCCGTTAGCGACCGGCACGAGCGCTGTCGTCAACCGCACGGCAACCCCCGCGGGAGACAACATCGCCACTCGCTTGTTATCGGCGGTCGAGCCTCTACGTTCGGTTAAGGCCTCGGGCAAATGGGCGGTTACGCTGGGCGCGCCGGCACGCGGCGCCGGTCAGTGCAGCTTTGGCGCCTTCAGAAACCGCGTCCGGTCGGCCGACAATACCCGCACCGTCAGCGTCTCGCCGTCGCGCGCGACCCGCAGCGGGATCGGGCTGCCGGCCGGGCCGCCCGCCCACACCCGCCGCCAGAAGCCGGCGAGGCTGCCCACCTGCTCGTCGCCAACCGCCAGGATGCGGTCGCCGGGCTGCAATCCGGCCTCGCTTGCCGGGCCGCGCTCGGCGAGACCGGCGACGACGATCGCGTCCTCGACCTCGGCGGCGTAGAGACCGAGCCAGGGGCGCACCGGGCGGTTCGGGCGCCCATAGGTCAGCATGTCGTCGAGGATCGGCGGCAACAGGTCGATCGGCACCACCATGTTCACATCGCGGCGCAGCTCGCGCCCGCTCGAATGCTGGACGTGCAGCGAGCCGATGCCGATCAGCCGGCCATCGGCGCCGATCAGCGCGGCACCGCCCCAGAACGGGTGTGCCGGCGCGGTAAAGATCGCGCGGTCGAGGACATATTCCCAATAGCCGGCGAATTCCTGGCGCGCCACCACCCGCGCCGCTATCGCATGGCGGCGCCCGCCTTCGGCCGCCATGATCGCGCGGTCGCCGGCGCCGACCCGCATGCCGATCCCCAATTCGAGCGGCTCGACATTCAATCGGCCGAGCGCCTGGACGAGCCCAAAGCCGGTCTCCCCATCATAGGCGAGGACATGCCCCGGCACCGCACCGCCGCTCGCGGTCGTGAGCCAGATGGTCTCGGCCTCGGTGACCAGATAACCGATCGTCAGGACGAGGCCGTCGCCGCGGATCAGGACTCCGCTGCCGGCGCGCTCGGTGCCGAGCGTGCCGGCGGTAAAAGCATCCTCCGGAACGGTCGCCCGCAGACCCAGCACCGCGCCGAGCGCGCGGTCCAGGTCAAAGCTGCACTCGCCGGGCTTCGGCTGGATCTCGCCCGGGATTTCCCAGTCTACGTCTCGCGGCATGGCGGCAACTCGTCAGTGGCACCTGATTCAATCATAACCCGGAAAGAGTGCGCGTGGTTCGCATTCTTGTCAAAACGCTCACAGCAACCGTCCCGCCGGCGCCGGCGCGCGCTGCCATCGATCCGATCCCACACATCGATCGGGCACCCGATCGCCGGCTTGACAAGCCGAAACGGCGCCGTTATCTGAGCAGCACTCTTGGGTATAGAGTGCTAACGCATTGGCATCGAGAAGTCGAGGAGGGTTTCATGAAATTTCGCCCGCTGCATGACCGCGTGGTGATCCGGCGCGTCGAGGAGGAGGAGAAGAGCAAAGGCGGGATCATCATTCCCGACACCGCCAAGGAAAAGCCGATGGAGGGAGAGGTGATCGCGGCCGGTCCCGGTGCGCGCGGCGAGGACGGCAAGATACACGCGCTCGACGTCAAGGCCGGCGACCGGGTGCTGTTCGGCAAATGGTCGGGCACCGAGGTCAAGCTCGACGGTGAAGAACTGATCATCATGAAAGAATCCGACATCATGGGCGTCATCGCCTGAGAAGAGGGAAAAACATGGCTGCCAAGGACGTCAAATTTCATGCTGATGCCCGCGAGCGGATGCTGCGCGGCGTCGATATTCTCGCCAACGCGGTGAAAGTTACGCTGGGGCCAAAGGGGCGCAATGTCGTTCTCGACAAATCCTTTGGCGCACCGCGCATTACCAAGGACGGCGTGACCGTCGCGAAAGAGATCGAACTCGCCGACAAATTCGAGAACATGGGCGCGCAGATGGTCAAGGAGGTCGCCTCGAAGACCAGCGACCAGGCCGGCGACGGCACCACCACCGCGACCATCCTGGCGCAGGCGATCGTGCGCGAGGGTGCGAAGGCGGTGGCCGCCGGCATGAACCCGATGGATCTGAAGCGCGGCGTCGACATGGCCGTCGAGGCCGTCGTCGCGGACATCAAAAAGCGTTCGAAGAAGATCTCGACCAACGAAGAGATCGCCCAGGTCGGCACAATCTCGGCCAATGGCGAGCGCGATGTCGGCGAGATGATCGCCGAGGCGATGCAAAAGGTCGGCAACGAGGGCGTGATCACCGTCGAGGAAGCAAAGTCGCTCGAAACCGAACTCGACGTCGTCGAAGGCATGCAGTTCGACCGCGGCTATCTCTCGCCCTATTTCGTCACCAACGCCGAAAAGATGATCGCGGACCTCGAGAACCCGTACATCCTGCTTCATGAAAAGAAGCTGTCCGGGCTGCAAGCGATGCTGCCGGTGCTCGAAGCGGTGGTACAAAGTTCGCGGCCCCTGCTGATCGTCGCCGAGGATGTCGAGGGCGAGGCCTTGGCGACCTTGGTGGTCAACAAACTGCGCGGCGGGTTGAAGGTCGCGGCGGTCAAGGCGCCCGGCTTTGGCGACCGGCGCAAGGCGATGCTCGAGGACATCGCGGTGCTGACCGGCGGTCAGGTGATCAGCGAGGATCTCGGCATCAAGCTCGAAAACGTCACGCTCGACATGCTCGGC
>DATMKU010000135.1:0-4612 GCA_035570935.1 Allostellaceae bacterium
CTGTCTGCAGCCATGGCAGCCCGTATCGGCGGGGCGCTGGTGATCGCGGCGGGGCTCTATCAGCTGACGCCGCTCAAAAATGTCTGCCTGTCGAAGTGCCGCTCGCCAATCGGCTTTATTCTGACGTCGTGGCGCGGCGGCTCCTTGGGCGCACTGCGCATGGGCCTGCTGCACGGCGGGTCCTGCTTTGGCTGCTGCTGGCTCCTGATGGTTGTGCTGTTCCCGCTCGGCATCATGAACCTCGCGGCGATGGCCCTGATCACACTGATTATCTTCGCCGAGAAATCGCTGGCCTGGAAACGGGTGACGGCATACGGCACCGCGGCGGCACTAGTGATCTACGGCCTTGTGGTCGTGGCGGCGCCGCGGGCGTTGCCGACCTTTGCCGCACCCGGTCCGGCAACGGCCATGCCGGGAATGGCGAAGCCCGAAATAGTCGAACCACCGGTCCCGGCTGCGATGCCGATGGGCATGTCCGGGGGAGCACCCCCGCCGGCGAGGCGATAGTTGAGCGGGGCGTTCGTCGTCGCGATCGACGGACCGGCGGCATCCGGCAAGGGGACGTTGGCACGGCGGCTCGCCAAACGCTTTGGTCTCGCCCATCTCGACACCGGCGCCTTGTATCGGGCGACGGCGCTGCTCGTCCTCGACAGCGGCGGAGATGCGGCCGACCCGGCCGCTGCTGAGGCTGCCGCCCGCCGCGTTGGTGCGCAGCTGCTGGCGGACCCGCGGCTGCGCGACGAAGCCGTCACCCGGGCATCCTCGGTCGTCGCCGCCATTCCAGCCGTTCGCCGAGCACTGCTCGAATTTCAGCGCGGTTTCGCGGCGCGCCCGCCGGCCGCGGCGCGGGGAGCGGTGCTCGACGGCCGCGACATCGGCTCGGTCGTGTGCCCGCAAGCCGACATCAAGCTGTTCGTCACCGCCGCCACCGAAGTGCGCGCCCGCCGCCGGCTCGACGAGTTGCGGGCGCGCGGGACGCCGGCTATATACGAAGAGGTTCTGCAGGAATTGAGGGAACGCGACACGCGGGACGCCGGGCGTGAGGTTGCGCCGATGACCGCGGCGCCCGGCGCCGTCGTCATCGATACGACGGCGCTCGACGCCGATATGGCGTTGGCGCGCGCGTCCGACATTGTCGCGCGGGCGCTCGCTGGTTCGCGCTGACGCTGCGCCGCGAATTGATGTAAGGTCCCCGGACAAGCAGCCGGCGCCCGGCGCCCCTCGCAACTCCGGGGCCGGGTCGATGCGGCGGCACCCGAAATGCCGGCGGCTGCGTGCTCCGCGTCGATCCCGGCGGAGCTGAATTACCGATGCGGGGTCGAGGAGAAGGAATGGCACTGGCAACACAAACCCTGGAAGCGCCTGCGAGAGAGAGTTTCGCGGCACTTCTCGATGAATCCCTGGGCATGGCAAACGGTCTCGAAGGCACGGTCGTCAAGGGTCGGGTCATCGCCGTCGAAAACGACGCGGTGCTGATCGATGTCGGGCTCAAATCGGAAGGCCGCGTGCCCTTGAAGGAATTTGCCGCCGGCGGCGGCGAGCCGAGCCTCCATGTCGGCGACACCGTCGAGGTCTTTCTCGAACGGATGGAGGACAAGAACGGCGAGGCCCAGCTTTCGCGCGAAAAAGCGCGGCGCGAGGAGGCCTGGACCCAGCTCGAAAAAGGCTTTCAGGCGAACGAGCGGGTGACCGGAGTGATCTTCGGCCGGGTCAAGGGCGGCTTCACCGTCGATCTGAACGGCGCCGTCGCGTTTTTGCCGGGTAGCCAGGTCGATATCCGGCCGGTGCGCGACATCACCCCGCTGCTCGGCTCGCAACAGCCGTTTCAAATACTGAAGATGGACCGTTCGCGCGGCAACATCGTCGTGTCGCGCCGCGCCGTGCTCGAAGAGAGCCGCGCCGAGCAGCGTTCGGAGCTGGTCGCGAGTCTCAAGGAAGGCCAGGTCCTCAACGGCGTCGTCAAGAACATCACCGACTACGGCGCCTTCGTCGATCTTGGCGGGGTCGACGGTCTGCTGCACGTCACCGACATCGCCTGGCGGCGCATCAACCATCCTTCCGAGGCGCTCAACATCGGGCAGAACGTCAAGGTGCAGGTGATCCGCTTCAACCCCGAGACGCAACGCATCTCGCTCGGCATGAAGCAGCTCGAAGCCGACCCGTGGGAAGGCGTCGATTTGAAATATCCGGCCGGCGCCAAGTTCCGCGGCCGCGTCACCAACATCACCGATTACGGCGCCTTTGTCGAACTGGAGCCGGGGGTCGAGGGGCTGGTCCATGTGTCAGAAATGAGCTGGACCAAAAAGAACGTGCATCCCGGCAAGATCGTCTCGACCAGCCAGGAGGTCGAGGTCATGGTGCTCGATGTCGATCCGCAAAAGCGGCGCATCAGCCTCGGCCTCAAGCAGACCTTGGCCAATCCGTGGGACAGCTTTGCCGAGGAGCACCCGATCGGCAGCGAACTCGAAGGCGAGATCCGCAACATCACCGAGTTCGGGTTGTTCATCGGTCTGCCGGGCGAGATCGACGGCATGGTCCATCTCTCCGACATCGACTGGAACCGACCCGGCGAAGACGCTCTCGACAACTACCACAAGGGCGAGGTTGTCCGCGTCAAGGTGCTCGATGTCGATGTCGAGAAGGAGCGCATTAGCCTCGGCATCAAACAGCTCGAGGCCGACCCGTTCGAGGCCGGGATGACCAAGCTGCGCAAGGGCGAGGTCGTCACCGGCACGGTCGCCGGGATCACCGAGGGCGGTGTCGAAGTCACGGTCGGCGATGGCCTGCTCGGCTTTATCCGCAAGTCGGAACTGTCGCGCGACCGCAGCGAGCAGCGCCCCGACCGCTTTGCCGTGGGTGAAAAGGTCGACGCCAAGGTCACGACGATCGATCGCGCGACGCGCAAGGTGACGCTGTCGATCAAGGCCCGCGAAGTCGACGAGGAAAAGCGCGCGATGGCCGAGTTCGGGTCGTCGGATTCGGGTGCGAGCCTCGGCGACATTCTCGGCGCCGCGATCAATCGCGCCCGCCGCCAGGATGCCGAGCGGCAAGGCGAGACCGAAGACAAGACCTGACAACGCGAAGATCGGCCTTTCCGACAGTCACGGGAAGGCCGATCCGGCGCCCCGCGTTACCCGAACGCGAAGGGCCGGCGGGCGGGGGTCCTCGGCCTTGACCCGCCGCTTGCGGTTTGGCACGTTTGGAATTCGGGCAGAAGCGTGGGGTGGCGTTCGCGATGACGAAATCGGAGCTTGTACAAAAGCTGTCCGAGACCAATCCGCATCTTTACCAGCGCGACGTCGAAGTCATCGTCACTGCGATCTTTGAAGAAATCGCGGCGGCGCTGGCGCGCGGCGACCGGGTCGAGCTGCGCGGATTTGGGGCGTTTTCGGTCAAACGCCGCGACGCCCGCGTCGGCCGCAATCCGCGGACCGGCGACAGCGTGCGGGTTGCCGAAAAGCATATTCCGTTCTTCAAGACGGGCAAGCAGCTGCGCGACCGTTTGAACCAGGACGCGCCGTAAGCGAAAGCACCGGCGGGCGAGACGAACCAGGTGAGGGTCGTCTATTGGGTGGGCGTCATCGCGGTTGCCGCATTGGCCAGCCTGTTTGCCGCCTCGAACCGCGAAACCGTGTCGCTCGGGCTGTGGCCGTTGCCCTATATCGCGCAGGCCCCGCTCTACCTGGTGGTTTTGGTCGCCTTGTTTTTCGGTTTCGCCACCGGGGCGGTCGCCGTCTGGATAAAAGGCTGCCGCCGGCGCCGTCAACTGCGCGACTGCCGGCGGCACAGTGAGGCGCTGGCGCAGGAACTGGCGGCGACCCAGTCGCAACTCGCGCGCGAGGGGCAAACGGCGCGGACGGCATTGCCGCCAACCCGTTGAGGCGATCGCTGCGGGGGGCGAGGCACAAACCTTTTGACCTCGTCCCCATCGCGGGTTCAGTCTGAAGACGCAACAAAACAGACAATCGGCAAACCCCAAAATGGACCTTCCCGACAGCGTCGCCGCGATTGGAGAGCGGCTCGGCGGAGACGGCGCGATCGTCGTCGACCCGCAATTGTTGAACGGCGCCGATGTATTCGCCGCCGAACGCGAGCGGTTGTTTCTGCGCCCATGGGTCGCCGTCGATCATCAATCGCGCATCGAGGAACCTGGCCGCTATGTCCGCTTCGAGGCCGCCACCCGCTCGATTTTGCTGACCCGCGATGCCGAAGGCTGCCTGCGCGCATTGCGCAATGTCTGCATTCATGCCGGCTATCCGGTGTGCGAGGCCGAAGAGGGGCCGGCCGACCGGCTGATCTGCCCCTATCATGGCTGGGAATTCGCCGCCGACGGGAGGCTGATCGAACCCGATCTGTCGAGACGTATCGATCCGGCGCGGCTGCGGCTCGCGAGCTATCCGGTCTGCGTGCGGGACGGGCTGATCTTTGTCGATCCGTCGCGGACGGCGTCAGGGTCGGAAGAGACCGACGCCGCGCCGATCGCGCCCGGCGCCCTTCCCGGCTGGCTCGCCGCCGGCAACGTGACAAACCGGGCGCGCTACAGCACCGATTGGAACTGGAAGCTGGCGCTGCAATTCGTCAGGTCGTCGCCGCATCTTTTTTGCGACGACCC
>DATMKU010000136.1:0-32085 GCA_035570935.1 Allostellaceae bacterium
GGTCGACGACCCGCCCCGCTCGGCACGGTGGCCGACCAGGTAGCGCTTCGACAGCCTCTCGACGGAGATGACCGGTGGCGGCATCGGGTTCGCGCGCTCGCCCTCAGATCAGATCCGCAAAGCTCGCTTCGGTCTTGCGGAAGCGGCGGATGCCGAACCACAAGAAAAACACCGCGACCGCGGCGCTGACCGCGAGGCCCGGGAGGTAAAGTTTGCTCTGCCCGCCAAGCACGCACCAGCGAAAGCCGTCGATGACCCCGACCAGCGGGTTGAGGGAATAGAGCAGCCGCCACTGCGCCGGCACGACATGCGAACTGAACCCGACCGGCGAGACATAAAGCCCGAACTGCACGATGAATGGAATGACATAGCGAAAATCGCGGTATTTGACGTTGAGCGCGGTGACCCAGAGGCCGGGGCCGATGCTGGCGATGAAGGCGAAGACGACAAAGGCGGGGAGGAACACAACCTGCCAGCCCGGCAAGAACCGGTACCAGACCATCATTCCGACGAGGATCCCAAAGGACACGAGAAAATCCACAAAGGCCACCACCACCGTCGCCGTCGGCACGATCAGCCGTGGAAAGTAGACCTTGCTGATTAAATTGGCGTTACCGATAAGGCTCGCGGAGGCCTCGCTGAGGCCGGTCGAGAAGAACGTCCAGGGCAGCATGCCGGCGAACACCATCAGCGGATAGGGAGCGCTGCCGTCGGAAGGCAGCTTGGCGATGCGCCCGAAGACGACGGTGAAAACCACCATCGTCAGAAACGGGCGGATCACCGCCCAAGCCGCACCGATTACCGTCTGCTTGTAGCGTACTGCGACATCGCGCCACGCGAGCACGTAGAACAGCTCACGGTAGCGCCACAGATCGCGCCAGTAATTCAGCTCCTGGCGGCCGGGTTCGATGACGATGACGTTTGACATTAATAATATATTGACGCGATGAGGATGAACTTGAAATCTGCATCAAATATCGCGCTCGGTCAAGATTGGCCTCGACCGAGTGTGCCGAGCCCAACTTGTCGGGGCATGAAGGGACACCATGTCGGGTGGTATTCCGCTTTCCTGCGAGCGGCCGGCGCCGCCGTTGCTTGAGAAGGTCGAGATGTCCCCGCCGAGATTGCCGGCCCGCGATGAATCGGCGCTGCTCACCCCGGCCGAGCGCCAAGTGGCCGCGCTTTCCGCCGGGCCGCCGATACTGATTGTCGCAGTCGACACCGAAGCCGAATTTGACTGGAACGGCCCGTTCCTGCGTACCCATACCGCTGTCGGGAACGTGCGCCAGCAGACGCTGGCGCAGGACATCTTCGATCGCTTCGGGGTGCGGCCCGTCTATCTCGTGGACTACGCGGTGGCGACCCAGCCGGAAGGCTATGGGCCGCTGCGCGAGATTGTCCAATCCGCGCGGTGCGAAATCGGCGCACACCTGCATCCGTGGATCACCCCGCCGCTTTCCGAGGCGCTGGGCGACCGGACGTCGTTCAGCCACAACCTTCCCGCCCGGCTGCAACAGGAAAAGCTCGCGCGGCTGACCGAGGCCATCACCGCGAATTTCGGAACCCGCCCGGTTTCGTATCGCGCCGGCCGCTACGGCGTCGGCGAGGAAATCGCAGAGATATTGCAATCCCTGGATTATCGGATCGACATGAGCGTGCAGCCCGGGATCGACATGCGTCGCCTGCACGGCCCGGATTTCCGCTGGGGGTTGGATCGCCCCTATTGGTTCGGTCGCGGCTGGCCATTGCTCGAAATACCGGCGACGCCGAGCTATGTCGGCCTGCTTGCCGGCGCTGCCCTGCCAAAGGCCGCCGCCATCCAGCTTTACGACCGATTGTCGCGGCCGCGCCTCGACCGGATGCACATACGCGGCCTGTTCGCTCGGCTGGGCCTGCTGGAGTGGACCCCGTTGAGCCCGGAGGGCGTCGCCCAGGGCGAGCTGCGGCGCCTGACCCAGACGCTGCTGTCCCGCGGCAATCGCGCATTCGTGTTCAGCTACCACAGCTCGTCGCTGCTGCCGGGCAGCACCGAATATGTTCGCTCGCCGTCCGAACTGTCACGGTTTCTACACACGATAGAGAGCTATCTCGAGTTCTTTATCGGCGAGCTCGGCGGCGTCCCGATGACCCCGGGCGAGCTTCGCGCCGCGTTGCTGCGAGAGCGGGAGCTTTGCGTTCTTGGCGCGCCCGATGACCGGGGACCGCTTGTTGCCGCACCAGGCTGCCGCGATCGTGTCGGGGATTGAAGCAACGAGAGCGCGCGCGTGACCGGCGGCAAGGTTCTCGTTCTCGGCGACGACACCCGCAGTTTTCTTGCGACGGTGCGATCCTTGGGGCGCCGCGGCATCACCGTGCACGCCGCACCCGTCAATTTCCGCTCGCCTGCCCTGCGCTCGCGTTACATTGCCGCAATCCACGACCTGCCGCCATGGATGGGAGACGACGGCGAGTGGCTCAGTGCTGTCGCCGGGCTGTTGCGTGCGGAGCGCTACGACCTCGTCATCCCGTGCAACGAGACCATGCTCCTCCCGCTGCAACGCCATCGCGCCGCGCTGTCGTGCCTCGCACGGCTCGCGGTTCCGGACGATCGGGCGATTGCCGCGCTCTTCGACAAGCACGCGACCCGCGAATTGGCACGGCGCGCCGGCGTGCGGGTTGCCGCCGGGCGCCTCGTTCGGCCGGACGACACCGCCGAGGGCGTGCTGACCGAGTTCGGCGCGCCGGTCGTCGTCAAGCCGCGGCGCTCCTATTCGCTCACGAGCCTCGCCGCCCGCGGCAAGGTGCAGGTCGTCGGCGAGCGAGTGCAGCTCGAACAGCTGCTGCGCGCATCCGAACCCGGCGAGACCCTGCTCGAGCAGTGCTTCGCCGGACAGGGCGTGGGTATTTCCGTTTTGGCCGGCCGCGGTCGCGTGCTCCAGGCCTTTGAGCATCACCGGGTTCGCGAGGTCGCCGGTGCGAGCTTTTATCGCCACTCGGCGCCGCTCTCGGCGGATTTACTCGCGGCCTGCGAGGCGATCGTCGCAAGCCTGGACTATACCGGCGTGGCGATGTTCGAGTTCAAGCGGAACGCCGGCGCCGGCTGGATTCTGCTGGAAGTCAATGCCCGCCCTTGGGGGTCGATGCCGCTTCCCGTGGCGCTCGGGGTCGATTTCCCCTATCGCTGGTACCGGCTGCTGACCGCTGGCGAGGAGATACCGGCGGTTCCCTATCGCCTCGGCGTATACGGTCGCAATCTCGTGCCCGATCTGCGCATTTCGCTGATCGAGGCCGAAACCCGCCGGCTCGGGCCGGTTGCAACCGCCTGGTTTATGATGGGGCGCATCGCCGAGTTGTCGCGTTTTCTGACCGGCAGGGAGGTGCACGACGTCCTGGTGCGCGACGACCCTCGTCCGGGTCTGATCGAATTGCTCGACATCCCCCGGACGCTTCGGCGGCGGGTGGAACATGCGTTGCCGGGCGCGGCCGCGCGCCGCCGCCTTCGCGCGCGGGCGCATGTGGCGGCGCTGCGACGCGGTGCCGGCGCGCCAAGCATCATTTTCGTGTGTCAGGGGAACATCTGCCGCAGCCCGTTCGCCGAAGCGCTGCTGCGCGCCCGGCTGGGCGATGGCACGATCGCAATCGGCTCGGCCGGAATGATGCCGCAGCCCGGACGGCCGACGCCGATCTTTGGTCTTGAGGCCGCAGCGGCGCATGGCATCGACCTCTCCGCCCACCGCTCCATCTGGTTGACGCGGCAAATGGCCGAGACCGCCTCCTTGCTGATCGTCTTCGACGAAACCATCCGATACGCGGTGCTCGATCGTTATCCCGATCTGAAGGCGCCGGTGATGCTGCTCGGCGATCTTGCGGGGCTTGGCGAGATCGCGGACCCGGTGGATGGCGGCCTTGCCGAATTTGAGCGGACCTACGAGCGGATTGCGGCGGCGATAGCTGAATTGTCGTCATTGCTTCGCGATGCGCCGCCATCCCGGCGCCGATCCGGAGCAACGCGCATCGCGGACAGCAAATGAGAGTGCGAATGCTGTATGAGCCTGGGGATCGCATCCCGGCAACCGTGAGAGTCGACGTCGCGCGCGCATCCCGAGGGCATCGTGGCCAATAACGCATCGCACGAGAGCCGCCTTGCCATGGATGGGGAGCCTCAACTATCCGAGCGAGTTGGCGGCCAGTATCTTCGAACCGTGGTGCTGACGAATACCCGGCAGGCGGGACGATTTTCCTCTTATGTTCCTGATCACCGCCCTAATCCGGCCCTCGAATACCTCTATTTGCGGGAGAACGGGATCGATCAGCATCTCCGTGACCGGATGAGATTTCCCCTCAACCCGCTAGAGCGACTAGATATCCTTTACGCAGGGATTGATCCGCTCCGCGCCTTGAGTGTGCTGGTGCGCGATCGACATGTGGATGCGGTGCTTTGCGTCTACGAAAACACGGCGCCGGTCATCGTAGCGCTCCGCCGTGCTTTCCGCTTCGGGGCGCCGGTCTTTCTGTGGGAAGTGTCCGAGCGAGGCTGGCGCCCGCGAGATGCCATACTCGACTTTGTTGTACCGAGGGTCGACCAGGTGTTGACGCTCACCATCGCTTCGAAGCGCTATGTCGAAAGCGCTTACAACCTGAAACTTCCGGCTATCGTGGTCGGCTACGCGGTCGACGAGACCTTCTTTCGACCAGACGCCGAGGCGAGCTGCCGCGCATATCCGGGCGGCGACTATATTCTTGCCGTAGGCGACGACCAAACACGCGATTACGACGTGCTACTGGAGGCGTGCGCCTCGGTCGATATGTCCCTCGTCATCAGAACCGGCCTTCCGCTCCGGATACCCCCGCAATTGGGCGAGAAGGTCAAGGTCATTGCCAATCAGTTGTCGTACAGGGAACTCCGAGATCTCTATCGTCATGCCCGTCTCGTGGCGCTGCCGCTTCGGGATGCCGACAACCCGGGCGGGGTAACGACCCTGTTCGAAGGAATGGCGATGGCCAAGCCGATCGTGTGCTCCGATACGGGAGCGACACGAGACTTCATCGTGGATCGCGAAAACGGCTTCCTCGTCCCGCCCGGGGATGCAAAGGCCCTGCGCGCCGCGGTCATGCGCGTACTTGCCCATCCCGATCAGGCTGCCGCGGTCGGAATCGTTGCCCGACGTCGGCTTGAACAAAATTTCTCGCTCCGCCGAAGGTCCGAACGGATGGCTGCAGCAATCAGAGATACGCTTTCGTTGCTTCGCGGTCGCGCGTCACGATAGGCGGGATCCTCTGGAGGGACCTCATGCCGCCGGCGAAATCGGGCCTCGGCGCATGGCGAACAGCGCCGTCGTGGCCAGCCAGCCGAGCGTGAATTTTGTCATCAGCGCCTCCCGCGCATAATAGGCCGCACAGTCGAATCGGCCCGATCGCGCCGCCTCGGTCGCGATATGTTTCAAGGTGTAGGCTCGTTGGCGCATCGCGTAGCGGCGCAGCTCGGGTCGCACCGAGAACAGCACGGCCTTGTCGCACACCCGCAATTGATAAAGCCGTTTTGACAGCTCCGATTCGGCTGTGGACATGCTGGCCTTGGCGGCCGGGTCGGGAATGTTGTGGCGCGATACAACCCACGGAAGGAATTTGATCAGCGTCGCACGGTCGATCGCCCGCAGGTAAAAATCCCGGTCGCATTCGTAGCGCAGCCCTTCGTCGAGCCCGCCGATTTCGAGATAGAACGCCCGCGAGACGATCGTGGCGTTCAGGTGGCAATGAGCCGGGCACGCCAGCAATTCCGCCGGGGACACGGTAAAAGCGCCGGCAATGTCGGGTTCGCGGCGCAGACGGTCGTGCAAATCCTCGATCCAGACGACGCCCGGAACGGGCGCGCCTTCCCGGAACGCCCGCTGGTTGGCAAGGATCAGGTCGATCCGTTCCGGGCCGGCAGCGATGATGCCGGCGGCTCGCCCGAGATGCCCCGGGTCGGTCCACTGATCGTCATCGTCAAGGAAGCAGAGATAGTCCCCGCGCGCCTGGGCGGCGCCATAGTTCAGTCCATAGCTCTGCCCGTGTCCGCGCTCGGTGCGCACCAGCGTCAGCAACCGCACCACGCCCATCCCCGCCTCGACCAGTTCGCGATAGCGCGGCTCATGCTCCACGGAGGAGCCGTCATTGACGACGATCAGCTCGAAATCGCGGAAGCGCTGCGCCAGGACGGATTGCAGCGCAACCGCAAACAAGGCAGAGCGGTTTCGTGTTGGCATGATGACCGAGAACACCGGCCGATGATCGGGGCCCATCACGCGGCCGTCGGCTACGGCGCGGCCGAAAGCAGACTGCCGAGTGCGCGCGCCTCTGCCGCCCCGGCCCCCTGGAGAATGCGGGCGGAGGCGAGGTAACGCCGGGCAACTTCGCTTTTGCTTGGAAGAGGGGAATCGCTCTCCGATGGCATTCCCGCTTCGCTATAACCGTGGCGAAGCCCACCGGGATCAATGCCGATGCGCTGGGCGATCGCAGCGACGACCCCGACTGGGTCATTGCATAGCTGCTCATAGGAAATCGATATCGCAGAGAGACCGTTTCTGGCCATGAACAGGCGCCACTCGCGATCGTCATTCGCCAGATTTTCCACGGTCTGGTCGATGCCCCGGCTATCGAACAAGTCCGCCTGGGCCGCGGGCGGCGTCGTGACCGCGTCGTCGAACCCCCAGCGTCCCGTCACATAAGCGAAATATGCCGATACCGCCTGCTTCAGCAAATCCTCCCGGAAAAGGTGGATGAAATAGCCGCCATCGAGAAGCTTCCGGCCGACCGGGTTGTCCAGCACCGTTATATATTGGTCGAAATGGATTTTCGCAGCGAAGATGCCCCGCTGGCAACGCCTCGGCATCAGCGCGGTCACATATTTTGCCAGAAAATTCACCTCCGCAGTCCGGTCGGCCTTACCGAATGGCAGGCGATCCCTCAGGCTTCGGCACCGCCATCTCAGCCCCGCGATGCTTTTCCCAAGTCCGAGCCGGGGCGCGATCTCCCTCATCATCAACGGGTTGAAATATTCGTGCGGCACCCCGAGTCCGGCATTGATCATGTAACGGCACAGCATGTAGCTGCCGCTTCTCGGCGTCGAACAAATGAAGATCTTGGTCGGTTCACCGGTGAACCGCGGCTGGTCGAGCAATTCACTGGTCATCTGGGTTTCGGTGTAGCGCATCTTGTCACCTGAATATGTCGAACAGGGTCGCGAGGCGGGGCCGTTCGGTGGTCATTGGCCTGCCCGAAAAGATGCCCCTAAGCAGCCTCCGACGGGGGGAGCGACGGTCATCTGCCGGTCGGTCCGACCCTCGTTATCGGGGTGATTGGGATTGGGGTGATTGGGATCGGGGCGATTAGGCCAAAAGCACATCGCTAATCCGCGATCCGAACGGCTGAGGGTCGCCGGTGGCCGCAAACGAAAAGAAGATTTCAGCTTGTTCAGCAACTTCTCCTCATATCGACTTTCGTGCTTACTTCTCGGCGACGACGGTCAACCCAAGAAGTGCCTGGACCGGAGCCGAGCTTGTCAGGCTTGCGCGGATGCGGGGCGGCAGCAACAGAAGACCGCGTTCTGCCGCACGAATGGCCGGATAAGGCAGGTGTATTTCGCGCCCTCGGATCGTCGCGGAGCATGAGAAGATCCGAAAACCCGCTCTCCGGAACAAGGCGCGTAACGCGCCATAATCGTACTCCCTCAGGTGCAGGCAAGTCGCCTCGTAATCAAAATAACACGAAACGTCGTGCGGGCCCGTCACCCGGCTCGGCGTGATGCACATATAGCGGCCGCCGGGTCTCAGAACGCGATAGACCTCCGAGAGCTGATCGAACGCGTCATCGGGGTGAAGGTGTTCCATCAGCTGATTCGAATAGGCGAAGTCGACCGCCTCGGCCGGCAACGGTATGTCGACCCCGCCGGTGCACAGGAATTTGAAGTTCGGTACTGCGTTGGCAAAGTCGATCAAAGCGTCGGTCACGTCGAGACCGTATGCCATGCGGACACGTCCCGCCGCGGCGATGGCGAGAGCTGCGTTGCCGCAGCCGATTTCGAGAAGTACCGTTTGGGGCCGCAATTTGCCGGCGATTTCGCGCAACATTGCCGCCAGGCGGGCCGGGCTGTTGCCTGGCATACGGCGCTGCGGATGGTCGGGAAGGGCAGCGAACAACTCGCCGTAGACTTGGCTGTAGACCAGCGAACGGGCTTCGCGCGAGGCGTGTCGCAACCGGTCGCTGAGTTCGCGCTCGAGCCGGTAATGGGCGACCACCCGGTCGGCGGGCCGATCGTCGCCCATCGCCCGCTGACGCCCAAGGAAATCCGGGCGCAGGCGAGGCCATGATGGATCTGGCACATTGGCGCCGGGAGGGGCTGCACCGCCGGGCGGCGTCGATCCGCTCAAAAAGTCGATCCACTCAACGGGTCCGGCCACACAAAGCAAGCATCGCCGGGGAACGTTAATATAAGATTTTTACCGTGACATGGCGGCGCGCGCAAGCAATCCTCGCGGCCCCTAGGGAGACGGGCCCGGCCGCGCGATGCTGCATCAAATTCTCTTTCTGCCGCTTTATCTCGGGATGGTGCCGGCGGTGCTGATGTCGCCCTTTGCCGGCGTGCTGCTGTACTACTGGCTCGATAATCTGCCGCCGGATCAGGTGTACGCGGTGACCCTGATCCCGGACTATGCCTCCTTTGCTATCGGCGCGCTGACTTTTCTGACGTGGCTGATCCTAGAGAAAAAGACGGTCCCGCGCCCGCTGCCGGTGCTGTTGTTGATGATCGCCCTTCTCTTGTGGATCAACCTAACCACGCTCTACGCGCTCGCGTCCGGCGTGGGGCTGTACGAATGGCAACGCACGGTCAAGGTCATCGGCTTTGCCATCCTGACCGCGCAAATGCTGTCTACCCGCGCGCGACTCGAGGCGTTTGTCTGGGTGCTGGTGCTCAGCGCCATTTATTTCGCGGTGCCGGGCGCGATCAAGGTGATCATCAGCGGCGGTTCGGGTGGGATCGGCACCGGAGAAGTGGTCGTCGGCGCCGAGGGCAGTTTCTTTGGCGACCGCGTCACCTTGTCCGTCGTGCTCGCCTTGGCCCTGCCCTTTGCGCTCTATCTCGGGCGCCGGACGACGCTGTTGCCGATCCGCTGGCAGCGTTTGGCGTGGCCGGCGATGCTCGGGGTCGCAGCGACCTTTTTGATCGCGTTGATCGGCACCTTCGCCCGAACCGGACTGGTCGCCGGCAGCGCCACCCTGCTGATGTTGGCCGCCCGGTCGCAGCGCAAGATCGTCGCCGCCCTGGTCGTTGCCGCCGTGGTGCTGGCCTTGCTCGCGATCACGCCGGACAACTGGTTTTTCCGGATGGATACCATCGTCAACTACCAAGACGACGGATCGGCGATGTCGCGGATCGCCGCCTGGAAGTGGGCGTGGCACCTGGCGCTAGAGCATCCGATCGTCGGTGGCGGGTTTGGCGTCTTTACCCTTGACGCCGGCAGCATCCCGGGCCGGCCGGGTTGGCTCGAAGCCCACAACATCTTTTTTGAGGTGATGGGCGAGCATGGATTTGTCGGCCTCGGTCTGTTCTGCTCACTGATCGCCGCGATCTACCGCAGCTGCACGCTGGTGCAAAAGCGGGTGCGCGGGTATGAAGCGCTGGCGTGGACCGCCGATCTCGCCCGCGCGACGCAGGTCGGCTTGGTGGCGTTTGTCGTCGGCGGCAGTTTTGTCAGCATCGCCTTCAGCCCGTTTCTGTATCTGCTCGCCGGGATCGCGGTTGGAACCCGCGGCCTTGTCGAACGCGAATTGGCCGCGCTCGCGCCTGGCCTCGCGCTCAATCGGGCGCCGGCGGCGGGGCGCCCGCTGGTCCAGCCGGCCGCCTAAGCTCTTCCACAGAAGCTGGCGCTTGCCCATGCTTGCTCCTGGACCCCTGTCTGGGCGCAAGGTCGGCGCGCTTAGCCTCGCCGGTGCGATCCCGGGCGAAATCTTCGAAGAGGAGATGCGGAGATCGACAAAGTCGCAAAAGCGCCGATAGGATCATGACGACGAACGGTCCACGAAAGGCCAGACCATGATCCGCCATTTCGGCGTCCTCATTCCTTCGACCAACACGACCGTGGAAATGGAATGCCGGCTGTTGCCGCTCGCCTATCAGGCGCATTTCGGGCGGCTGATGACGAGCCGGCCGGGGGAGACCTTCTCGTCGCCGCGCGACGACGACCTCGATTACCAGTCGCGGCTGCTCGGCACGGCCAAGGTCGAGCTGGTGATCCTGGCGCAGACTTCGGCGAGCGTGTTTGTCGACGATTACGACGAGACCGTGACACGGCGGATGAGTGCCGGCGCGGGTGCGCCGGCGATCACCTCGGCGCAGGCGATCGGCCGCGCGGTGCGCGCGTTGGGGGCGCGGCGGATCGGGCTCGTCTCGCCCTATTCCGAGCTGGTCAATCGGCGCGCGGCCGATCTGTTCGCGCGCCAGCAGGGGCTCGAAACCGTGGCATTCGAAGGCTTTGGCGCCACCGACTCGTACGCGATCGGCAATCTCGGCCCGGAGAACGCGCGCGACGCCTTCCGCCGCATCGACCGGCCCGAGATCGAGGTGTTTGTCGTTCCCGGCGGAAATTTCCCGACGATGGCATCGATCGTCGAATGGGAGCGCGAATTCAACAAGCCGGTGGTAACGACCAATCAGGCCTCGTTCTGGGCGATGCTGACGATGCTGAAGACCGGCGGCAAGGTGCCGGGCTACGGCCGCCTGCTGGCGGAGGCGCCGCCGGGGTGAGGCTGCGGTCCCCCCTCACCTCCAACCCTCTGCCCGCATCGCGCGGTGAGGGAACGAATCACGGCCGGTAGTAGGCGAAGACGACGGGGGAGACGAAGGCCCAGGTCTCGATAAAGGTCGAGCGGTCGGGCTTGCGGCCGAGTTCTTCCATCGCGCCCAACAGGCAGAACCAGTTCAGCACCTCGTGCTGGCCGCTGTCCTCGATCTGGTCGGTCGTGTAGCGATGCCAAGCCGCGTAATCGCCCTTTTCCAGCGCGTCGTAGAGGCGGCGGTCGGCGGGCACGTCGGGCCACAATTGCCAATTCTTTTCGGTCAGGAACGAGTGCGACCAGCTCGACGAGGCGACGATCGCGGTGCGCCACGGGCTTTGCGCCATGACCCGCGCCGTCGCCGCGCCGACTTGCATGCAGCGCGCCGGGTTGGGCGAAGGCGGGTCGAGGTTGCGGATGTCGTCGCGCATCGCCAACGGCAGGCGCAGCCCGCGCGCCGCGTTGACCCGGCGGCCATAGCAATTCACCGATATCGGCAAGAGCGGGTAGTCGAATCCGGTCCGCTCGTCGTCGAGCAGCAGGACCGTGTTCTCGAAGGCGTGGCCGAGCGCGTGATGCAGCGGCTTATAGGCATAAGCCATGTCGATCCCGCTCTCGATCAGGCCGGTCGCGAGATATTTGCCGGCTTCGCGGTGGCCGCGCAGGCGGAAGGTCGTATCGGCGGGCTCGCCCCATGGGTTGTCGGGCGAGCGGCGATGCTGCCACGGTTGGATGTCGCGATCCTCGTAGGCGAGCACTGCGAAGGGCGGAACGATGTCCTCCTTGAAATTTTCGTACTGGTCGTCGCCGAACATGATGACGACATCCGGTTTGAAGTCGTCGAGCGTCCGCCGGGCCTCGGCGAAATGGCGCCGATAGACCTCGCGCGCCTGGCCAGCCGCCGACGTCCCCCAATCGTTGCCGAGCTCTTCGCGCAGCGGTACCGGCCAGTTCGCCGGATCCTTCTGCGCCGCCGGCATGGCGGGATCGTCGAGTGCAGTGCGCATCATAAAGGTCCAGTCCTCGTCCCGGCGCAGCATCAGCGGCCGGTGCGTGCACCCCACTCCCAGGATTTCGGCCATTTTCCTCCCTCCGATGGTAGTCTTTTCGCTCGACTCCGAATGTCGCTACTCGTCGTTCCCGTGAAAACGGGAATCCAGGGGCCAAGGTCTCGGCGCCCGGCCTGGACCCCGCTTTTGCGGGGGCGACGATAGAATGTTCGTTCAATTCAAGTTGGGCTCAGCCCCCTACCCGCGCTGCTTGACCGGCACGTAGTGGCGCTCGTCCGGGCCCATGAACAACTGGCGCGGGCGCATCAGCTTGGCGTCGGTGTCCTCGATCATTTCGGTCCATTGCGCGACCCAGCCGGTCGTGCGTGCGATCGCGAACAGCACCGTGAACATCGAGGTCGGGAAGCCCATCGCCCGCAGGATGATCCCCGAATAGAAATCGACGTTGGGGTACAGCCGCCGCTTGATAAAGTAATCGTCGCTCAGCGCGATTTTTTCGAGCTCCATCGCCAGGTCGAGCAGCGGCTCGTCCTTGATGCCGAGTTCGTCGAGCACTTCGTGGCAGCTGTCGCGCAACACATGGGCGCGGGGATCGTAATTCTTGTAGACGCGATGGCCGAAGCCGAACAGCAGCTCGTCGTCGTTCTTGTCTTTGACGTGGTCGATGAACTCCTTGATGTTCGACTTGTTGCCGATGCGGCCCAGCATTTTGAGCACCGCCTCATTGGCGCCGCCGTGCGCCGGGCCCCATAAGGAGGCGATGCCGGCGGCAATACAAGCAAACGGGTTGGCGCCGCTCGACCCAGCATTGCGCACCGTCGCCGTCGATGCGTTCTGCTCATGGTCCGCGTGCAGGATGAAGATCCGGTCCATCGCCCGCGCCAGGACCGGGTTGACCTTGTATTCCTCGCACGGGACCGCAAACGTCATATGGAGGAAATTTTCGGCGTATCCCAGCGAGTTCTGCGGGTAAATAAAAGGCTGGCCGTTCGAATATTTGTAGGCCATCGCCGCGATCGTCGGCATCTTGGCGATCAGACGATAGGAGGCGACCATCCGTTGATAAGGATCGTGGATGTCGGTGGAGTCGTGGTAGAAGGCCGACAGCGCGCCAACCACCCCGCACATGACCGCCATCGGGTGAGCGTCGCGGCGGAACCCGCGGAAAAAGGTGGTCAGCTGTTCGTGCACCATCGTGTGGTGGGTGATGTCGTGGACGAACTGCGCCTTTTCCTTGGCGGTCGGCAGCTCGCCGTTCAACAACAGATAGGCGACTTCGAGAAAATCGCTCTTTTCGGCCAATTCCTGGATCGGATAGCCGCGGTACATCAGAACGCCTTCGTCGCCGTCGATATAGGTGATGCTCGACCGGCAGGCGGCAGTCGCCATGAACCCCGGATCATAGGTGAAGCAACCGGTCTGCGCATAAAGTTTGCGGACGTCGATGACCCGCGGACCAATCGTCCCGTGCAGGACGGGAAGCTCGACAGCCTTGCCGGTTTCATTGTCCGTAAGGGTCATGGTTCCGGTCGTCACATTGTTCCCGTCCATCGCTGCACCTCTTCCTGACATGCCCGCGGGCCACTCCCGTACACGGATAAGAAAATAGACATGCCGGGGCGGCTTGGCAAACCGTTCGCAGTTGCGAGATGACGGCAGCGATCAGCCGGGATCGACGGCGGCGTCGGCGATCCGCCCCAGGGTTTCGCCGCGCCCCAGCACCTCGATCACGAAAAAGATACCGGGCGAGGCGACCGACCCGGTCAGTGCTGCGCGCAACGGCTGGGCGACAGCGCCGAGCTGCACCCCATTTTCAAGGGCAAAGCCGCGCACCTGCTCTTCGAGCGCCGCCGCGCGCCAATCGCTGCGCTCAAGTGGCGGGCCCAGCGCCGCCAGCAGCCGGCGCGCCTCCGGGGTCAGCAATTTCGCCGCCTTCGCATCAACGGGCAGCGGGCGCTCGACGACCAGAAACCGCGCATTGGCGGCGAGTTCGACGATGGTCTTTGGGCGCAATTTAAGCTCGGGCATCGCGCGGCGCAGACGGTCTCGGCAGGTCTCGTCGAGGCTGTGGCCGAGGGATTTTTCCAGTTGCTCGGCGGTGAGCGCCACCAGCTGGTCGTCATCGGCGCCGCGAATATAATGGCCGTTCAAATTGTCGAGCTTGGCGAAGTCGAAGCGCGCCGAGGCGCGGCCGATTGCGGCGAGGTCGAACCAGCGGATCGCCGCTTCTGTCGAGATGATCTCCTCATCGCCATGACTCCAGCCGAGCCGCAGCAGGTAATTGCGCAACGCCTCGGGCAGGTAGCCCATGTCGCGATAGGCGTCGATTGCGAGAGCGCCGTGGCGCTTGGACAATTTGGCGCCGTCGGCGCCGTGGATCAGCGACACATGGGCGAATTCGGGGACTGGCCAGTCGAGCGCACGGTAAATGTGCGTCTGGCGAAAGGCGTTGTTCAGATGGTCGTCGCCGCGGATGACGTGGGTAATTTCCATGTCGTGGTCGTCGACAACAACCGACAGATTGTAGGTCGGCGTGCCGTCGGCGCGCAGGATGATCAAATCATCGAGCTCGGCGTTGGCGATTGTGACCTCGCCCTGGACATGGTCGTGGATCGTCGTCGCACCCTGTTGCGGCGCCTTCAGGCGGATCGCCGGCGCGACGCCGGGCGGGGCTTCGCTCGGATCACGATCGCGCCAGGTGCCGTCATAGCGCACCGAGCGCTTTTCGACGCGCGCCCGTTCGCGCATCGCCTCGAGCTTGGAGGGCGTGCACCAGCAATAATAGGCCCGGCCGGCGGCGAGCAATTGCCGCGCCACTTCGGCATGGCGCTCGGCCCGGGCGAATTGATGGACGATCTCCCCGTCCCACTCGAGGCCGAGCCAGGCGAGGCCGTCGACGATCGCGTGCGTTGCTTCAGGCGTTGAGCGCACCCGGTCGGTGTCCTCGATGCGCAGCCGGAACAAGCCGCCGTGATGGCGGGCGAAGAGCCAATTGAAGAGCGCGGTGCGCGCCCCGCCGATATGCAGAAACCCGGTCGGCGACGGCGCGAAGCGAACGGTGGGGGTCATCCCCGAAGGATGGGGAAGATGTGCGCCGATATCAACGAGCAGGTGGGATGGCCTCGCAGAACATCTCCCTTAGCCGGGTCTTCATGATTTTGCCGGTCGCGGTGTGCGGCATTTCGTCGATGCAGACGACCTCGTCGGGCAGCATCCATTTTGGGAATTGGCGGGCGAGAAGCTCGATCAATGCGTCGCGCTCGGGTCGGCATCCGGGCCGCGGCATCACGATCAGCAATGGCCGCTCGCCCCAGCGCTCGTCCGCGATGGCGATGACGGCGGCCTCGGCCACGTCGTCATGGGCGATTGCGGCGTTTTCGAGATCGATCGAGCTTATCCATTCGCCGCCCGATTTGATCACGTCCTTCCGCCGGTCGGTGATCTGCATAAAGCCGTCGGGGTCGATCGTCGCCATGTCCCCCGTGTGAAACCAGCCGTCGGGCTCGACCGCAGCGGCGCTCGCTTCGTCGTCTTCGAAATAGCTGCTGACGATCCACGGCCCGCGTACCAGCAATTCGCCCATCGACCGGCCGTCGTGCGGCTGGATATACCCGTTATCATCGACGATTTTCATTTCGACGCCGTAGACCGGGCGCCCTTGTTTGGACCTGACCGCGAGCTGGCCCTGCGGATCGAGCGAACAATGCTTTGCTTTCAGCGCCGCGACGGTGCCGAGCGGGCTCATCTCAGTCATTCCCCAGGCATGCACCATCTCGATGCCGCGACGGGCAAAGGCTTCGATCAGCGATGGGGGCACCGCCGATCCGCCGGAGACCAGCCGCCGCAAGGTCGAGCATTGCCGTCCCGTCGCGGTGAGGTAGGCGTCGAAGCCGAGCCAGACCGTCGGCACGCCCTGGCTCAAGGTCACCCCTTCGCCCTCGAACAGTTCGTACAGGCTGGCGCCATCGAGGTGTTGGCCGGGGAAGACCAGCTTCGCCCCATTTATCGGCGCGGCATAGGCCACACCCCAGCCGCAGGCGTGAAACAGCGGCACCACCTGGCAAACAGTGTCTCGCGCCGAGGCGGGTATCCCATCCGGCAATGACGCACCCAAGGTGTGCAGCACCGTCGAGCGATGGCTGTAGAGCGCGCCTTTGGGATGGCCGGTGGTGCCCGAGGTGTAGCAGAGCGAGGCGGCCGTGCGCTCGTCAAATTCGGGCCAGGTGAAGGTGTCGTCTTCGGCCGCAACCAGATTGTCGTAGCAGGACAGGACAGGCAGGGCGGTTTCGGGCATCGTCTTTGCCGCAGTCAGCGGCACGATTCGGCAATCAGCCGGGAACCGCGGGGCGAGGCGCTCGACCAGCGGCATAAAGGTCGTATCGACAAACAGCAGCCGGTCGGCGGCGTGGTTGACGATGTAGACGATCTGGTCGTCGAAGAGGCGAGGGTTGATCGTATGGCAGACGGCTCCGATGCCGGAAATCGCGTAATAGAGCTCGAAATGGCGGTAGGTGTTCCAGGCGAGGGTCCCGACCCGGTCGCCGGGTTCAACGCCGAGCCGCAGCAACGCGTTGGCGAGCTGCTTCGCGCGGCATTCGGCGTCGCGGTAGGTGTAGCGGTGGATCGGACCCTCGACGGTGCGCGAGACGATCTCGACATCGCCGTGATAGCGTGCCGCATGGGTGATGATCGACGAGATCAACAGCGGCCGTTCCGACATCAATCCCAGCATCGCTTCCTCCCGCGGATGGCAAGGCGATTCGTCGTTTGCGTGATGTCGTAAGGCAAAATCGGATCCCGGTAAACGGCGGGCACGCCACACACTACCGGCGGTGTTCCGTTTGTGTTTTAGTTGCGTGATGCACGACATCAGATGGCTCCGCGAGCATCAGGCGGAATTCGACCGCGGTCTCGCGCGGCGCGGTCTGCCGCCGCGGGGCGAGGAGGTGCTGGCGCTCGACCGTGATTGGCGGGCGGCCGAGACCCGCGCGCAAGAAGTGCTGGCCCGGCGCAACCGCGTATCACGCGAGATCGGCGCCGCAAAGCGCCGCGGCGAGGATATCGAGCCGCTGCTGCGTCAGGTTGAGGAGGACAAGGGCGCCGAGGCTGAGGCGGCGGCCGAGGGGGCGCGACTGCGCGCGAAAATCGACGAGATTCTTGCCGGGCTGCCGAATCTGCCGGCCGAGGACGTGCCGGACGGCGCCGACGAGACCGCAAACAGCCTGGTGCGTCGTGATGGCGAGCCGCCGCGGTTTAATTTTGCGCCGGCCGCGCACGAGGTGATCGGCGAGCGGCTCGGGCTGATGGATTTTCGCCGCGCCGGCAAGCTTTCGGGCTCGCGCTTTGTCGTGTTGCGTGGGGATCTGGCGCGGCTCGAACGCGGACTCGCCCAGTTTATGCTCGACCTGCACACCAGGGAATTCGGCTATCAGGAAATCTCGCCGCCGCTCTTGGTGCGCGACGAAGCTATGTTCGGCACCGGCCAATTGCCGAAATTCGCCGAGGATTCGTTCCAAACCGCCGACGGCTATTGGCTGATTCCGACTTCCGAGGTGCCGCTGACCAATCTCGTCGCCGACGAGATTCTCGATGAGTCCCAACTGCCGTTGCGGTTTACCGCCTGGACGCCGTGCTTTCGCTCGGAAGCCGGGGCGGCCGGCAAGGACACCCGCGGGATGATCCGCCAACACCAGTTCATGAAGGTCGAGATGGTCTCGGTGACGACGCCGGAGCAGTCGGCGGCCGAGCACGAACGCATGACCGCCTGCGCCGAGGAAGTGCTGAAACGCCTCGGTCTCGCCTATCGCGTCATGCTGCTGTCATCGGGCGACATGGGGTTTGCGGCGCAGAAGACCTACGACATCGAGGTGTGGCTGCCGGCACAGGAAACCTATCGCGAGATTTCGAGCTGCTCGAATTGCGGGCCGTTTCAGGCCCAGCGCATGAAGGCGCGCTATCGCCCGAGCGAGGGCCGGGGGACGCGGCCGGTCCACACGCTGAACGGCTCGGGGCTGGCGGTTGGCCGCACCCTGATCGCGATCCTCGAGAACTACCAGCGCGAGGACGGCAGCGTGTCGATCCCGCCGGCACTGCAACCTTATCTCGGCGGTCAGCAGATCATCGAGCGCCATGGCTGAGCCCGCCACCGATCCGGGGCTCGTGCAACGCAAATTGCGGCTCTTGATGGAATTGCGCCGCGCCGGTATCGCCGACGCGCGGGTATTGGGTGCGATCGAAAGAACGCCGCGCGAGCGCTTTGTGCCGCCGGCGTTTGCCGACCAGGCCTACGAGAACGTCGCTCTGCCGATCGACCACGGGCAAACCGTCAGCCAGCCCTATGTCGTGGCGCTGATGACCGAAAAGCTCGAACTCGGCGAGCGCCACCAGGTGCTCGAAATCGGCACCGGCTCGGGCTACCAGACCGCGATCCTGGCGCGCCTCGCCCGCCGGGTGTTTACGATCGAGCGCCATCGCGAATTACTGCAGCAGGCCGAGGCGCTGTTGAACGGGCTGCGGCTGCGCAACATCGTCTTTCGATTCGGCGACGGCGCCAAGGGCTGGCCCGAACAGTTGCCCTATGACCGGGTGATCGTGACCGCCGCCGCCGCCGAGGCGCCGGCGGCGCTGGTTGATGGGTTGGCGCCGGGCGGGGTATTGGTGGCGCCGGTCGGCGGCGATCGCCGCGACCAGCAATTGGTTCGCATCCGCCGCAATGACGACGGATTCGTGACCGAAGATTTGGGTCTGGTGCGGTTTGTTCCGCTTGTCGCCGGTCTTCCTCGCCAAGCTGTTGACATGGATCGGGCATAGAGTACCAAATATCAGATGCGGCTTGCGCGTCGGGGGGCGTGCAAGGGGGGAGAATGGAAAAACAGGATCGGGTACGGCGCCGCGGATTTGAAGCGGCGGGGGCGTCGATGGCGCTGATGCTGCTGCTCGCGGCCTGCGGGCCGCGAATCGGCGGGCCGGCCCCGGTGGTGACCGGCGAACAGCCGCCCCCCCCGGCGCAAATCATCGTGCGGAGCGGGCAGACCCTGTCGGGGATCGCCCACGCCTATCACGTCCCGATGAGCGTGGTGGCCGACGCGAACCATCTGTCGCCGCCCTATCGCATCTTGATCGGGCAAGCGCTAATCATCCCCGGCAGCGGCGAGCCGCCTCCTTATGGGCCGGCGGTGGCCATGACCGAGCCGTTGCAGTCGGCCTCTGCGCCGCCGCTGTCGCCGCCGATTATCGCGCCGCCACCGCCGCCAGTATCCTTGGGGCCGCCGCAAGCCGAGGGACCATCAACGGCGCCGGCGCCGCCGGGCGTTGTCCAGCCGCCGCCGACATCAGAAACGGCGACGTCAGAAGCGCTGTCGCCCCCGGCCGGGCATACCCCGCCCGCCGCATCGGCGGCGAAAGGGACCCCAGCGGTACCCGGACCGACCGCCTCGACGGAGCCGCCGCCGTCACCGCGAACCAGCAGCGGCACGTTTTTGTGGCCGGTGCGCGGACACCTGCTGGAGGGATACGGCGCTGGGTCGGACGGCACCCATAACGACGGCATCAACATCGCCGCACCCCGCGGCGCCGCGGTTCAGGCGACCGATGGCGGTGTCGTCGCCTATGCCGGGAACGAGTTGCGCGGCTACGGCAATTTGGTCCTGATCAAGCATCCGAACGGCTGGATTTCGGCCTACGCGCATTGCGACCTGATCCTGGTCAAGACCGGCCAGAAGGTCGCTCGCGGCCAAGTCATCGCCCGGGTTGGCTCTACCGGAAATGTCAGCGAGCCGCAGCTCCATTTTGAATTGCGGCGCGGCAAAAAACCGGTCGATCCGCGCGAGTATCTCGCGCCGCTACCGACCGCGGCAACCAAGGACCCGCATTCGGGTTGAAGTGCCGCGGGCTCAGGCGAGCGGCTTGCCGAGGCGGCCGGCGAGATCCTGGATGAATTGCCAGGCGACGCGACCCGAGCGCGAGCCGCGGGTAATCGACCATTCGTTGGCCTGGGCCTTGAGTGCGTCAGCCGGCAATTCGATGCGGTAGCGCTCGGCATAGCCGCGCACGATCGCGTGATAGGTGTCCTGATCGACATTGTGAAACCCGAGCCACAGCCCGAACCGGTCGGACAGCGACACCTGCTCTTCGACCGCCTCGGCCGGGTTGACCGCGGTCGAGCGTTCGTTGTCGATCATTTCGCGCGGCATCAGATGGCGGCGGTTCGAGGTAGCATAGAGGACGACGTTGTCGGGCCGACCCTCGATGCCGCCCTCGAGCACGGCCTTTAGCGACTTGAAGCTCGTGTCCTGCCGGTCGAAGGAAAGATCGTCGCAGAACAACAGGCAGCGGCGCGAACAATGCCGCACCAGCGACAAGAGATGCGGCAGGCTCGGGATGTCTTCGCGGTGAATTTCGACGAGGGCCAGCGCGTGCGCCTGCTCGGCGTTGACTGCGGCGTGAGCGGCCTTGACCAGCGAGCTCTTGCCGGTGCCGCGCGCGCCCCACAGCAGCACGTTGTTGGCGGCGAGGCCGGCGGCAAAGCGACGGGTGTTTTCGAGCAAAATGTCGCGCACCCGGTCGATGCCGCGCAACAGGCCGATCTCGATGCGGTTGACCTCCGCGACCGGTTCGAGCCAACCGGGATCGGCATGCCAGATAAAGGCGTCGGCGGCGTCGAGATTGGCGGGTGGCGCCGGCGCCGGCGCCAGGCGTTCGAGGGCGGCGGCGATCCGCTGCAAGAGCGGCAGCAAATCGGCATTGGGTTCGGTCATCGTTACTCCAGCCGCCCTTGAGCCGGCGCGGCGCGGTCCGAAAGGGCGCGGACGCTATCACGCGCGCGCGGCACGGGAAAAGCGCGGGACACCCGCCCCATTGCTCTTTAACCAGGCATCGCGTACCTATCCGGGTGCCGCACGGCGGTATGTCTGCTGCTGTCGGCGAGCGCGCCTTCGCTGGTCGAAGCGGCGCAGGACCTCGAGGCCTCGATGCCGATGCTGATCTCCCCCGCCTATGCCCAGGGAACCGGGTTGTCGGGCATACTCGACAATCAGGGGACATTGCTGCAGTTCCTGCCGCTGGTGCTGATCTTTGTCGTGTTCTATTTTCTGCTGATCCGTCCGCAGCAAAAAAAGGCGAAGGAGCACCGGACGACACTCGATGCGCTGCGCCGCGGCGACCGGGTCGTGACCGGCGGCGGCATCATCGGCACCGTGGTGCGGGTCGACAGCCCCGACGAGGTCAGCGTCGATATCGCCGACGGCGTCCGGGTGCGGATCGTGCGCAGCACCATCACCAACGTGATCGCCAAGCCCGACCCGGCATCCGCGCGCGATGCCGCCAAGCAAAAGGAGCAGGCGCGAGCCAAGGTGGAAACCAAGGAGTGAAGCGGGCGGGTGCAAACAGCCTGACGCCAAATCAACAAAATCGGATAGATGGACCCGGCCCAGAGCCGCATTATCGGCCGGCAGGCGGGCCACCCCTCGCCGGAAACGGAGTTACTCAGTGCATAATCGACGAGCTATTCTAGGTGCCGCGCTGGCGGCGCTGGCTTTTCCGTTGCGGGCCGCCGTGGCGCAGCTGGCACCGCCGCCGGGTCCGTCGCCGTCAGCCAACCCGCCCCCCGCCAACCCGCCACCTGCCAACCCGCCACCCTCCGGCCCGCCACCCGCACCCGGCGGGCCGCCGCCGCACCGCCATCGGCCGCCGCCACCGCCGCCGCGGCATGAGGCGCGGCCACCTTATCCGGGAGGGCGGTACCACTGGCATTGGGTCGGCGGCCACTGGCGCTGGAACGGATATCGCTGGGTATGGGCGCCCGGGCATTGGCGGCGCTGAGCCGAGCAGACTGATCGGGCTGGCGGCGGGTTCCGCCAACGGCCGGTGGAATTTGGGAATGCTTTACTTCGCAAACTGGAAGATCCTGCTGATTTGCGCGATTTGCGCGCTCGGCGTGCTGCTGTCGGCGCCGAATCTCGTAAGCCCGTCGCTGCTCGACGGGCTGCCGAGCTTTGTGCCCCACCGGCAAGTGGCGCTCGGTCTCGACCTGCGCGGCGGCTCCTACCTCTTGCTCGAAGTCGATGTCGCCGCGGCCCAGCGCGACCGGCTCAATTCGCTCGTCGACAATGTCCGTAACGCGCTGCTCGACGCCAATATCGGCTACACCGGCCTGGCGGTGCAAAACGACGCGATCGTGTTCAAGATCCGCCAGCCCGAGCGCATCGAGGATGCGCGCCTGGCGTTGGCCAAGATCGACCCGGATCTTACCGTGACCATCGCTCCGGACGGATCGGGGACGGTAGGCTTCAGCGCAGTGGCGACCGATACCCGGCGGCGCCAGGCGGTCGACCAGTCGATCGAAATCATTCGCCGCCGCATCGACGAGACCGGGATCAAGGAGCCGACGATCGAGCGCGAAGCGGAAGACCGCATTCTCGTGCAATTGCCCGGCGTCGACGATCCCGAGCATGTGAAGGACCTGTTGGGCCGCACCGCAAAGCTGACCTTCCAGCTGGTCGACACCGGCGCCTCGCTCGAAGAAGCGCGCGGCGGCCATCTGCCGCTGGGCGACGAGATTTTGCCGGCGGCAGAGAGCAATGCCGTGCGCGTGGGACCCAGCGCCTATGTCGTGCGCAAGCGGGTGATGGTCGGCGGCGACATGCTGGTCGATGCTCAGCCGACCTTTCAGAACAACGAGCCGGTCGTCAGCTTCCGCTTCGACGCCGAGGGTGCGCGGCGATTTGGCGATGCGACGCGCGAGAATGTCGGCAAGCCGTTTGCGATCGTGCTCGACAATAAGGTCATCGAAGCGCCGATCATCCGCGAGGCGATCCTTGGCGGCTCGGGGATCATTTCAGGCAGCTTTACCGTGCAGTCGGCGAGCGATCTGGCCCTGCTGCTGCGCGCCGGGGCCTTGCCGGCGCCGATCACGATCCTCGAGGAGCGCACCGTCGGCCCCGGTCTCGGCGCCGATTCGATCCGCGCCGGTGCCACCGCCTGCATCGTCGGGGTGGCGCTCGTCGTCGTGTTTATGATCTTGTTCTATGGCCTGTTCGGCATCTTCGCGGACGTAGCGCTGTTCTTCAACCTGTGCCTGATGCTGGGCAGCCTGTCGCTGTTGGGAGCGACGCTGACTTTGCCCGGTATCGCCGGCATCGCCCTGACGATGGGCATGGCAGTCGACGCCAATGTGCTGATCTACGAGCGCATCCGCGAGGAAGTGCGCGCCGGCCGCACGATCCTCTCGGCACTCGATGCCGGGTTCAAGCGCGCCTTTGGGACGATCCTCGACAGCCACATCACGACCCTCGTCGCCGGCGCTTTGATGTTTTGGCTGGGTTCGGGCCCGGTCAAAGGTTTTGCCGTAACCCTTAGCATCGGCGTCTTGACCTCGCTGTTTTCGGCGATCCTGGTCACGAGGCTGCTGATCGTCACCTGGGCGCGGCGCTGGAAGCCGCGGGCGATACCGATTTGACCGCCGTTTTTTTGCGGTGACCGTGCCATGTTGAGACCGCTGATCGTCATTCGGCGCACGCCGAAGATCGACTTTATGAAATGGCACAAGCTCGGCTTTGCCTTCTCAGCGCTGCTGACCCTGTCGTCGATCGGCCTGTTCCTGACCGTCGGGCTCAATTACGGGATCGACTTTGTCGGCGGCACCTTGATGCAAGTGCGGGTCACGCCCGGGCCGGCCAATCTTGGCGAGATGCGGCAAAAGCTCGACGCGCTGCATTTGGGGGGGGCCTCGCTGCAGGGCTTTGGCCCGCCGACCGACGTGCTGATCCGGCTGCCGCGCCAGCCGGGCGGCGACGCGGCGCAGGAAAAGGCAGTCGAGGCGGCGCGCAAGACGCTGGGTCCGGGGGTCGACTATCGCCAGACCCAAGTCGTCGGCCCCACGGTCGGCGCCGAACTGATCCGCGCCGGCGTCACCGCGACGGTGTTGGCGCTGGTCGCGATCGCGCTCTATATCGGCTTCCGCTTCGAATGGCAGTTCGGCGTCGGCGGGATGATTTCGACGTTGCATGACGTGATAACGACGGTCGGGATCTTCGCGCTGTTTCACCTCGAATTCGACCTGACGACCTTGGCGGCGATCCTCACCGTCGCCGGCTATTCGGTCAACGACACGGTTGTGATCTACGACCGGGTGCGCGAGTCGCTGCGCAAATACCCGCGGATGCCGCTGCGCGACCTGATCAATCTCGCTCTGAACGAGACCTTGTCGCGCACGATCCTGACCGTCAGCACCGTGGCGCTCGCCGTGCTCTCGCTACTGTTTCTCGGCGGCGAGGTGTTGCGCGGGTTCAGCATCGCGATGCTGTGGGGTGTGGTGATCGGAACCTATTCATCGCTCTTTATCGCGGCGCCCGTGCTTTACTACGTGCGCCCGAACCGCGCCGCGATCGCGCGCGGCGGCGAGGCGGCCACCGCACCGGCATCGCGGGCGCGTTAGCCGACGACGGGCGCGACGATGGACCTGATCCCGCTCGTCCCGGTCGGCCGGCAGGTCATCGAACGCTACGGGGCGAGCGGGTTCCGGATAGCCGGCGTGATCTGGCGCGGCCCGGTGTTGGTCTTCCCCGAACTGACCGTGCGGTGGACTGGCGCCGCGGAGGACGGGGTCAGCGAAGAGAGCTTGAAGCCGGTCGTCGAGCATGGCGGGGTGGAGATTCTGCTGCTCGGGCTTGGCGGCCGGATGTCGGCGGTGACGCGTGATCTGCGCGCGGCATTGCGACAAGCCGGCATCTCGCTCGAACCGATGGACACCGGTGCTGCCTGCCGCACCTATAACGTGCTCCTATCGGAGGATCGCCGCGTCGCGGCGGCGTTGCTGCCGCCCGTCTGACCAATTTCGGCGAACGCGGCGCGGCTCCGCCGCCGCGACGGCCCAAGGCCCGGTTCCCGATCGAGCTTATAATATAATCGGCGTTTCCGGAACTATTCGGCTGTCGCGGCGGTTCCTGTTCAGGTACGCCACAATGAGTAGAATCGCGTCATGAATGCATGTGTGTTGACCGCCGCCGCCTTTAGCGCGGCTTTGGCGCTTGCCCCAGCCGCCCACGCAGCCGATTGGCACCGTGGCGGTGACGGGCGTGGCCATTATTACCACGGCGGACGCGGAGGCGGCGGCGGTGCCGCCGTCGGCGCCGCGATCGCCGGCGGGATTATCGGTCTCGGACTCGGTGCTGCGGCGGCCTCGAACTATGGCTATTCCGCCCCGCCGCCGGTCTATTACGGCGCCCCCGGCTATTACGCGCCTCCGCCGCCCGTTTACTACGGCTACTGAGCGCCGGCGCATTCGCGGGCCCGATCCGCAAGCCGCGGGTTCGTCTGGCGAGTTGGCCGCCGCAACCTTGTTAGCAACCCCCGAGGGGAGGATTTGATCCGATGATTCGCTCAACCCATCTCGCGTCGGCGGCGATCGCCGCCTTGCTGGCGCTGCCCGCGGCCGCGCTGGCGCAGTCCGCTCAGGCGCCAGCGGCCGGAACCGTGCCGCCCGCTGCGGCGGTCGCTGCATCGCCGATGTCCTCGCATGCGGTTCCCGGCAGCACCGCCGAACAGCGCGTCGAGGAGCACATCAAACAACTGCACGCCCAGTTGCGGATTACCTCGGCCGAGCAGCCGCAATGGGAGCAATTCGCGGATGTAATGCGCCAGAATGCCCGCAGCATGGATCAGGCGGTAGACCAGCGGATGCAGCAATACCCGACGATGAACGCGCTCCAGAACATGCAGTCGTACCAGCAGATCGCCGAAGCCCATGCCGAGGATCTTGGAAGGCTGGTGCCGGCGTTCGGGAATCTGTACAACGCGATGCCGCCGCAACAGCAGCAGCTGACCGACCGGATCTTCCGTGCGAACGCGGAAACCAACGCGCAAAAGCGGGTGCAGACCGGAAGCAATACGGCGCGGTAATCTGCGCGCTGACGTCGGGAGCGCGCGCGGCGGCGCTTCAGATCCCGGGCTTTGGGTTGACCAGGGACACGTCGACGATTTTGCAGGAAGCTGGGGCGCAGCTCTGGTGCCGATAGGCGGAGTGCCGACCGTCTTGAAAACCGAGGCCCGGTGTCCGCCGCCGAGCTGGCGCGGCGCACGCGGCGCCTGATGCCGGCGCCGATGTTTTCTCCTCCCCCAGTCGGCCACAATCGTGGCCCGCCGCTCGATCCGGAATCGGGTTGGCGGGCCTTTTGCTGGCGAAGGGCATATGCAAGGGCGTGGAAGACGCCGCCGCGTGAGATCGCGCTCGCCCGGCTCGCGCGGGCGGAAGAGCTCGGCATCAGCTATCATGAGTACGCCGCGGTCCTGCTCGACCGCGGCATCCATCTGTGATCGGCCCGCTCCAGCCGACGCGCGATCGAGACGACGGTCGGGTGTCTACCGGGGCAGCAGGCGGCCTTTGGTCTCGCGGCCGAGCAGCATCGCGACGATGCTGAGCACCGCAAAGCAGGTCATAAACGCCGTCACCCGATTGAAGCTGCCGCCGAAAGCGCCGACCAGAATGCCGGCCACCAAGGGCCCAAAACTGGTGATGACGCGGGCGGTGCCGGTACAAAAGCCGACCGCGGTCGCGCGCACCTGGGTCGGAAACATCTCGGGCAGATAAATCGCATAACCGGAAAACACGCCGAAGACGAAAAAGCCGAAGATCGGCAGGACGATTGGGTACCAAGGCTGATAGCTCGGCAGCGCCAGATAGAGGACAAGGCCCGCGGCGATCGTGCCGGCCGAGTAGAACATGATCGTCAGCCGCCGCCCGATCGCGTCCGAGATAAAACCGTGGCACCAATACCCAAAAACTCCGCCGATGCTCCACACCATGATGCCGTGGCTGACGAATGGCACCGCGGCGGCTCCGGCGATGCCGTCCTTTTGCACCATGAAAGACAGGATCGTCGGCAGCCAGATATTGGTGGTCCAGATCGCCAACAACGAGCCGAGCCCGAACAACAATCCGACAAGGGTGTTGTAGCGGTGTTCCTTTGAGAACAATTGCATCGGCACAAAGCGCATGAATTCGCGGTCGTCCGCGACGATCTGCCGGCGGGCGCGCAGCACCTGACGCCGCTCGCGCACCGCGTCGAACCGGTCGGGCTCGAACATGCGGCGACGCATGACCCCCAGCAGGATCGCCGGCGCCAAGCCGACAAAAAAAACGATGCGCCAGCCGTAGCCGCCGACGAGGCCGTAGGCCCAGGCGCCGATAAAGGTGCCGATCGCGCCGCCGCTCATCATAAACCCGGCGATCTTCGCGCGATGCGTCTCGCCCAGGGTCTCGGCCAGGAGCGGGATGCCGACCATCAGTTCGGCGCCGGTGCCGATGCCGGCAAGAAAGCGGTAGACAGCGAAGTCCCACACCCCGTGCGAGAGGCCCTGCATTGCAGTAAAGACGGCATAAATGGCAATACTGTAGGTAAGGGCCCGGACCCGCCCGATGTAATCGGCGATGGTGCCGAACAACAAGCCGCCGGCCGCCCAGCCGAGCAGCCCGGTCATGCTGAGAAAGCCGCCGACGCGGCCGATCTGCGCCATCGTCGGATTACCACCGAGCAGTTCGGTCACGGCAGGTCGCAATACCAGCGAATAAAGCCCGAAATCGGCGGCGTCGAGGGTCCAGCCGAGCCAAACGACTATAAAAACCAGCCACTGATACCGGCTGATCGCCCGCAAACCTCCGGGTTGTGCAATCTCGACGCCGCTTCTGTCCATCCGTCTCCTCCGCCGTTCACAACTCAAAACCGATCGGCATCGATTTTGATCGGCTTACGTGTGCGCTCACTCGCAAACCGTACGCTTTATAGTAGCGGCACCGCTTCCCGGCCCGGCCGAGCATTGGCGACGCCCGGGGCAAACGAGGACGATCCGATCGGTTGGCGCGTTATTTGTCGGGAGTTTGCATCGAATGCAAGCGTTAACTCGGTAAGCGGTGATTTTATCTGATTAATTCTTACGCAGTTCAGTCGGGCAGCGCGGAAATAAGGTAAAGCGATTGCAGAATCTGGCTCGGCTTGGTCTTGGCCCCGAAAGTATGCGTGAAAATCGCGGCGATTTGGCCCGAGCGATAGACATTGCTCAATGCCCTATCCACCGCGAGGCGGAAATCCTCGTCGCCATGCGGCAATGCCAGGGCGTAAGGCTCGATCGTCAGGTAATTGTCGGCGAGCAGCAGCTTGTCCGGCGCTTTGCTCTGCCCGGCAAGGAACATCAGGATTCCACGATCGCCGAAATAGGCGGAGATCTTGCCGTCGTCGAGCATTTCGAGCCCCTCGTCATGGGTGTTTGCCGGGATCACGTCAGCCGTGATGCCAGCGTCCTTCAACGATGCGCGCAGCTCGTCTTCGGTCGTGGTGCCGGCGAGCACGCCGATTTTGGCGCCGCCCAGCGCGCGGAGGCTTTTGGGCCCGTCGCTGCGAATCAACAGACCGGCGCCGTCGATAAAAGTCGGGATTGAGAAATCGACTTGCTGGCGCCGCGACAAGGTTTGGGTTGTCGGCTCGCACAGCAGATCCGCTTTGCCCTGGATAATGGCTTCGAACCGGTCGGTGGCGGTGACCTTGACATAGTCGATGTTTAGCGGCGGCAGGTTCAATTGCTGCGCCAGGTTTTTCCCCACGGCCCGGCACAGGTCGACCATGAAACCGATCGGCTCGCTAGTTTTGCCCTTGAACGAAAACGGCGGCGCGTCGTCGCGATAGGCGATGCGGATCGTCTTGTCCTGGCGGATATGGTCGAGGGTGCCGGCCGACGCCGTCCCGCCTGCGAGCACGAGCGCCGCCAGCCCCGCGGCGCAAAGCCTTCCCGCTTTCATCCGACGCATCGATCCCGTCTCCCTTATCGCCGCGAACCCGCTCGGCGCTGCGCGCAATTATAGCTTTGGTTTAGCGAAAAGCTTTAGCCAAACGGTAGCGGACAGGGCCCGGCGGATGATCCCGCCGTTGGCACTCTTCCGGGGCGAGCAGGTGACGGCTAACGGCTACACCCGGGCACTATTCAGGCTTGCCGCTCGCTGACGGGGTGACCGGGCGGCGGGGCGCCCACGGGACTTCGCGGATGTGGTCGAGGTCAATCTCGGGCATGGGCATGCCGAGCGAGGCCACGACACGGTCGGCGAGGTCGTTGTAGCCCTCGAAATTGTGGCGCAGCCGGCCGCGCCAGGCCGGGACGCCGCCACTCGCATGCAATTCGAACGCCGATTCGCGGCCGTCGAGCGCCGAGGAGACGTGGTCCCACGCCATCTGCAAGAGGGCGGCGCGCTGCAATGCGGTGTAGCCGCCGCCGCCGAAGGACTGAGCGAGACCCTCGGCGAGCTCGGGCGCGGCAAGGTCATGGTCGGAGGGGGCGACAACCAACGACGAACCTGGCACGATCCGCAAGATCTCGGTCATGCGCGGGCGGGCGCGCAGCATCGCCAAGCCGCCCGCGGCGAGATGCGCGTGGTTCGGCACGCAATACCCGCTCGCGGTGAAGCGCGGGTCGCGCTCGCAGGCGACGAGGCAGCTGCGCACGGTCTGCACCTCGATCGTCAGGTCGAGCAGGTAGTCGATCGTCTGCTCGTGCCGGGCGAGGCCCATCGCATGGGCGAGCGCCAGCGCCAGGCCGAGGGTGAACTCGGCCTTCGACAGCCAGCTGTAAAGATGATGCCAGATCAGCCAGCGCACCACTGGCTCCGGCGACTGGCCGAGAAAAAACACGCTCTCCCACGGCACGAACACGTCGTCGAGCCACATCTGGCCGTCGAGTTCGTCAAACCGGCTCGATAGCGGGGCGACAAACGGGTTTTTGCCGCGCACCGCGATCTTGCGGCACAGCACTGTAATCCCCGGAGCATTAACTGGGATGATAAAGGTCACGCGCTGCCCGTCGATTTCGAGCCCGGAGACGCTGCCGACATACAGGTCTTCGGCGTAGGCCGGGCTCGTATGCATGCCGATCTTGCCTGACAGGACGAGGCCGGCATCGGTTTCGCGCACGATTTTCAGTGCCGCACGGTCGGCCGGGTTCTCGCGCATGCGGTAGCCGATTGTCGGAGCGCCACCGCAAAACGTCAGAAACCGCCCCGATGCGGCGATCATCTCGCGATAGCGGGCGGCGTGGCCGATCTGCGCCGGCGACACGTCGCGCTCCTCGACCGAACAGAGGAGGCCGAGTGCTATCAGATGGCCATAGGCCGGCGTGTGGGTGATGTTGCCGGCGCTCAAAAAGGTCGAGGTGGAAAAGAATCGACCCATCGCGCCGAGGTCGTCGGCGGTTTTTGGCGCGACATAGGCCCAGGGGGTGCGCTGGCCGCGGCGATCGGGCAGAGCGAGCGCTGTATCCCGCCAGGCAGGATCGAAGTGCAGATCGTACCAAGAGACGTATTCGTCGACTACAGCACGGGTCGCGGGGTGGGTCGTCACGTCGTCGATCATGCCCTCGCCCATGACCCAGACGCGCCGCCCGTCGCGCAAGGCCTCGCGATACTCCGCCCCCGTTCTCATCCGCTGCTCCTGATTTTGCGCAACCCGCGGCCCTGCCCGCGGACGCCTCCTGTTCGCGGCGTCAGTGTCGGGCACGCGGGTAGCCGGATCAAGCCCGGCTGCTATGGCGCGAGGCGCCAGCGCAAGGTTTCGCCGGCGCGGAACGGGACGATCGCGGTTTCCCCGGCGCCGATGCATTCGGGCACAAGCGACGGCTCGCGGCGCAGGGTAACGCGGGCGTCGTTCGGCGGCAGGCGGTAGAAGGCGGGGCCGTTCAGCGCGGCAAAGGCCTCGAAATGGTCGAGGGCGCCTTCGTCTTCGAACGCTTCGGCATAGAGTTCGAGCGCCGCGGCGGCGGTGAAGACGCCGGCGCAGCCGCACGCGGTTTCCTTCGCCGGGCGGGCGTGCGGCGCGCTGTCGGTGCCGAGAAAGAAATGCGGGTCGCCCGAGACGGCGGCACGGCGCAGCGCCAATCGATGCTTTTCGCGCTTGGCGATTGGCAGGCAGTAGAGATGCGGGCGAATGCCGCCGGCAAACAGCGCGTTGCGGTTGATGACAAGGTGGTGTGCGGTGATCGTCGCCGCCAGATTGGCATCTGACGCGGCGACGTATTGTGCCGCTTCCTCGGTGGTGATGTGTTCGAGGACAATGCGCAGTTCCGGCAGATGGCGGCGCAGCGGGTCGAGCACCCGGTCGATAAACACCGCCTCGCGGTCGAAGATGTCGATTTCGGGGTCGATGACCTCGCCATGGATCAGCAATGGCATGCCGATATCAGCCATGCGCTCGAGCACCCGTTGCACGCGCGCGAGGTCGGTGACGCCGTGCGCCGCGTTGGTCGTCGCATGCGCCGGGTAGAGCTTGACCGCGGCAAAGACACCCTCTGCGTAACCACGCGCCACTTCCCCAGCTTCGCTCGTGTCGGTCAGATAGCAGGTCATCAGCGGGTTGAATTCGCTGCCCGCCGGAAGCGCCGCCAGAATGCGCTGGCGGTAAGCCTGCGCCACGGCGATGGTGGTCACCGGCGGCAGTAAATTCGGCATCACGATCGCGCGCGCGAATTGCCGCGCCGTGCAGGGCAGCACTTGCGCTAGCATCGCACCATCGCGCAGATGGACATGCCAGTCGTCCGGCCGGCGCAGGATGATAGTCTCAATGCTTTCCGGCATTCGGCTCCCCTCGGCCGCGGCACCAATGATGTCTCTTAAGCGTCATTGTACCTGGGCAAGCGGGGGAAGATAGCGGCCGGGCCGGTATCAGCTCGCCTCGCCGGCGGCGATCCGTAGGCCTGACAGGAAGAGTTCGCGATGCTCCGGGTTCCGATACCGCGTTGCGGGTTCCATCACAACCGGGGTGATGGCGCGCAGCCCCCTGACGATCTCTCGCGCTGCGCGTTCTGGTCGATCGTGATCACGGATTCCGGTGGAAGATGATCACCCAGTTCGGTGGAACCTGATCACGGATTCCGGTCGAACGTGATCACCCAATCCGGTGATCGTGATCAGCCCGGCGCGATGGTTTAGCGCTCCGCGGCGCTGACGGGTCTCAACCAAAGGTAGCCTCGTCCTCTTTGTCGAAAGGGGGAGACGAGATGCCGGCCGAGAGACTGTCGATGCGCCAGATCCGGGAAGTATTGCGACTGTGCTTTGAGAGCAGGCTGCCGCAGCGGGCGGTTGCCCGCAGCCTCGGGCTGAGCCAGGGGGCGGTCAGCCAGCGCTCGATCAACCTGACCAGTGCTGTTGGATCAGCATAGAGCTTCTTCAGGGGGCGGCGCTCAAGGCCGGGAACCATTCCGGCGACCAGCCAGCTGGTCTGGCTCATCTCCACGACCACAAGCAACGTGTGAGCTT
>DATMKU010000137.1:0-2506 GCA_035570935.1 Allostellaceae bacterium
GCAGAATAGTGCTCGCCCCGAGCAAACCTAAAGGTATGCAATGACCGACAAACCGCTTCGCCCGGCAACGATCGCGGCACAGGCGCTCGGCTGGACCGATACCGCGACCGGCGCCCTGGTGCTGCCGGTTCATGTCTCATCAACCTTTCAGCGCGATCCCGACAACCAGTACCGGCGTGGGCGCAGCTACGGGCGGGCGGACAATCCGACCTGCGACCAGCCCCAGGCTCTACTGACGGCGCTCGAAGGCGGTGTCGATACGTTGTTGTTCTCGTCCGGGATGGCGGCGGCCGCGGCCGTCTTTCAGAGCCTCCCCCGTGGCGCCCATGTCGTGGCGCCGCGCGTGATGTACTGGGGGCTGCGCGGCTGGCTCAGAAATTTCGCCGAAGGGTGGGGGATCGAGACCGATTTTGTCGATGCCACCGCGCTCGACGTGTTGCGCACGGCGGCGCGGCCGGGGCGGACGCGGCTCGTCTGGATCGAAACCCCGGCCAACCCCTTGTGGTCGATAACCGACATCGCCGGCGCCGCCGAGATCGCCCATGCCGCCGGGGCGCTGCTCGCCGTCGACAGCACCGCGGCGACGCCGGTCCTGACCCGGCCACTCGCCCTCGGCGCCGATCTCGTGATGCACTCGGCGACGAAATACCTGAATGGGCACAGCGACGTGATCGCCGGCAGCCTGACCACGGCGCGCAAGGATATGTTCTGGGAGCGGCTCGTCGCCGCGCGCAGCGGCGGCGGCGCCATCCTTGGGGGTTTCGAGGCCTACCTCTTGCTGCGCGGCATGCGCACGCTGTTCCCGCGGGTCGAACGCGCCTGCCGTTCGGCGCAGCAGATCGCCGAGGCGCTCTCGGCGCATCCGCGGGTTGCCGCGGTGCTGTATCCGGGACTGCCGGCCCATCCGGGGCATGCGGTCGCGGCGCGGCAGATGACGGGCGGTTTTGGCGGCATGCTCAGCATCCGCGTCGAGGGCGGGGCCTCAGCCGCAATCGCCGCCGCCGCAAAGGTCAAGGTATGGCAGCGCGCGACCTCGCTGGGCGGCGTCGAAAGCCTGATCGAGCATCGCGCCTCGATCGAAGGCGCGGGCAGCCCCGTCCCACCCGACCTGTTGCGCCTCTCGGTCGGCATCGAAGATCCAGACGACCTGCTGGCCGACCTCGACGCGGCGTTGACCGGGTAGTGACCCCGCTGTTTTGGGTTGGACGATCGCCGAACGCCGCTTACAGCATGCCGAGTTCGAGCCGGGCTTCCTCGCTCATCCGCTCCGGGCCCCAGGGCGGGGTCCAGACCAGCTTGACCCGCACGTCGTCGACGCCGGGCACGCCGCGGATCGCGGTCTCGACCTCGCCCGGCATGCTGGCGGCGACCGGGCAGGCGGGCGTGGTCAACGTCATCTCGACAAAGACCAGGCCGCCTTTTTTGACGATCAGCTCGTAGATCAATCCGAGTTCGACGAGGTCCATCGGGATTTCCGGGTCGCGCACGGTCTTCAGCGCTTCGAGCACCGGACCAATCAGCGCCGGGTCGTCCTCGCCACCTTCGGGGCGCTCGACGTCGTCGCCGACCTCGGCCGGGGAGGTTTCGGGCGCGAAATCGAAGGGATCGCTCTCGGCCATCATCTGCTACTCCGTCTTTACCGGTGTGCCGTCGCCTTTGAGGGCGGCTTCGAGCGCGTGCCACGACAGGGTCGCGCATTTGACCCGCGCCGGATAGGCCTTGACCCCGGTCAAGGGTTCGAGCCGCTCCATCTCCTCGGCCAACGGCTCGCCGAGCGGGCTCTCCTCGCCGCCGGTGACGCGCGCATGGAAATGGGCGAACAGCTCGCGCGCTTCCTCGACGGTTTTGCCCTTCAGCACTTCGGTCATCAGCGAGGCGGCCGCGGTCGAGATTGCACAGCCGCGCCCTTGAAACGCGACATCGGCGATGCGATCGCCATCAAGCGTCAGGAACACGGTGACCCGGTCGCCGCACAGCGGGTTATAGCCTTGCGCCGTGTGAGTCGAGTCCTCGATCGCGCGGAAATTGCGCGGATGGCGGCCGTGATCGAGAATGATGTCCTGGTACAGCTCTCGCAGATCCATCAGCGAAACATCTCCTGGGCGGCTTCGATCGCGGCGGCCAGCGCGTCGATGTCGCTCTCGTCGTTGTAGACGCCGAGCGAGGCGCGGGTTGTGGCGCTGAGGCCGAGTTTGTCGAGCAAGGGCTGGGCGCAATGATGCCCGGCACGCACCGCGACATGATGTCGGTCGAGCACCGTCGCAACGTCGTGCGGATGGATTCCTTCGAGATCGAAAGACAGGATGCCGAGCCGCCGTTGACCGGCGCCGACAAATCGCAAACCGGGAATGCGCGACAGGCGGTCGACGCCGTAGCCGGTCAGCGCCTCCTCATGCTCGAGAATGTTGTCGCGCCCCAGTTCCTCGATGAAATCGAGTGCCGTGCCGAGCCCGATCGCGCCCGAAATGTCGGGGGTGCCGGCCTCGAAGCGATGCGGCGGCTCCTG
>DATMKU010000138.1:0-30729 GCA_035570935.1 Allostellaceae bacterium
CGCGGCAACCCACGGCCCGATCCGCGTCGGGCATGCGGTGCGCGGGCTGGCCGAGCGCGAGACCGCGAGCCGGCGGCGCGAGCTTGCCGATGCGCTCGCCGGCTGGGCCGCCACCTGGCAGCAATTGCCGGGAAGCGACGATGCACCGCATCGGACGATGCCGCCGCGGGCGGCGATCGCGCGGGTACCAATCGTGCCCGCCGAGCGCAGGCGACCCGGCAACATTGTCCAGGCGCTCGCGATCCTCGGAGATTTTCCCGCGTTTACCCCGATCGTCGACGCGATCGACACGACGGGCCCGATCGCCCCGCGGATCGCGGAACTGACTGAGTTGTTCGCACGGGTCTTCCTGGCCAACGCCCACGACATACCGACGACGATCGCCTTTATTCACGCCGTCACCAGCCATGCCGCCATCGGCAACATCGCCCCCTCTGTTGACGAGGCGACCGCCCGCATGGGGCTGCGCTACGCCTGGCAATCGGGCTGTGCGCTCTACGCCTGCTACGGCGGCGAGCGAGCGATCGCCGAGACGATCGCCGCAACCGATGCCGGCGAGGACCGGCTCGTCGAGCGCGCGCTTAAGAACGGCGACGAGCACGTCATCAAATTTACCGAGGCGTGCCTCAGCCGACATGCGATTTCTCCCTCCCCGGCCTACCTCGCCGCCGCCGATCATGTCGCCGCGATGATCCGGCCGCGCCGCGCCGGGTAGAAGGGTCAGGCGCGGGCCGGCGTCTTGACGTGCTCGGGGCGAAAGCCGAGGCCGACGATGCGTGCCGGAAAGCGGCGCAAATAGCGCCAGCGGCTCAACAGGCGGAGCAGCAGCGGCGCTCTGATCGTCCGGCGCGCGCCCAAGACGCGGCGGATGACCCGGTTCTGGACAAGTACCTGCAACGCCTGCGTCGCTTTGGTCGGAAATTGCCGCCGGCGCTGGACCGCACTCAGATCGTCAGGGCTGACCACGCCCCGCAGCAAAGGCTGGGCGAGAATGTTCGCCGCCGCCACCGCGTCCTGGATCGCCAGGTTGATGCCGACCCCGCCGATCGGCGACATTGCGTGGGCCGCGTCGCCGATGCACAACAGCCCCGGCCGATGCCATATCCGCAGGCGGTCGACCGCCACGCTCAACAGCCTGACGTCGTCCCAGTCGCGCAATTCGTCGGTGCGGTCGCGCAGGTAAGGGGCGAGCCGGGCGATTTCATCACGGAAAGCCGGCAGGCCGCGCTGCTGAACCTCGGCATAGCCGCCCTTGGCAATGACATAGGCGCATTGCCAATAGTCTTCGCGGTTCAACATCACCAAGACGCGGCCGGCGTCGATGCGCCCCAGGGTTTGCGCCGGATCGTCGGGCCGCCGCGACAGCCGCATCCACAGCACGTCCATCGGCGCGCCGAGGTCGTCGATGGCGAGCCCGGCCTGCCGGCGCACCGTCGAATGGCGGCCATCGGCGCCGACGACGAGATCGGCGCGAACGGTCAGATGCCCTTGAGGCGTTTCGACGCGCACGCCGGAAATCCGGCCGCGCTCCTCGACGAGGCCGGTCACCTCGGCCCGCGTCATCAGCCGAAACGAGGGGTAGCGGCGACCCTGCTCGGCGACGAAATCGAGGAAATCCCATTGCGGCATCAGGGCGAGGAAGCGGCAATGGGTGGGCAAATGGGTAAAATCGGCGACTTCGAGAAAATCTTCGCCGATTTGCGCGCCGAGGCTGCGGGCTTCCTGATGCGGCCGGCGCAGGAACTCGGCGAGCAGGCCGAGCTCGTGCATGATCTCGAGGGTCGAGGGATGGATTGTGTCGCCGCGGAAATCGCGCAGAAAGTCGGCGTGCTTTTCGAGCACCAGGACCGGAACGCCGGCGCGGGCCAGCAGCAGCCCGAGCATCATGCCGGCGGGTCCGCCTCCGGCGATGCAGCAGCGAACGGAAAGCTCGCCATCGGCCATCGGGAATTTCCCATATGTGCGAGCGAAACCCTCGCCCGGATAGGAGCGTTCAGGCAACCCCGGTCAGACCACCGGCCATGGCCACGGGTGAACCGGATGCCGCAGCGATCTGATTTTTTCCAGCCGTACCGCCTCCTTGGCGGCAATATACTCGCGATAGGCCGCGCGATCGGCGTCGGCGACCGTCGCCTGGGTCGGGACGGCGCAGACCGTGGGACAGCGGGTGATGCCCTTGGTCAGCAGGAATTGGGCGATCGCGGTTTCGTAATCGGTCTCCGGCATGACCGGCGCTCCGGTTGGTTGGGGGGTAACCCGGTCATAAGCCCTTCTGGTTAACGACAGGTTTAGAAGAAGATCACAAAAAAGCCGTCGAACAACCCTGAACCAAACCGCTTCGTATAGCTTTTTTTGCGAAAGCCGACGATATAGAAGGCACGGGGACGAGAGGATTAGGACCCGGACCTTGGTCCAACTGGAGTACACGGTGCGGTTTTGGGGCGTGCGCGGGAGCATCGCCTGCCCGGGCCCCGATACCGTGCGTTACGGCGGCAATACCTCTTGTGTTGAGATCCGCTGCGGCGACCGCCTAATGGTGTTCGACGGGGGCACCGGTCTGCGCCTGCTCGGCAACGACCTGACGGCGGCGGGCAAACCGGCGGAATTGGACATTTTCTACAGCCACACGCATTTCGACCACATCTGCGGGCTGCCGTTTTTTGCGCCGTGCTATGACGCGCACAGCCGGATCCGGATCTGGGCCGGTCATCTGAACGGGATGGGCATCGAGGCGGTGCTGAACAACATGATGATCGCCCCGCTGTTTCCGATCCCGATGGGGATCTTTACCGCAAAGCTCGACTTTGTCGATTTCCATGCCGGCAAAAAGCTCGCGCCCCATCGCGGGATTCGCCTCGCGACCGGGCCGCTCAACCATCCGAACGGGGCCACCGGCTACCGCATCGAATATGCCGGCAAGGCCGTGGCCTACATCACCGACACCGAACATCGTCCCGGCGGCCTCGACCCCAATGTCCTGCGGCTGATCGACCGCGCCGACCTGATGATCTACGACGCGACCTACACCGACGCCGAATATCCCCGACACAAGGATTGGGGCCATTCGACCTGGCAGGAGGGAGTGCGGCTGGCCGATGCCGCCGATGCGCGCACCTTGGTGATCTTTCACCACGACCCCGGCCACGACGACGCCTTTATGGACCGCGTCGCGGCCGAGGCGGCGATCGCCCGACCCGGCACGATCGTCGCCCGCGAGGGGCTGGTGCTGCGTCCGTAAGCGGCTTGGCCGGCTTGCCCCGGCCATCCGGAGTCGGGGCAAAGCCTGCTGGCTCGGGCTACTTGTTGCAATCGCTGGTCTGCAGAATGCAGTCGCCGGCCTTGCGCTTTTGACACTGGGTGAGCGCCGCCAGCCGTGCCGCGTCCTTGGTCGAGCGCGCCGCACCGCCCGCGGCTTTGCCGTCCTTTGTCGTCGCCAAGGCGGCGCATTGTTTGGCGTCGGTGTGGATGACCACCTTACAGCCGCTGATGCCGCACTCGCGCATCGCCCCCGCGGCAGCCTTTTGCGGCGTCGGCTCATTCCAGACCCAGCCGCTCTTGCCGGTCGTCTGATCCCAGGCGATGGCGCCATAGCCGGCGACGGCGGGCATTGCCGACAGCCACGTGCACAACAAGGCGAGCACAGCCAAGGCGGTCCACACTTTGCGGGGCATCAAACCTTCTCCTCAAAAATACGCGTTCTACGACGACCTTTGGGGCGGGCGGATCTGGCGAGCTCGCGAAATCGGCTCGCGTCGCCACGACGGCCCTTCCGGCCGAATTGTTTGCCTGGGCGCAGCCGGGGCGGCAACCCCTTCTGCGGGCAAGGCGGGGCCATGATCGGGCGAAAGCGTTAGCGGGCGGGTTGCAACCGCCGGGGCTTCCGCATGGTCACCCGTTTGAAAATCTCGTTCAACCTCTGGCTCGGCGTTCTCGTTCGGCTGCTGGTGCTCGGCAAGGACTAGCGCGTCTACCCGCTCGACGCCGGCATCTCGGCGGGATCGGCGGCGCGCTCGTCTCCGAGACCGTCTCGATCCGTCCGATCTGCACCGCAGCTTCGGCCTATCCCGCCGACGGCGTCTGTGTCGCGTTCCAAGGCTCGGATGCGCAATGCCCATCGCCGCGCGATGACGACGTGCTGACGGTGCTGAAGATCCGCGGCAGTTCGCCGCCCGCGCTTGCGACTGCCTATGTCGGAGCCGACGACCGGCTCTACGCCTTTTCGTACTGAGACAGCATCGCTCATTCGGCGTTGGCGAGATCGAAGAGGCGGTGCAGCCGGTCGGAGAACCACGCGGCGACCCGGCTTGGCGGCACGCTCTTGTCGATGTCGGCGTCGGCGAGCAGCTGACCCGCCGCTTGGCGCCGGGCAAGCGCGCGGCATAGCTCGTGCGAAACTTCCGGCCGCGCCTCGAGCACCGGCGCCAGATCCTCCTTGGCCAGCTCGTAGGTGGTGACCGGTACGAGAGCCTTGAGCGTCGCCTGCGCGGACTGTCCAGTCAACAGCCCGATCTCGCCGAAATGATCGCCCGGGCCGATGCGCAGCAGCTCGATCTCGCCTTCGGACACGAGCTGCGTGAACGACAGCACCCCCGCGCCGATGATGAACAATGAATGCAGCACGTTCCCGGGCTCGACCACGGCCTCGCCGGCGTCGTAGTGCCGATGCTCGGTTTTATCGGCGAGCGTCTTGCGCTCGTCCTCGGTCAGCCCGGCAAAAATCGCCACGAGATCGACGGCGCGCTCGGCGGCGGTCTTGGCATTCGCGGGCAGGGCGGGCGACGGCCAATAGGGCTGGCTCTGGGTCGATGCCAGATCGACGCCGGCCGCCGCCAGATGCCGGGAAATCCAGTCGAACAGCTCGTTCTGGGCGCGGGTCGACTGGGCCAACTCTTCGACGAAGAAACTGATGTCGAATTCGATCGCGTCCGCGGTGATCGACTTGACCGCGACGAGTGGGGCCGGCGTCGCCATGATCAATCGGGAATTCAGGATCGCATGTTGCAGGATCTCGGCGCCGACCGCGGGCGGCGTTTTGGCGTCGAGCTTGACCGTCACGGTCATGCCATGGATGCCCGAGGGGGAGCTGGCGTTGACGATCTTAGCCTTGGCGATTGTGCTGTTCGGGACAATCGCCAGATCGCGCTTTGCCGTCAGCACATGGGTCGCGCGCCAATTCATCTCGATGACGCGGCCGTCGGTGGTGCCGTCGATGCTGATCCAGTCGCCCGGCCGATAGGGACGGCTAAAATTAAGGACTATGCCGGAAAAGACGTCGCTCAACGTGCTCTGCAACGCGAGGCCGAGGATAATCGCGATCGCCCCCGAGGTCGCGAGCAGGCCCTTGATCGGCAGATCGAAGACATAGGCGATGATCGCAAAGAGGGCGGCGAGATAGACGAGGCCGGCGAGCAGGTCCTGGACCAGCTTCCCCTCGCGCGGGCGATGCTCGGCGACGAGAAACACGCGCAGAAAGCCGACGACGAACCAGGCGGCCCACAGCCACCAAGCGATCTTCAGCGCGGCGTGGACCGCATCCTGGAACGGCTCCCCGGTCTGGGTCAGCGGCTGATACGGAACCACCCCGGCGCGCAGCAGAACGATCGTCAGGACGATAAGAAAGAACACACGCACGAGCGCGCGGCCGAGCGGATGGCGGCGGAACAGGAAATGCGTCAGCAGTCCGAGCAAGGAAAACGTAAAGAGCGTGACGACCAGCGGGTCGCGCACGGCCGCCATCCCCGCCGACGGCAGGTCGATCATCTTGCCGGGTCTCCGATCGTGGTCCTGTGCCGGCGATATTAGGCGCGGGCGGCGGCGGTGGCCATCCGCCCGTTCGGCGGCGCCTAGCGGGTGCCGCGCGCCGCGCCCAGCGCCTCGCCGCATCGCGGCGACAGCGATTGCGCATTGGCTCGCAGGCAGGCGATAGCGCGTCCGCCGCCGAGCGGGACACCGCTGCACAAGGCGCGAAAATCGCCGGCGCAGGATTGCCGCAGCAGCGCCAACTCGTCGCGCATGGTCATCGGCGCGCCGTATTGCGCCGGTCCGGCGGATTGCGGTGCCGATGCCGCCGGCGCAGCACTCGCCGAGGAAGCGGCATGCGGGGCCGGGCCCGCGCTGACCGCTGTCACCGCCTGCTGACAGGCCGGCGAGAGGCTCGCCGCATTGCGCTGCAAACAGGCAAACGCCGCCGTTCCGGCGGCCGGCACGTTGGCGCAATGCGCCTGGTAATCGGCCGGGCAGGCCTGCCGAATCGCGTTCTGCTGCGCCTGCGTCGCCTGCTGGGCGGCCGCCGGCGCGATCAGCACGAAAGGCAGCATCAGTGCGGGTGCGATGCGGCGCGCATGGGTAATAAGATTGATCGCCATAATCCGAGTTCTCCAATTCACTGCGTAATCGTCGTGTCGGGCGGCTCGGCTATACGCCCATCCGTGCTACCGAGGGAGCGGAACAGATGGACATCTCGGCAGCGGCCACGGCGGCCGGCCCCCGATGACAGCAGTCGAGACTTTGGCCGGCGGCGGACGCTATGGCCGCGTCGCGCGCGCCATTCATTGGCTGATCGGGGCATTCGCGGTGATGGTCGTGGCGCTCGGCTGGGCGAGTGGGTCGGCGCCGCACAACTCACCGGCCCGCGATGGTCTTTTGCTGCTGCACCGCTCGGTCGGACTGGCGATTTTGGGGCTGATGGTGGTCCGCGCTTTGTGGCGCTGGCGGCACCCCCCGCCGGTCCCGCCGTCGGCCCTCGGGCGGGCTGAAACGGCGCTGGTTCGACTCACCCATTTTGGCCTCTACCTGATTTTCTTGGTTATGCCGATCGCCGGATATCTGAATGCAGCCGCCGCGGGACACGCGGTCAGCTTTTTTGGCCTGGTCTCGATCCCGCCGCTGCCGGCGATCAACCAGCGGGTGCCGCAACTGGCGATCGCGGTTCACCTGCTCGGCCAGTATGCGGTCTACGGGCTCGTCTCGCTGCACGTCATCGGCGCGCTCTACCACGGCATAGTCAGGCGCGACGGCGTGCTCGAGCGGATGCTGCCGCACCGCCGCGGCGCCGGGTTCGACAGCTAGCCGGGTCCGGCGGCGACGAGGCTCAGATGAGTGCGGAAAAACTCCAGCGCCTCGGCGAGGCTGCGCGACACGCGCAATTTCTGCGGGCCGCTCTGAACCATGAACTCGGTTGGGCGGCCCGCGGCCGGGGCGGTCTTGACGATCGTATAGGCCGGCGCCTCATGGGTATGGCGGAACACCGAAAATCGGGCGACGCCCGCGGAATGATCGATCGCGTAGTCGCGCCACACGCCGCGGATCACGTGAAGGCTGTAGAGACCGAGAAGCTGGTTCAACTCGCCGCGGGTGAAATAGAGGGTGCGCTGCCGCGCCCGAAAGTCGCCGAGGCTCAGCACGTTCGCAGTCTTCCGGCTCATTGCCGCCCTTCGCTCTTGCCACGCGGATGAAGTGTGGGCGATTTCGCGAAGGCCGTCCAGCCGGCTCGCGCGGCGGCGATTCGGCAACGCCTTAGCCGCGCCCCGGGGTCGCGGGGTCTTGACGCATCGCGGCCGGAGGCGAACAACCGCGCGGCGGGGACGGCGAGGGAGCGCGGCGTGGACGAAGTCGAATGCGTGGTGGTCGGCGCCGGGGTGATCGGGCTTGCCGCGGCGCGGGCATTGGCGCTCGCCGGCCGTGACGTGCTCGTCCTCGATCGCGCCTGGACGATCGGGTTCGAGACCTCGTCGCGCAACAGCGAGGTGATCCACAGCGGGATCTATTATCCGAAGGACAGTTTGAAGGCCACGAGCTGCGTCGAAGGCCGCCGGCGGCTTTACGCCTATTGCCGCGAACACGGGGTGGCGCACGCCCAGCTCGGCAAGATCATCGTCGCATCCGACGAAGCGGAGCTTCCCGCCCTCGACCGGATCGCCGCCGCAGGTCGCGCCAATGGCGTCGACGACATCGAGCGCCTCGACGCGGCGCAGGCGCGGCGCCTCGAACCCGACCTCGATTGCGTCGCGGCGTTGTTGTCGCCGTCTACCGGTATCATCGACAGCCACGCGCTGATGCTCGCCTATCAGGGCGAGGCCGAGGCCGCCGGTGCTGCGATCGTGCTGCGCACCCCGCTCCTCACCGGGCGGGCGCGCGGCGACGGCTTCGAGCTGGCGACCGGCGGCGACGAGCCGGACGTCATCCGCTGCCGATATCTGATCAACGCCGCGGGGCTGTACGCGCCGGCGCTGGCCCGCAGCATCGAGGGCGTCCCGCGCGACACGATCCCGCCCGCCTATTTCTGCCGCGGCGTCTATTTTACCTTGAGCGGGCGGACACCGTTTCGTCGGCTCGTCTATCCGGTGCCGCCGGCCGGCGGGCTTGGTGTCCACATCACTCTCGACCTTGCCGGCCAAGCCCGCTTCGGCCCCGATGTCGAATGGATCTCGGCGGTCAACTACACCGTCGATGCGACGCGCGGCGAGGCGTTTTATGCCGCGGTTCGGCGCTATTGGCCGGGTTTGCGCGACGGCGCCTTGCGGCCGGGCTATGCCGGGGTCCGGCCCAAGATCAGCGGCCCCGCCGAACCGGCAGCCGATTTTGTCGTCCAGGGACCGGCAACCCACGGCGTGCCGGGGCTGGTCAATCTCTACGGCATCGAATCGCCGGGGCTGACCGCGTCCTTGGCGCTCGCCGACGAGGCGGCGAGGCGCCTGACCGAGAGCTAGCCGCAGCCGCATCGGCCTTACAATCGGACGGTATATCCCCAGATTTTCCGCCAGCCCGTTGCCGCCGGCGCGAGCCTGGCGGCGCGAGAAACCGGCCCGCGGCGGCCGAGCGGAGGCGGATTATGCTGATCGGGGTCCCGAAGGAGACAAAAACCCACGAATACCGCGTCGGGCTCGTTCCCGGCAGCGTGCGCGAGTTGGTGCATCACGGCCACGAAGTCGTCGTCGAGAGCGGCGCCGGCGCCGGGATCGGTTTTGGCGACCGCGCTTACGAGGCGGCCGGCGCCCGTATCGCGGCAAACGCGCGCGAGGTTTTTGGCGCCGCAGAACTGATCGTCAAGGTCAAGGAGCCGCAGCCGCCGGAGGTGGAGTTGCTGCGGCGCGACCAGATCCTGTTCACCTATCTTCACCTCGCCGCCGACCGCATGCTGACCCAGGCACTGGTTCGTTCCGGCGCCGTCGCGATCGCCTATGAAACCGTGACCGATGCGCGCGGCGGGCTGCCGCTGCTGGCGCCGATGAGCGAAGTCGCCGGCCGGATGGCGGTTCAGGTCGGCGCCCATTGCCTCGAAAAGGAGCAGGGTGGGATCGGCGTGCTGCTCGGCGGGGTGCCGGGCGTGCCGGCGGCCAAGGTGGTCATCCTCGGTGGCGGGGTTGCCGGCACCAACGCCGCGCGCATGGCGATGGGGATGGAGGCTTACGTCACCGTGATCGACCGCTCGCTGCCGCGGCTCTACGAGCTCGACCTGCAATTCGGCGCGCAACTTCACACGCTCTACTCGACGATGGAGAACATCGAGCGCGAGGTCGCCGCGGCCGATCTCGTGATCGGCGCCGTGTTGAGCCCCGGCGGCGCCGCGCCCAAGCTCGTCAGCCGCGAGCTGGTGCGGGCGATGCGGCCGGGAACCGTGATCGTCGACATCTCGATCGACCAGGGCGGCTGCTTCGAAACCAGCCGGCCGACGACCCATGCGGCCCCGACCTATGTCGAGGAAGGGGTCGTGCATTATTGCGTGACCAATATGCCGGGTGCGGTCGCGCGCACCTCGACCGTGGCTCTTAACAACGCCACCTTGCCCTACATATTGGCGATCGCCGAGCGCGGCTGGCGGCGGGCGCTGGCGGAAGACCCGCATCTGCGCCAAGGCCTCAATATCTGTCGCGGGCGCGTCACCCACGCCGCGGTGGCGCACGATCTCGGCCTGCCCTTGACCCCGCCGGACGAGGCGTTGTCCGACTGAACCGGTCTTGGCGCCGCCGCCCGGCCCGCTCTTTTCGCATTCGTGCGGTTTTTCCTCTATGGAAGCGCCGCCGTCTTCTTCCTATCTCAGACAAACACCAGCAGGCGGGCATGCATGGGACGGGGGAAATGACGCTGCTTCCGATGATCCCTCTGCCGCGCGTCGATGAGTTTTTCGACGCGCCTTCCGGGCTCGAACCGCCGCGCGTCACCCAGATCGACGACGCCGCGCTCGGCGCCATCACCGATCTCTACCGCGAAATCCTGCCGAATGGCGGGGCGATCCTCGACGTGATGTCGGGCTGGGTCAGCCACCTGCCGCCCGAAATCCCGTACTCGCGGGTCGTCGGCATCGGTTCGAACGCCTGCGAGCTGGCGGAAAACCCGTTTCTCGACGAGTGGCGGCTGCAGGACCTGAACCGCGACCCGCGCCTGCCGTTTGGCGGCGGTGAATTCGACGGTGCGACACTGTGCGTCGCGGTCCAGCATCTATCGCGCCCGCGCGACGTCATCGGCGAGGTCGGCCGGGTGCTGAAGCCCGGGGCGCCGCTGGTCGTCACCTTTTCCGAGCGCTGCCGGCCGGCGCGGCCGATCGGCTGCTGGTGCCTGCTCGACGACGCGGGCCATCTGTGCCTGATCGCCCATCATTTTGCCGACGCCGGCAATTGGGCCGATGTTCGCTGTCTCGATCGCACGCCGCCCGGCGGCGGCGACCCGCTCTACGCCGTGATCGGCCGCAGCCTCGGCCCGACCCGTCCGGGCAGCGACGATTAACTAATAATCAGGCGTCGTAGGCGACCATCGCAGCAAACGGGACGTCGATGCGGTTGCGGCCTTGCAGAAAACTCAATTCGATGATGCATCCGGCGGCGGCGACGATGCCGCCCTGCTGGCGCACCAGATCGATCGCCGCCTGCATCGTGCCGCCGGTCGCCAGCAGATCGTCGAGCACGGCGACGCGCTGGCCGGGCGTGATCGCGCCGTCCTGCATTTCGATCGTGTCGCTGCCATATTCGAGGTCGTAGGTAAAGCGCACGGTCTTGCCCGGCAGCTTGCCGCGTTTGCGAATCATCGCAAAGCCGCAGCCGAGCTCGTAGGCCACCGGTGCGGCGACCAGAAAACCGCGCGATTCGATGCCGACCAAGAGATCGGGACGGTGCGGCTGCAGCGCCTCGGCCAGTCGCGCGACGGTGGTTCGCCAGGCATCCGGGTGCGCCAACAACGTCGAGATGTCGTAGAACAGGATGCCGGGCTTGGGAAAATCGGGGATCGATCGGATGTGCTCTTTGAGGTCCATGGGTCAATCCTCGACGACCGATTGCGGGCGATAGAGCCGCGGTACGACGCCGCATAACCGTTTTTCGCGTTGTTGGAAAGACCTCGCCCAGCACGCGCGAATGCGTATCCTGAACCGGCCATGGCATCACTCGCAGCCACTCTTGTCGAAACCGAAGATGGCGGGTCACTGGTGCTGACGGCCGCTGGGGAATGGCTGGTGGCGACCGCAGCCGAGCTTGATCGCCGGCTGCGCGCGCTCGATCTCCCGGAACATCGGCGAGTGGCGATCGATCTGGCGGGGATCCACCGCATCGACACCGCCGGCGCCTGGCTGCTGTTGCGCACCGAACACGATCTGTCGGCCCGCGGCAACACCGTGGAGGTGCGCAACCTGGCGCCGACCTTTGCGCCGCTGTTCGAGCACGTCCGGGCCGGCGGGATGCTCGCCCCGGTCTCGCATCCGCGGCCGGACCATCACTCGCTCGCCGGCTTTGTCGCCCGCATCGGTCAAATTACCGTCGGCCTGTTTGCGCGCGCCTACAGCATTCTCGGCTTTGTCGGTCTCGTCTCGGTGACGGCGCTGCGCCTCTTCCGCCACCCGCGCCGGCTGAGGCTGACGGCGACGATCGCCCAGATGGAGCAGACCGGGGTCAACGCGCTCGCCATTGTCGGCATGCTCGCGTTTCTTATCGGGATCGTCATTGCTTATCAGGGCGCCGACCAGCTGCGCCGCTTTGGCGCCGAAATCTACACGGTCGACCTGCTCGGCGTCGGCGTCTTGCGCGAGCTCGGCGTGTTGATGACGGCGATCATTATCGCCGGCCGCTCGGGCAGCGCATTTACCGCGCAGATCGGTACGATGCGGGTCAATGAGGAGATCGACGCCCTGCGCACGCTTGGTCTCGACCCGGTCGAGGTGCTGGTGATCCCGCGCTTGTTCGCGCTGCTGCTGACATTGCCGATGCTGGCCTTGTACGCCAATCTGATGGGGTTGCTGGGCGGATGTCTGATGGCGTGGGGCGTGCTCGGGATCACGATCGGGCAATTCATCCGCGAGCTGCAATTTGCGATCACGCCGCGAACCTTCTGGATCGGCGTGTTCAAGGCGCCGTTTTTCGCGGCGATCATTGCGATGATCGGATGTTACGAAGGCTTTCAGGTGTCGCGCAGCGCCGAAAGCGTCGGCCGCCTGACGACGCTGTCGGTTGTCGAATCGATCTTTCTCGTGATCGTGACCGACGCCGCCTTCTCGATTGTATTTTCCGCATTGAAAATTTGAACCGTGGGCAATAACCGGGAGAAGCCGATCATCGCCGTGCGCGGGCTCGTCAACCGGTTCGGCAGCGAGACCGTGCATGACGGGCTCGATCTCGACGTGTTCGCCGGCGAGGTTCTCGGCGTCGTCGGCGGCTCGGGGAGCGGCAAATCCGTGCTGCTGCGGACGATTGTCGGGCTCAATCGCCCGCTCGCCGGTCGGGTCGAAGTGTTCGGAACCAATGTTCTGAGAATGAACGACGCTGAACAGCGCACGCTTGAGGAGCGCTGGGGCGTCCTCTTTCAGGACGGCGCGCTGTTCAGCTCGCTGACCGTGGCGCAGAATATCGAAGTGCCGCTCAAAGAATTTTATCGGATGCCGCAACGGCTGATGGACGAGATCGCGGCGCTCAAGATCGGTTTGGCCGGCTTGCCAGAAGACGCCGGACCAAAATTCCCGGCGCAATTGTCGGGCGGCATGCGCAAGCGGGCGGGCCTCGCCCGCGCCCTCGCCCTCGACCCGGAAATCGTCTTTCTCGACGAGCCGACGGCCGGGCTCGATCCGATTGCCGCCGGCGAGTTCGACAATCTGATCCGCGATCTGAAGAGCAGCCTGGGGCTGACGGTGTTTATGGTGACGCACGACCTCGACAGCCTGTTCGCGATCTGCGATCGCGTCGCGGTGCTGGTCGACAAGAAGATTCGGGTCGGCACGCTCGACCAGCTGCTGCACGACGACCACCCCTGGATCCGCTCCTATTTTCATGGTCCGCGGGGCCGCGCCGCGCAGCACGCCGAGGCGCTGCCTGCGCCGCCGGGCCCGGCTCGGACCGCGGCTTCGGCCACGCTTTAAGAAACCGCGCAGCCGGAGAGGACGGATGGAAACGCGGGCGCATTACGTCGCGGTCGGGGCGTTTGTCCTGATCGTCGTTTTTGCCGCTTTCGCCGCGGTGCTGTGGCTGGCCGGCGTCGAGTTCGGCCAGGAGCTCAAGATTTATTACGTCTTTTTCCGAGGGTCGGTCGCCGGATTGAGCCGCGGCTCCGCGGTCCAATACAACGGCATCCCGGTCGGACGGGTGACCGATATTCGCGTTGATCGCGACAACCTTTCGCAAATCCAGGTCAGGGTCGAGATCAACAACAATCTCGTCGAGATCAAAACCGACGCCCGTGCCTCCATCGACACCAATATCTTGAGCGGCGTTTCGACAATTCAAATCAGCGGCGGCACGCAGCACGCGCAGCTCCTCGAACCAAAGCCCGGCCACCACTACGCGATCATCAGGGCGCAGCAGAACGAGTTCGAAGCGGTCAAGGCGTCGCTTCCCGAGATTCTCGGCGACCTCAAACAGGTGGCCCGCAACTTGAACGCCCTGCTCGACGAGCGTAACCGCCAGGCGGTCGCCGACAGCCTGCAGAATATTCGCACCATGACCGCCTCCCTTGCCGGCCACAGCGAGGATGTCGGGGCGCTGGTCGACAATGCGAACGACGCCGCGGTCGAGCTCAAAACGCTGCTCCACAATGTCGACCAGAGCTATGCGGTGCGCGGCGGGTTGAAGGACCAGCTGTCGCAGACCTTGAAGGACTACGACCGCGTGGCGGGAAACCTGACCGATACGGCGCACCAATTGCAGCTGACGATCGGCGACGTCCGTCCGGGTCTTCGCAACTTTGCCCAGACGACGCTGCCGGGCGTGGACGATCTCGTCAACGACGTACAGGTGCTGGCGGGGAACCTCAACCAATTTGTCGTGGAACTGCAGCGCGACCCGACCCGCCTGCTGTTTGGCGATCGGCGCCAAGGGTATCAGCCGCGATGACGCGTCCGGCATCGCGGGTCGCGCGCCGATGGCTGGCGGGTGCTGCCGCGCTGGCGCTCGCTGGCTGCGCCAGCCTCTTTGTCGCGACACCGCCGGGCAATCTCTACCGGCTCGCGGCCGCGAACGACTTTCCGAGCAACCTGCCCGATGTCGGCGCGCAAATGCTCGTCGACCTGCCGGAAGCCCCGGCCGCTATCGACACCAACAGAATAGCGTTGAGCAAGTCGCCCCTCTCACTCGACTACTACGCCGATTCGGTGTGGACCGACCGCGTCCCCGACGTGCTGGAAAACCTGCTGGTTGCATCCTTTGAGGACAGCCGGGCGATCACCGCGATCGGCCGCGGTTCGTCGGGCCTGCGCGCCGACTTTATCCTGCGGACCGAGATTCGCCATTTCGAGGCGGTATACGATGCCGCCGGCGGCCCGCCGCGGGTATGGGTGGCGATCATCGCCCGGCTCGTCGCGATGCCGCAGCGCCGCATCATCGCCCAAGCGCGCTTCGAACAGCGCGCCCCGGCCGCCGCGGACAACGTTCCGGCGGTGGTCGCCGCCTTCAACACCGCGACCGATGCGGCGCTTAGGGCCATCGTTCTGTGGACGCTCGGCAACCCCGCTTTATCGCGAACGCAGCGTTAGCTATTGTGGGCATGTTTCGTTCGCATGAGGTAGCTGAGTGACGGCACCAAGAGGGATCCCGGAGCTGCAGGTGACACCCGCCGAAACGGCGCGCCTGCGCGAGGCGGGGGCCGTCGTATCCGAATGCCGCCGCGCATTCGCTTCCTGCCAGGGCGGCATCCTCGGGACAATCGCCGCCGGCGGCGAGGCTTTTGCCGATTGGCGGCACCATCCCGCGGGTGACGTCTACGACTCGCAAAGCCATGCCCAATATTTCTACCACGCTCACCCGATCCGGCAGCGCCCGGCGGCCGAGCACGGGCATTTCCACACCTTTCTGCGCGCCGAGGGGATGCCTGCCGGGGTCGCCCCGCTCGTCCTGCCCGAGACCGCGTTCCCCGATGCGCTGCCTACCCCGCCGCAAGCGGCGCCGCTCAAGCACGGCGCCCGCGACGAGGTCAGCCATCTTGTCGCCATCGCGCTCGATGCGCGCGGCGAGCCGATCCGGTTGTTCACGACCAATCGTTGGGTCACCGGCGAGACCTGGTACCGTGCCGACGACGTCATTCGAATGCTCGACCGCTTTACCCTCGCCGCCGCCGATGGGCCGGTTCTGCTCAACCGCTGGATCGGTGCCGTCGTCGCGCTGTTTCGTCCTCAGATCGCAGCGCTGCTGCGGCTGCGCGACGACACCGTGATGAGCTGGCGCCGGCGACGCCGCACAAATATCTTTGAGGATACCCGGATCGAGGAGACGTCGAGCTTCGATATCGCGCTCGATGCGCAGCTGGCCTTGCTCGACCGCCTGCGACGGGAATCGACCCCCGATTTTCCCACTCGCCCGGCGCAGCTGCCGCCGATGGCCGAAGGCTGGGGCGAGGGACCCGCGGATTGACCGGGAACGCAGCGTGGCCGATTACTGGGTCGGCGATTCGGGCTGGCGTGGCGGCAGGTTTCTGGCGTTCAGACAGTCTTCGAGTTTGGCCTCGCGTTTTGCATTCGAATCGGCGGAAAAGTCGGGGAAGGCCGCTTGCGCCTGCTTGGCGCAGTCATCCATCGAGTGCCATCGCTGTATCGCGGACGTCCCTTGCGACGTCGCTTCGGCCGTCCCGCACAAGAGGGCAAGCGCCGTCGCCAAAAAGCAAACCCGCCAATACCTCATTCGGTACCTCCTTGCCGCTCGAGAGCCCTGGTCGGTGTCGATCCCGACCGCCTGATTATACGCCGCTTCGCCCGAGGCCGCTGTTGCGCCGGAGGCCGGACTCTGGCTTCCATAGATAGCAGTGGACCGGCGGCCGGAGGGCGGCGACGATGCTGAAGATTTGGGGCAGAAGGACCTCTTCGAATGTCCAAAAAGTGCTGTGGTGCTGCGGCGAACTTGAGCTTCCGTTCGAAAGGGTCGACATCGGCGGGCCGTTCGGCGGCAATCAGGACGCCGAATACCTCACGCTCAATCCGAACGGGCTGGTGCCGACAATCCGGGACGGCGACCTGATCTTGTGGGAATCGAATACGATTTGTCGATATCTCGCAGCGACGCGGCACGGCGAGCGGCTCTATCCGTCGGCCCCGGCGGCGCGCGCCTCGGTCGAACGCTGGATGGACTGGCAGCTCTCGACGATCGGACCGCCGATGGGGGCGCTGCTGTACGGATTGATTCGCTCCAAACCCGAGCAGCGCGACCATGCCGCGATCGAGGCGGCGCGGCGCAAAGCGGCGGCCGGCTGGATGATCGTCGAGGACGCCCTCGACGCCGGCCCCTTTCTCGCGGGTGCGGAATTGAGCTTGGCAGAAATCGTCATGGGGACGCTGGTTTATCGCTGGCACGCCTTCCCGGTCGAGCGCCCGCCGCTGCGCAAGCTCAAGTCATGGTACGAGCGCATGCGCGAGCGCCCCGCCTTCAAGACCCACATCGAAATCCCGATCACATGATCGTGAGCCGGCCGTCCTGCGGTTGCGTAACGGTGCTGTCAACCTAGGGTAAGCCGCCTTTGCTAAGAGAAGCGTGGCGTAGGGGACGCACATTGACAGGGGAAATTTGATGAGATCTTCGGCGAGGCGGCAAATATTTGGCGCGGCCGTGGCCGTCGCGGTGATCGGCGCGGTGGGTGCTGCCGCCGCGATCGACCCCGACGCCATCGTCAAACAACGACAGGCGACGATGAAGCAGCAGGGAAAGGACATGGGCGGCGTCAAGGCCTTTCTCGACGGCAAGACCGACCAAGCCGCCGCGCTAACCGCGGCAACCGGTCTGACCGAGACGACCCGGAAGATCCCCGGCCTGTTTCCGCCCGGCACCGACAAGCCGAGCCCTGACGGCGATTACGGCCCAAAGGCCGCGATCTGGACCGATTGGAACAAATTTCTCGACGCGCAGAAGGCGGCGGCGACCAAGGCGGAGGCGCTGCTCGCCGCGGTCAAGGGCGGCGACAAACCGGCGATCCTCGCCGCCTTTGGCGATCTTGGCAAAAACGGCTGCGGCAACTGCCACACAAACTTCCGCGAAAAGCTCAAAAACTGAGGGCGGCGGCCGGTGCGGCGGTTCTGCTGAGTTTTGCCGCACCGTCCGCAGCGATCGCCGCCGAACCCGGTGCGACAGCGCGGGGCGCCTATCTTGCGGCGGCCGCCGGCTGCGGCCAATGTCATACCGACGCCGGGCATGGCGGCCGCCCTTACGCCGGCGGTCGTTTGCTGGAGACGCCGTTTGGGACTGTCGTCTCGCCGAACATCACCCCCGACCGCGCCACCGGCATCGGCAAATGGCGGCTCGCCGACTTCACCGCGGCGATGCGGTGGGGCATCGCCCCTGATGATTCGCATTTTCTGACGACGTTCCCGTTTCCCTTTTACAACCGCCTCAGCGAGCGCGATCTCTCCGATCTTAAATCATTTCTCGACAGCGTGCCGGCGGTGCGGCAGGCCAATCGCGCCGGCAGCCGGACGCTCTTTGCCGGCGCGCTGAATGCTGTCGCGGTGGCCGCGACATCCTTTCCCGGACCTTGGCGGCCCGATCCGACGCGGGATCCGGTGTGGAACCGCGGCGCCTACCTCGTCGCCGCGATCGGCCGCTGCGGCGACTGCCATACGCCGCGCAACTGGCTCGGTGCGCCCGACCCCCGGCGTTTTCTTGCCGGCGCATCCTCCGGCCGCGGCGGCAAGGGTGCGCCCAACATCACGCCGGACCCCGAGACGGGCATCGGCTCGTGGAGCGAAGACGACATCGTCAGCTTGTTGAAGGATGGGCAAAAACCCGATTTCGATTTTGTCGGCGGGGCGATGGGGGCGATCGTCGACGACACCGCGAAACTCGACGACGCCGATCGTCGCGCAATCGCGGTCTACCTCAAAGCCTTGGCCCCGATCCGTTCGCGCCTGCCGCGCGCGCAGAAAAAAGGCTGACCGCGGCGCTGTTCGCCGCTGGACGCTTGGCCGAGACTTCTTATGATGGCGGGCGTTCCATCGGCAACGACGGCAACAGGCCGATTGCCGCCAGCGGTGCGCAAACCAACGGAGTGGGTCCGAACCCGCCGGCCATTCTCGGCGGCGCAGTTGGCGGCTGACGGCAGGAGCGGGCATTGGCGCGAGGGCGACCGGACAAGAGCTTGGCCCGCTTCGATCGGATCGCGCTGGTGTTGTCGAGCGGCGAGGCGCTCGGCGCATACCAGGCAGGCGCTTACGCCGCGCTCGAAAAGTGCGGGGTGCGGCCGAACTGGGTCGCCGGCAGCGGCATTGGTGCCGTCAACGCCGCGATCATCGCCGGCAATTTGCCGCATGAACGCGCGCTGCATCTGCGCCGCTTCTGGCAACAGCTCAGCCAGTGCGCGGCGGCGCGTCGGTCCTGGGGTCTCGGCCGCTGGGCGGGCCGGGTGGCGGACCGCAACCTCCACCTTATCCGCCGCGGCGCAAGACGCGCCCGCGTCGCGGCCGAGCCGGTTGTCTCCCCCGCCGGATTGCGCGAACTGATCAGCGAAGCGGTCGACTTCGAGCGGGTCAATTCGGGTGCTGTGCGCGTCGTGCTCGGCGCCGTCAATGTGGCGAGCGGCGTCGAGACCTTTTTCGACAACGACCGGCACGTCCTCAGCCTCGACCACGTCATGGCGGGGACCCCGCTGGCGGGTCTGCCGCCGGTTGCGATCGGCCGCCAGCTCTTCGCCGGCAGTGCGGTTTCGGTGTCGGCGCTCGACGACGCCCGCCCCGCCGACACCCTGTGCTTTGCGATCGACGGCTATGATCCCGTGCCGGGTAGTGCGGGCGGGGTCAGCCGCTCGGCGCGGGAAATCGCCGCGATGCGCCGCACCCACGATTTGCGCCGCATGATCGCGTTGCTTGGCGAGCGCGTGCCGCCAGCGCTGTATGGCGACGTCAACATCCGCCGCTGCCTTGCCGAGGCGAGCGATGCGACGATGACGATCCTGCACCTCGTCAATGAGGGCAGCGGCGTCGATCTCGCGGCGAAAATGTCGGATTTCTCCGCCGCCGCGGTAAACCGGCGCTGGAATGCCGGCGAAAGCGATGTCGCGACAAGCCTCGCTCACCCGCGCTGGCTGGCGCCGCCGCCCCGACTTTCGGGGGTGGTCGTCCACGAGGTGCGCGGCGGCGTTGTCGCCCCACAACGCTGAGGTCGTTGTGCCTATGCGATAGGCAACCTTTGCGGACTGCCTAGCGATATCGCAGATTTCACCCGGCCTAAGAAACAATCTAAGAACGAAACGCGGTTCTCGCCGGTGGTGCAAGATCAGCTCCAAAACCCTTGCCTAAACGCTTGTCAAGACAAATATACGGTTGAACGAAAAGGATTTTTGCGATGGGATGCTTTCGCCTGATGATCGATCGAAACGGAAGGCCGTTTCGCTTTACAGGACGGTCGGGTAATCGCAGACCGTGCACAACAACGAGGACATATGCTTTACGACGCCTACCAGGCTCAAAACGACATATTCGGTCCCATTCGGCTGATGGCCGGGACCGCCAGCGAGTGGCTCGGCCAGTCCTGGCTGCCGATTGGGACCATGCCGTTTGTCCGCGGTGCAGCCGCCGCGATGGAGTTGCTGTCGCACGCCGGATTGTCGCATGAGCGGCCGAATTTCCGCATCGAGAGCGTAACGGTCGACGGCACCGAGGTCGCCGTCAGCGAAGAGGTCGTGGCCTCGCATCCGTTCTGCAATCTTTTGCATTTCCGCAAGGATTTGACACGCGACGAGCCGACCGTGCTGGTCGTGGCGCCGCTTTCCGGCCATTTCGCCACCCTGCTGCGCGGCACGGTCGAGACCCTGCTGCTCGATCACAACGTGTATCTGACCGATTGGGTCAACGCACGCGACGTGCCCCTGCTTTACGGCCGGTTCGATCTCGACGATTTTGTCGAGTTGGTGGTGCGCTTTGTCCGGCTACTCGGCCCGCGCACCCATGTCATGGCGGTGTGCCAGCCCTCGGTTCCGGTGTTGGCCGCGGTCTCGCTGCTCGCCACCGATAACGATCCGTGCCAACCCTCCTCGATGATCCTGATGGGCGGCCCGATCGACACCCGCGCCAACCCGACCGCGGTCAACCGCTTCGCCGAGGCGCACTCTCTCGACTGGTTCGAGCGAACCGTGATCACCACGGTGCCGGCGCGCTATCCCGGCGCCTTTCGCCGCGTCTACCCGGGATTTCTGCAGCTCGCCGGGTTTCTCAGCATGAATTTCGACCGCCATGTCTCGGCGCATTGGACGATGTTCCGCGACCTGGCGCGCGGCAATGGCGAAAGTGCCGCGGCGACCCGCGCCTTTTACAACGAATACACCGCGGTCATGGACCTGCCGGCCGATTTCTATTTGCAGACGATCGAGCGCGTGTTCCATCGCCACGACCTGCCGCTCGGTGAGTTTCGGGTGCGCGGCCGGCTGGTCGAGCCGGCGGCGATCGAGCACACCGCGCTGATGACTGTCGAGGGCGAGCGCGACGACGTCTGCGGGCCCGGCCAGACCGTCGCCGCGCACAATCTCTGTACCAGCATCGCGCCGGCAAAAAAGACGCACCACCTCCAGCTCAAAGTCGGCCATTATGGCGTCTTCCACGGCCGCCGGTGGCAGACCGAGACCTATCCCAAGGTCAAGTCGTTCATCCGGGCGCTGGGCTAGCCGAAGGGGCCGGTTCCCGCCGATCCTTCGTGGCCTGCCCGCCGCTGCGGCCGGCGGGAGCGTGTGGGAGGGAGTGCATGGCTATAGGCGGCAAGGTCGTCATTACTTGCGCCGTCACCGGGTCGATCCACACCCCGACGATGAGCCCGTATCTGCCGCTGACCCCGGACGAGATCGCGCGCGACGCGATCGCCGCGGCGGAGGCCGGGGCGGCGATCCTGCACTTACACGCGCGCGACCCGAAGGACGGCCGGCCGACCCCCGATCCCAACGTCTTCATGCAATTCCTGCCGCGGATCAAGCAGGCGACCGACGCCGTCGTCAACATCACGACCGGCGGCGGCCACGGCATGTCGCTCGACGAGCGCTTGGCCGCCCCGTTGCGCGCCCGGCCAGAAATGTGCTCCCTAAACATGGGCTCGATGAATTTCGGGCTCTACCCGATGCTCTCCCGCTACAAGGATTGGAAATATCCCTGGGAGACGCAGCATCTCGAAATGACCCGCGACTTTATCTTTCGCAATACCTTCGCCGACATCGAACGAATCCTTAAAGATTTGGGCGAGGGCTGCGGCACAAGGTTCGAGTTCGAGTGCTACGATGTCGGCCACCTCTACAACCTCGCCCACTTTCTCGAACGCGGGCTGGTCAAGCCGCCGCTCTTTGTGCAGACGATCTTTGGCATCCTCGGCGGGATCGGCGCCGATCCCGACAACCTCGTCCACATGAAGCGGATCGCCGACAAATTGTTTGGCGACAACTACGCGTGGTCGATCCTCGCCGCCGGCCGCCACCAATTGCCGCTCGTCACGATGGGCGCGATCATGGGCGGCAACGTCCGCGTCGGGCTCGAAGATTCATTGTGGATCGGCCGCGGCAAGCTTGCCACCAGCAATGCCGACCAGGTCAGCCGGGTGCGCGCGATCGTCGAGAATTTGTCGCTCGAAATCGCCACCCCCGACGAAGCGCGGGCGATGCTCGCGCTGAAGGGCGGCGATGATGTCGGCTTTTGAGCGCATCTGAGAGACCAGACATGAAGCAAAAACCCCCACTGTCACTCCCGCGAAAGCGGGGGCCCAGGGCCTGCCTCTGGCGTGAACAGGGGGCAGCCGCGGGAGCATTGGGGTCATGGGTTCCCGCTTTTCGCGGGAATGACGATAAATTCTTCGGCGCCCCCTTGGCTCTCGTCTGAGCAGGTGCAGCAGAGATGATCGACAAGCGGGTGGGCGACCTCGCCGCGGCGGTGGCGGGGATCGAGGACGGGTCGGTCGTCCTCTGCGCCGGGTTTGGCGGCGCGGGGTTGCCCGATGCGCTGTGCGAGGCGGTCATCGACCAAGGGGCGCGCGACCTGACGGTCGTCGCCAACAATGCCGGCACCGGGCGCAGCGGGCTCGCGGCATTGATGGCCGCCGGCCGGGTGAAGAAGATCATGTGCTCGTTTCCGCGCAGCTCGGGGTCGGTCGTGTTCGAAGAGTTGTACGCGGCCGGCAAAATCGAACTCGAACTGTTGCCGCAAGGGACATTGAGCGAGCGCATGCGCTGCGCCGCCGCCGGGCTCGGCGGCTACTATTCGCCGGTCTCGGTCGGAACCCGCCTCGCCGAAGGGAAGGAGCACCGCGAGATCGACGGCCGCATGTATGTGCTGGAAAAGCCGCTGAAGGGCGACGTGGCGTTGCTCGCCGCCGACCGCGCCGACCGCTGGGGCAATCTCATCTATCGCAAATCGCAGCGCAACTTCAACCCGACGATGGCGATGGCCGCCGATCTCGCGATCGCTCAGGTCCGCCACATCGTCGAATTGGGCGAACTCGACCCGGAGATGATCGTCACCCCCGGGATCTTTGTCGACCGCATCGTCCAGGTCGCCTTTTAGAACGCGTCATTGCGAGGAACCGCAGGCGACGAAGCAATCTCGATCGGCCGGGACATTCGGCGCGAGATTGCTTCGCTTCGCTCGCAATGACAGACTGCATCCCCGTCGGGGGCTAGACCGGAGGGAACCGATGCCGCTCAAACGTCGCCAAATCGCCTGGCGGGCCGCCCAGGACCTCGCGGACGGCGCCTATGTCAATCTCGGGATCGGCCTGCCGACCCTGGTCTCCGACTTCATTCCCGGCGATCGCGAGATCGTCTTGCACAGCGAGAACGGCATTTTGGGCGTCGGCCCAGCGCCCGGCGCCAACGAGGCCGACCCCGACCTGATAAACGCCGGCAAGCAGCCGATCACCCTCGTCACCGGCGGCAGCTATGTCCACCACACCGATTCGTTTCTGATGATCCGCGGCGGCCATCTCGATCTCGCCTTGCTCGGCGCCTTCGAGGTCGCGGAGAACGGCGACCTCGCCAATTGGACGACCGACGACCCTGGCTTCCCGCCCGGCGTCGGCGGGGCGATGGACCTCGCGGTCGGCGCCAAGGAGATCCGCGTCCTTGTCGAGCACATCACCAAGTCCGGCGCGCCGCGCATCCGCAAGCGCTGCAAATACCCGCTGACCGCTGCTGCCGCGGTCAGCCGGATCTACACTGACCTCGCGGTCATCGACGTGACCCGCGACGGGCTCGTCGTCCGCGAGATCGCCGAGGACATCGACTTCGCCGGCCTGCAGGCCAAGACCGAGGCCGCGTTGCGCGCCGCGCCCGATTTGCGTCCGCTGCGCGCCCCGCCGGTCTAGCAGGTCGGTTCCAAATTTCCGTCTTTATCGCGATCATACCTCGACGGCGAGAGCAGATTTCGACCAAGTTACCAAGCTGTCATGTGTGGAGCCCACGGGTCCGGCTGCGCCGGCCCGAGGACAGGCTCCGCAACGAAACAATCTCGAATGGCCCGGAATTGCTTCGCCGCGCTCGCAATGACAACACGGGAAGTAATGGTGCGACCTGATCGGCTCATGCTCGCCGGCGGCTCCAGCGCACGCCAGTGTCAGACGTTGAAACGGAAGTGCATGATGTCGCCGTCGCGGACGACGTAGTCGGCGCCTTCGAGGCGCATGCGGCCGGCATCCTTGGCGCCCTGTTCGCCGCGGTGAGCAACAAAATCCTCGTAGGAGATGGTTTCGGCGCGGATGAAGCCTTTTTCGAAATCGGTGTGGATGCGGCCGGCTGCTTGTGGCGCCCGGGTGCCGCGCTCGACCGTCCAGGCGTGCGCCTCCTTGGGCCCGACGGTCAGAAACGTGACCAGATCGAGCAGCGAATATCCGGCGCGGATGACGCGGTCGAGCCCGGCTTCGTCGAGCCCGAGCGAGGCGAGGTACTCCACTCTCTCGCCGGCGTCCGAAAGCTGCGCCAGTTCGGCTTCGATCGCCGCCGAGATCACCACGACACCGGCGCCGCGCCGGACGGCAAATTCGGCGAGCCGGCGGCTTTCGGCATTGCCGGCGGCGGCGCTCGCCTCCTCGACATTGGCGACATAGAGCACCGGCTTGGCGCTCAGTAATTGCAGTGCGCCGAGATTTTTTTGCTGCTCGGCGGTGCCGGCGGCGGCCCGTGCGGGCTTACCCGCCCGCAATGCCGCGAGCGCCGGGTCAATGGTTTCGGCCAGCGCCCGGGCCTCCTTGTCGCCGCTGCGGGCGCGCTTTTGCACCGCGACGGCGCGCCGTTCGAGGCTTTCGAGATCGGCGAGCATTAGCTCGGTCTCGACCGTCTCGATATCGCGGATCGGATCGACCGAACCTTCGACGTGAACGACATTGCCGTCGGCAAAGCAGCGCACGACATGGGCGATGGCATCGACCTCGCGGATGTGCCCGAGGAACTGATTGCCGAGCCCCTCGCCGTGCGCGGCGCCCCGCACCAGCCCGGCAATGTCGACAAATTCGAGCTGGGTCGGGATGATCTTGGCGGATTTCGCGAGCCGGGCGCAAATTGCGAGCCGTTCGTCGGGCACCGCGACGCGCCCGACATTGGGCTCGATCGTGCAGAACGGATAATTCGCCGCCTCGGCCGCGGCGGTCGCAGTCAAGGCGTTGAACAGAGTGGACTTGCCGACATTCGGCAGTCCGACGATGCCGCAGCTGAACCCCATCCGCTTACGGCGGCGGTGCCGCGGCCGGCGTTGGCTCGGGCGGAGCGAGGCGGCGCGCCACCTCGCTCATAAACGCGTCCGGCGCCCCGGACAGCAGCAACGGTATCGTCTCGGCCAGCGCGTCGATCAGCGGCTCGACCCAGTCTGTCCGTTCCTCGACGGGAAAGTTTTGCAGCACGTAGGGTTGAACCAATTCCTTGACGCCCGGATGCCCGACCCCGATCCGCACCCGCCAATAATCGGGGCCGATCAGCGGGTCGATCGAGCGCAGGCCGTTGTGCCCGGCATTGCCGCCGCCGCGTTTGACGCGCAGCTTTCCGGGACGCAGGTCGATCTCGTCGTGAATGACGACGATATCCTCGGGCGCGATCTTGAAAAACCGGGCCGCCTCGGCAACCGACTCGCCGGATGCGTTCATGAACGTCTGCGGCTTCAACAACAGGCGGCGCTCGCCGGCGATCGCTGCTTCCGCAAGCTCCCCCTTGAAGCGACTGCGAAAGGCCGGAAACCCGTGCCGGCGGGCGATTGCGTCAGCCGCCATAAAGCCGACATTGTGGCGGTTTCGGGCATAACGCGAACCGGGATTGCCGAGCCCGACGACGAGGCGCATCAGTGCACAAACGGTTGATGCCAAAACCGCAATCGCCAGGTTCAGGCCCCTGCGGCCGGCTGATCGGCGGAGGGCGGCGCCGAGGCGGCGGTGGCGGCTTCTTCGCGCACGGCGGAGGACGGTGCGATGCTGGCGATGGTAAAATCGCGCGCGGTGATCGTCGGGCGGCAGCCCTCCGGCAGCGTGACCGCGCTGATATGAACGCTGTCGCCGATGTCGAGCCCGCCAAGACTGACGGTCAGGTGATCGGGGATCCCGTCGACCGGGCAATTCAGCTCAATGCCGTGGCGGACGATGTTGAGGATGCCGCCGCGGCGGATCCCGATCGACTGCTCTTGGTTGACAAAGACGACGGGCACGGTGACCGTGACCCGGCTGGTCGGGGCGACGCGCATGAAATCGACGTGCAGCGGCTTGTCGGTCGCCGGGTGATACTGCACCTCGCGCGGCAGGGTGCGCTGCACCGCGCCATCGACGGATAGATCGACGAGGGTCGCGAGAAAACCGCGTTTGGCGAGCGCGCGCGACAGCTCTCGCGGATCGAGAGTGATCGGCGTCGGCTCTTGGCCGCCGCCGTAGACGATGCCGGGGACACGTCCCGCGCGCCGCGCGGCGCGAGCCGCACCTTTGCCGGCGGCGGCGCGCGACTCGGCGCTGAGGGGGATGATCTCGGGCATCGACGATACTCCTCTTTCGCGTAACTCGGCGTCAGCCGGTGAAGTTCGGATCGGACGACAGCGCGCGGGCGCGCGCCGCCCTGTCGCGGCGACTCCGACCCCCGTCGATGCCGCAGCTTAGTCGAACAGGCTCGAAACCGAGCGCTCTTCGCTGATGCGGCGGATCGCCTCGGCCATCAACGGTGCGATCGACACCTGGCGGATGTTGTTGGCTTCCCGCACCGCCTCAGTCGCCACGATGCTGTCGGTCATGACCAGCGTCTCGATCGGTGAGGCGGCGACGCGCGCGACCGCACCGCCCGACAGCACGCCATGGGTGACGCAGCCGAACACCGCCGATGCGCCCGACTCGACCAAGGCTGAGGCGGCGTTGCACAAAGTGCCGGCGCTGTCGACCATGTCGTCGACCAGGATGCAGCGGCGCCCGGAAACGTCGCCGATGATGTTCATGACTTCGGATACCCCAGCGCGCTCGCGCCGTTTGTCGATGATGGCGAGATCGGCGTCGAGCCGCCGGGCAATTTGGCGGGCGCGGACAACGCCCCCGACATCGGGCGAAACAATGACCAGATCGCGCTGCGCGTGATGATCGAGGATGTCCTTCACCAGAACCGGAGCGGCGTACAGATTGTCGGTCGGGATATCGAAAAAGCCTTGGATTTGCCCGGCGTGAAGATCGAGCGTCAATACCCGGTTGGCCCCGGCCGCGGTGATCATATTGGCGACGAGCTTGGCCGAGATCGGGGTGCGCGAGCCCGATTTGCGGTCTTGCCGGGCATAGCCGTAATAGGGAATGACCGCCGTCACCCGCCGCGCCGAGGCGCGTTTGAGCGCATCGAGGCAGACGAGCAATTCCATCAGATGGTCGTTTGCCGGGTAGGACGTCGACTGGATCACGAAAACGTCCTCGCCGCGCACGTTTTCAAGGATCTCGACAAACACTTCCATGTCCGAGAAGCGCCGCACGCTCGCCTTGGTCAGCGGCAAGTCGAGATAGGCTGCGATGGCTTCGGCAAGCGGCCGATTGCTGTTGCAGGCGAGGATCTTCATAGCGGCGGCAAACCGGCGCCGGCGGGTCGGCCCCGCGGCTTCTGCAGCGATAATGTAACAATCCCCGGCCGGCGTGACAACCGGCCGCAAACCACGGCAGACGACGGCACCGCGCGCAAGCCGGTCGGACTCGGGGCTTGTCAAGGAACTCACAATCCGGAGCAAGTTGGCAAACCGCCCCTATCATCATCCGGGCGAAAGCGCGCGACGGAAGTCGGTCCCGCGCACCATCACCGCCCAGGGCGATGCCCCCACCTTTGTTGGCCGGCGCCACGGCGGCCACCAGAGCCAGCCCCAGGCAGGCCCGCGCTCGCGGGGGTGCGGAGGGGCGCGGCTTCGTCTCGAACAGCCGCGCGATCCACGGGTCGGTTTTGGCGCGCTTGCTGTTGTGCACCGCCATCGCGCCCCATCGGGTCAAGCCCGAGGGCAGGCTGTTGACCAGCAGCCCGGCGCAGATCGCCGTCGCCCTAACAGTGCATGGGCTTTTTCGCCATCATCAGGTCATGAGGCTGAAACACTAAAGCTCAGCGCATCAGCAGCGAGGCGAGGAGTGCCAGCGCCAGCAGCGCGGCTACACCTTGCCAGACCCGTAGCGGGGCGCGCTCGTAAAGCGTGAGCGGCCGGGTCGCGGCGGTCCGGGCGCGCGCCGGCCCGGCTTCCATCTCGAGGGCGAACTCGGTCATGTCGTGAAAGCGCCGCGCCGGATCGAGTGCGATCGCGCGGACGAGCGCCGTCTGCAGCCAGGCAGGAAGATCCGGCCGCAGCACCGAAAAATCCGCCGGTCTGGTGCGCCGCGGTGGGCCGGTGGCGTCCGCATTGCCGTACGGAAATTCCCGCGTGAACGCGCGGAACATTGTGACCCCCAAAGCGTAGATGTCGGTGGCCTCGTTGCCGGCTTCGCCCTCGGACATCTCGGGCGCCATATAGGCCGCGGTACCGGGAATGTTCTCGGGCGGAAAATCCTCCAGTCCAGGCACCCGAACCGCCCCGAGATCGATCAGCTTCAAGGGCCCGCCGCCTTCGAGGATCACGTTGTCGGGCTTGATGTCGCGATGGATGATTCCGTTGCGATGCAGCGCCGCCATTGCGCGCGCCAAGGTCACGGTAATGTTCCGCCCTTCTTCCAAGCCGAGCGCCGGGCTGCGCGACAGCCTCGTTTCCAGGAGTTCGCCTTGATAGAGCGGCATGACGGTGTAGAGGCAGGTTTGGCGTCCCGGTGGAAGTTCGATGACGCGCCCGACCCAGGGATTGTGCACCCGGGCGCCGACCCAGGCCTCGCGGACGAACGCCGCGCGGTAAGCATCGATGCCGGTGAATTGCGGCTTGGGGAACTTCAACGCGACGGTGCCGCCCTCGACTTCGTCCTCCGCGCCGAACAGCCGGCTGTAGCGGCCCTCGGAGATCAGGGCCTTCAAGACAAACCCGTCGATCGTCTCGCCGCGGACCGGTAGCGGGATCACCGGCAGCTGCAGCATCGCGGCGTCGATGTCGGCCGATCCCCCCGTCGGCAGTGCTACCACGTCGAGAACCAAGGCGGTGCAGTTGTCGTTGCTGCCGGATTGGAGCGCCGCCGCAACCAATGCGCCGGCGGTATCCTCGGGAGCGGAGCGGTCGCGCAGGATGTCGGCGATGCTCTGTTCCGCGAGCGACCCGTGCACGCCGTCGCTGCACAACAGAAAGCGATCGTGCAACGCTACCGGTTGCGTGGCGTAGTCGAGGCGCACTTCCGCCTCCACCCCGAGCGCGCGGTTGAGGGTGTGCGAGCGACCCGAGCCATCTTGGCGCACATGGTCGACGGTGAGGCAAGTCAGGCGTTCCCTACTCAATCGATAGGCGCGCGTATCCCCGACATGCAAAAGGTGGACGACTCGCCCGCGTAGGATCAGCGCGGTGAACGTGCAACCCATTCCGGCAAGCTCGGGGTCTTGGCGGCCCTGGGTGTTGATCCAGCCGTTGAGCGCGCTGACGATCCGGGCACCCGCTCGCTGCACCTCCATGGTCTCGGGCAGGTCGCAAAATCCGTCGAGGAACCCGCGCACCGCGGTTTCCGCGGCGGTGCGACCCCCCTTGGCGCTGCCGATGCCATCGGCGATCGCCGCGATCACTTCCTGCCGCGGCTCGGGCAGCTCGGCGCCGTAGAGGGCGGCGGCGAAATCCTCGTTTTGCGAGCGGGGCCCGGTCTTCGACGCGAACCCGACGCGCGCCTGGACGCCGACCTCAACCGTCGCCATCACATCGCTTCCGTCGGGTTACCTGTCGTCAAATCGTACCGCGATGGTTTGGCGGATGCGCCGCCGCATGCGCCGCTTCACACCGTCGGCGCGATTTTCCCTGACTGCGACGACCATGTCGAGCGCGGTTCCCGAGGATTGCTGCGGTCTGTCCAATTTCTGCCCTCCGGCTTTCGCAAACTCGCTGAATTGAGGCTTTAGAGCGTATTCATGAACGCTCCGGTTAGTTTGCCTATAATTTCGGCATAAAAATGCCTAATAACGGGGCGTATTGCTCGCACGACAATGAGTCTGCCAGCTCGAACCCGCCTGTAAAGCCTTCCCGCTACTTCCACCCTGCAGGCGTGATTGGGAAATTCGCCTGGTCGATGGCTGCGAAATTGGAGCTTACCCGCGGCGCGGTCGAAGCCAAATCGCGGTCTTGGATCATCCCGGCAAATCCACGTGTCGGTGATCGCCGCGGACAGCGAATCGCAACCGGGCCGCGATCGAGCTCGATGACGACGGCCGGCTTGCCGCGCTCGCGGGATTGGCACGGCGCCAGTGTCGAATTTCCGCCGCGGGCCGACCGGAAGTCACCGAAATCCGAAGGCGTCTGCCGCTCTCGCGGAACTATCGATCGCCGACGGCCGCCGAGCAATGCTTCCCCCGGTGCGGGTGCGTCGCAGTGCGAGCCCAGGCGGATCGAACATCGTCGAACGAGCGGCTCGTCCATGGCCGGCGAGGTTTTCAATCTAGGCATAAATCTTGCCTCAACCCGATCCCGAGGGGATGCGCTGCTGCATTCGCCAGTGGAGGGCTCGGTTTGAACGCTTGGGTCCGATAACAACCCTAAGAGGCAGAGAGATGTTAGTTCCAACGCCAAAATGGCTTGATACCGGTTCCAATGCTTGGCAGATGGCCGCCGCAACCTTTGTCGGCCTGCAAAGCGTGCCCGGGCTGGTGGTCCTCTACGGAGGAATCGTCAAAAGGAAATGGGCGATCAACTCGGCTTTCATGGCGCTGTACGCCTTTGCCGCGGTGATGGTCGTCTGGGTGCTGTGGGCCTACAACATGTCCTTCGGCCCGCAAATGTTCCCGTTCTGGGGTACACCGCAGCCG
>DATMKU010000139.1:0-6596 GCA_035570935.1 Allostellaceae bacterium
CCCTGACGCACGACTACAAACGCAACGGCATCACCACGCTGTTCGCCGCGCTCGATATCCTGAACGGCGCCGTCCTCGGGCGCTGCATGACGCCGCATCGCCATCGCGAATTTATCCGCTTCCTCAATGCCAGCAGGACGCTCGTATCAAGATAGGCACTCAATCCTCTTTCGACTCGTAGATGAGATCGAGAATCTCGACTGACGTTAGCTCGGCGCCGGTCGGGCGCGCGGTCGAGCGCGAAGCCACTCGTGAGTTCCAGTGGCCGGCGCCGCCGCGCGCGAGACAGTCGGGAGTTCGACGACAGGCTTGCCGCGTCGGGTGATAATCACCTCTTCACCGGCGAACGCCTTGTCGACCGGGCTGGGAAGTCGGTTTTTGGCGTCGGTAACGCTGAAAGCGGCCATCAATCAATCCATCGGCTATCTGGCGATCCCTATATTCATTAGGTGAGGACATCCAGGCTCCGCGGAATATGAATCGCCGTGCGTGCACCGACGACGCACTATCGCGATCCTAGGAGCCCACGGGAGTACCCCGGCATGCGCCTGCTGATCGCGATGATGAAGCACGAAACCAACACCTTTTCGCCGGTGCCGACGCCGCTGGCGCGCTTCGGCAACGGGCCGGGGCCGCTTTACGGCGAGGCGGCGATCGCCGCCTATCGCAGCACCGGGACCGGGCTCGGCGCCTATCTCGACCTCGCCGAGCGCGAAGGAGCCGAGGTCGCATTGCCGATCGCCGCGAGCGCGCCGCCGAGCGGCCCGGTCGAGGACGCCGCCTATGCCGAGATCACCGATCGCATCTGCAAAGCCGCGGCGAAGGGTGGGTTCGACGGCATCATGCTCGATCTGCACGGGGCGATGGTGACGCAAAGCCTCGAAGACGGCGAAGGCCAGTTTCTAAAGCGGCTGCGTGCGATAGTGCCAAACACGCCGATCGCGGTGTCGCTCGACATGCACGCCAATCTTTACGACGAGATCGTCGCCAATGCGACCGTCGTCGCCGGCTATCGCACCTACCCGCATATCGACACTTACGAGACGGCGCGGCTCGCCGGCGAAATCCTGCTGCGGGCGATGCGCGGCGAAGTCCGGCCGGTCATGGCGTGGGGCAATGTACCGATGCTGCCGCATGTCATGCGCCAAGGCACCGACGATCATCCGAACAAGGAATTGCAGCATCGCTGCGCCACGATGAACGATGAAAGAGCGCTGGCGGCGAGCCTTTTTACCGGCTTCCCGCACGCCGACATCGCCAATGCCGGGCTCAGCGCCGCGGTCGTGACCGACGGCGATCGCGAGCTTGCCGAAAGGCTGCGCGACGAGTTGCTGGACCGCGCCTGGGTCGAGCGCGAGGCCCTTGTCTACAAAATCGTACCACTCGAGCAATCAGTCGCCCGCGCCAGGGCGATGCCGCCGCCGTCTCCTGGTGAAGGCCCGATCGTATTGCTCGACCATTACGACAATTGCGCCTCCGGCGGCACGATGGACACGACCGCGGTATTGGCCGAGATCATGCGTCAGGGGCTGGAAGGCGTCGCCGCCTTTGCGATCTACGACCCTGAGGCAGTGCAGCAGGCGATCGCCGCCGGCATCGGTGCGCAGGTGACGTTGTCGATCGGCGGCAAGATCGCGATGCCGGCAATCCCGGCCGACAGTCCGCCGCTCGCAGTGAGCGGCACGGTCAAGACGATCTCAAACGGGCATTACCGCAACCGCGGGCCGATGGCGCGCGGCGCGCAAATGGACATGGGGGCTGCGGTCGTGCTCGATACCGGAGCGGTCGAGATCGTGCTGATCTCGCGCCATGTCGAGCCGTCGGATTTGAACTGCCTGTTGGCGCTGGGCATCGACCCAATGCAAAAGCGTTATGTGATGCTGAAGAGCCGCATCCATTGGCGTGCCGGCCTCGGCAAACTAGCGACGGCCGTCGTCGAGTGCGCCGGGGTCGGTGTGTGCACTTCGGATTACGGTCAGCTGCGGTTCAGGAAGGTACGCCGCCCGATCTACCCGCTCGATCTGCCCAACCGCTGAGCCGCTGGACCGCTGAGCGGCCGCGTGCCCCGCCGGGTGTCAGCGCTGTCGCACTGGCAGATAGCGGCGGCCGACGCCGAGACCGGGCAGGTCGCCTTTGTCCGGTCGGTACCGTCCTTCTGCCCTCGGCATTCTCTGGCTGTCGAGCGCAGGTTTGTCGTCTCCGCGGGCGTCTTGTTTCGTCGCCAGTTCGCGCTCGCGCCGCAGTTCCGCGAGGCGGGCGTTGATCGTCGCAAAATCATCGGCAGCACGGGGTCGGGTCACGTTTCCTCCGATCGGTTTTGCCGATCGTCGGCAGACGCGACCGGCTCTTTGAAAGGCGGCGCATGCTTGCCCTTGCCGCCCCGATTACGCAAGCGGAAATCACGTGTCGCGCGCGCGGCTACCGCCATGGCTGGCTCGCCCATGTCGGTTCTGGAAATCCTGGCTACCCAGCCGGGACCGCAATCCTATGGTGGAAACAATCTTGACGGTTCGGCGCCGGGCCCGCGGCAGGCTCTATCGCCAATCGGCGGATTCGCCGTTGAACCGCAGGGCTTCCCGAATGCGCAGAACCAGCCGAATTTTCCTTCGACGATTTTGCGGCCGGGTCAGGTGTACCCCGATGGCACGCGGCGTCTCTATCAGGTCGATATGCGCGATGCCGAAGCGTATCGCCGGTGGCTCGATGGATTCTGGGACGAAACGCTAGGACGGCTAACACTAACGCGGGTACGACTCTGAGACAGGTTGGCTTCGACAAATCCATCCAGCGGCGGCTCGGATCCGTCGAAAATATTCGGAAGCAAGCAAACTTATAGTTTTTAGGACGCGATATTCGAAATTTGGACGAGTACGGGCGGTCATAAGGCGATGTCATCCGGCCTCAATCACACGGAAATGATCAAAACCTAAGAGACGGTGCCATTCTCTGTTGCGGCGGTTCGCCTGCGCCTTGGAGCAAGCCACCCAAGCGCCGCCCGCCGGCGCTCAGCTGAACATCTCCAGCGAGCCGTCGAGGGCCATCAGCCCGGTTTCGACGGTGAGTTGTGGGTGGTGCTCGGCGACCGCTGCGCGGAATTCGGCCAGAACCTCGCGGTGAGTCTTGGTCTCGATCTGCGGATTGGCGATGCTGTCCTCGCCATAAGCGATCCGGGCCGCGCCGCAATCGCGGTGGTCGATCGCGATGACCTTGGTCAGGCCATGCAATTCAACCGAGGTTGCGAGGTTGTCCCAAAATGCCGGCCGCCATGACGCGAATTTTGGGGCGACGACGGCGATCGCCGCGCCGGCAATGACGAACTGGCTGTATTTGCCGGCAAGGCCGCGTCCTTCCATGTATTTGTAGACCGGCGTCACCATCCGCGGATCGATGCAGGACAGCAGCATCGCCTGGTAATCGCCCTCGGCGGCGCGCGCGGAGAACGGCACCGGCGCAACCATCCCCGCGATTGCGAGCGAGCGTAGCAGCCGGCGGCGGTCGATCTGTCCGTTGGGAAACGCGGCACAACAAGAACAGCCGCTGATGGGATGCATCGATTTTCTCCTGCGCGAGCGCGGTTGCCGAGCCTGACCGCTGCCGATTTACACCTGAGGCGACTGATTTTGCAGAGTAGGCCAGGAAAATTTCAGAAGCGTTTCCCCGCAGCGGCCGGCGCTTGGATCGCCTCGGCGGCCGCCGCGGACCCGACAGTCCCACATTCGCGGCAAATTATAACCGACTATCTACTAAATATAGACTCTAATATCATTAACCTTTTATTCGTCCCGAACAGCCCTATCTCGCGTTGACGTTGCCCGATCGTGCGGTAAGCTGACCCAGCCAAGCAATCAGGGGTCGTCGAGAATGCGCTGCTTTGGGCCGGCGATGGTTATCCTGTTGCTGGGCGTGGCAATCGTTCCCGCCAGTATGGCAGGTCAGCGCAAAGCCGCGCGCGGCCCGTCGGCGGCGCCGGTCGCCAATCCGCTCGATCGGGTTGCGTATGCGGTCGACGGCGCCGAATCGAGCCACGGCGCCGACCAGTCGATGTGGCGCGCCGACCCGGCGGGTCCTCAAGGGCCGATGCAGGTCAGCGAGGCGGCGGCCACCGATGTCGGCGGCGGCGACCGCTTTGATCCCGACAAGAATCGTGAGATCGGGCGGGCGTATCTGGCCCAGCTGTATCGCCGCTACGGCGATTGGCCCGATGCGATCGCCGCCTATAATTGGGGGATCGGTAATCTCGAAGCCTGGGTCAAGGCCGGCCGGCCGGCGGACGGTCGGGAGATCGGCGTCGCGACGTATTTGGGCCGTGTCCTGCACGACAGCGGGCTGTGCGAGAAAGCCGCCTCTACCGCCCCGCCGCGAAGAGCGGCGCCGATGCCGTCGCGCTGCGCCGATCTCGGCGGCTGGGGCGGCCTCGTCAGCGACGGGGGATTTGTCGGCGGCATCGGCTCGTCGCAGTTTCACGACCAGCTCGACCGAGCGATGCGCCTCGCCATGGAACATGCGGGTCCACGATAGGCCGCATCGGCTATAGCGGCGCGCCGGCGGCCCAACGACCAACGAGAAGTGCCAGCCGCAGCGTCACGTTCCACATCACCAAGACCAGCGCGACGTTCGACAGGATGGCGGTCGAAAGCGGCAGCCTTTCCTCCAGTGGCTGGCTCTGCGGCATGCGATTCCTCTTCCCCGCCGATCTCGTTGTGCCTGGTGAAGCCGATCGGCGCGACAACAACTACCGTACGACGGAGCAAGAATCGCACCATCGTTCTATCGGGTTGTAATCTCGTGATTTTTTCTAAGATGTCGGTTGCGGTTGTAAAGAATCTCGACGTCTATGGTCGGCCCGCGAAGGCCGCGGCCTTAAGCATTTTTGTAACGCCGGCGGAGTATACCGGGATGCCCCGGTCGCGGCCGGCTTAGTTATGTGGGTGTTGTCTTCGGCGAGGAATTTGATGACCGAAATTTTGGCGGTGGAGATGGCGGCCCTGCTGCTGGCCTTGCTCAGCATCGGCGCCGCCGATGCGCTTTACTATGGCGGGCGCATAAGCCGACGGCTCCACTCGCTCTGGGTATCGTTCTCGCTGTCGGCCATGTGCCTGCCGGTGCTGGGCTGGGTCGCGACGGTCTTCGTCGGGCCGGGCATAGTGGCGCAAGGCCTCGTCGGCATCATCTCGGCGGCGCTGTTTTTTGCTCTCTACCGCAATCTGCGAAATCAACCCGCCATCCGCAAGCTCGGCCATCCGATGGCGCCGCCATCCCCGCCGGCGGAAAACGTGCAGCCCCCGGCGAACGGCTAGACCGGCGGCCCGGGTCATTCGCGTCGCGTGGCGGCAAACTAGGCCGCAGGCGCGCCCGGCCGGCGGCGGCTCGGGAGGAGTGAGCCTCCCTCCCCGGCCCCGCCGCCTCAGGCCGCGGCGTAACCCGCCGGCGCCGGCTCGTCCTTGTCAAAGTCGAATTCGACCTTGGCGCCGTGCGGATCATGGAAAAACAGCTGCCAGATCCCACCGCCGGGCAGCCGACGCAGCTCATATTCGATGCCCTCGCGCTTCAAGGTGCCGACGGTGCCCGGCAGATCCTGGGCGCTGAACGCCATGTGATCGAGCACGCCGGCGCGCTCCTTGGGCAGCGGGTTCTGGTGGATTACGTGCAGGATCGCTCGGTCCTCTCCCTTGGCATAGAGCCACCACCCCGGAAACTGGAACGGCGGCCGCCAGCCCACCTCGAAACCGAACAGCTCGCAGTAAAAACGGCGAGTGGCCTCGAGGTCGTCGCTCAAAACGGTGAAATGGTTCATTGCCGCTACGCCCATGCGGAACCTCCTTGGCTGCTGCAAACGGTCCCGCACGGATAACGCCCGCCGAGCCCTCCAGAGATTTGGCCGAACTACGGGCTGTCGTCAACAACGCACAACAGCTTTGCGGCGGCGCCACGGCGAGATTTCCGCGCGCCTTGCGCCGGTCGGGCCGGCGCTGCGGCTGGTGCGGGCGTGGTGGGCGCGACAGGGATTGAACCTGTGACCCCTACGATGTCAACGTAGTGCTCTCCCGCTGAGCTACGCGCCCTGGCCCGCCGGACGAGGGCGAGGTGATAGCGAAAATGCCGGCGCGAGGCAAGCACGGCCCCGGGCCAAATCGAGGAGACGCCGGATGACGATCGAAAAAGGGGACGCAATCCTCGTCGAGCGCGATCTGGTGGTAGGGGCGCGCGACGGCGTCGGGCTGGCGATGGATGTCTACCGCCCGGCGCAGGGCGGCCCGTTTCCGGTGTTGCTCGAACGCACCCCCTACGACAAATCGGCGCCAAGCCGTTCGGAGCGCACCCACGCCGTGGCCGCACCGCGCTCGCGCGCCGAGGTCGCGGCCTATTTTGTGCGGCACGGTTACGCGGTCATCTATCAGGACTGTCGCGGGCGCTACCAATCGGGCGGCCATTTTACAAAGTATTTGAGTGAGGCCGAGGACGGCTACGACACGCTTGCCTGGTTGATGCGCCAGCCCTGGTGCAACGGCCGCATCGGCACCTTCGGCTTGTCCTATGCGGCGCATACGCAGGCCGCACTCGGCTGTCTCGACCCGCCGGGGCTGGCGGCGCAGTTT
>DATMKU010000140.1:0-13876 GCA_035570935.1 Allostellaceae bacterium
GGCAGCCACTCGTCTGCCGACGGCGGCAGCAGAAATCCCGTCTGCCGATCCACCTCGCGAAAGTTGCTCATCCCCCACCCGCCCTGGTACACATCCCCGACCAATCTACCACATCATGGGTCCGCTCCACTCAAGTCCGACAGGCTGCTAGGTGCAAGCTCGACCAGCGGGGATGGCGACGACCGCAGCTGACCTCTTCAGGGCGGGAAACGCCGGCGGGCCGCGGCTCGGCCATGTTCGGCCAAATCAAGACGTCGTCACTTACTGGCGATCGGGGCGACCTGGGTTCGGTCCGGCAGCGGTGGTATTTCATCGTTCGCCAGCGTCAAGCCCTGGAGTGGCGTCTGGTGGCGGCGACCTGCCGGGTCTCTCCACAGCGACCGCCTCCTGGTGTACAATGATCATGGTGACCATTGGGTATGGGAGCCGACCCAGGACATGGAGCTTGACCGGTACACGATCTTGCTCGCGGCGTTGAATTGCCAATTTACCCGGGTCTAGCGAGCGAAGCGCTGAGGCCGCCGGCTATGAAACTTTCTCCAAAAGCCCAGCTATTCGTGACGCGGGCGCTAGCGGAAGCGGCGTCGCGCCCGCTTAGACTTGCCGCCGGTCAGCTTGGCGCCAGCCCTTGGTCGGGCGAGCTGTCTCCGGAGATCGGACGCATAGCAATGGCCGTACTGGAAGAGCACCGGAGGCAGATTCGCAGCCGGCTCGAGAGCCCGTTAACCGAGGACGAGGCTGCCGACCTGAGCAATGATCTAGGTTTTGTCGAGGCGGTCTGCGCCGATCTACGGCGCTCGTTGAAAGTGACTAATTCTACCGCTCGGTAGTAACGCTCTCGCTTTTGGAATGGAATATTTGAGTACGATTAATCGGAAATGCACATATTAGGAGAGATAAAGCGCACGGCCGATTTAAACGGCGGCATTCCGCTCGGCAGGCAGCGTTTCTACAAGGAAGCGGGCATTCGGGTCGCTGACTGGGAGGGGAAGTTCTGGGTAAATTGGGGTGATGCAATCCGAGAGGCCGGCTTAGAGCCAAACAAACTACAGAAAGCCTACGATCGAAAGGTTCATTTCGTATATTCGTGAGCTTGGCCGATTTCCGGTCAGAAATGAGCTGAAGCTCAAATCTCAGAAAGATGTCGCCTTCCCCAGCGCTACGACCTTCGACGCACATTTAGGCGCGACCGTGCGGGCCATTCGGCGACGCTGAATCCCAAGGAAGAGTTTGGTTTGGCTTCGTCTACCTGATTAGATCCGGCCGTCACTTTAAATTGGGCGAACCAACGCGGTCGGCCGCCGAGAACGCGAGCTTGCAATCCAACTCCCCGAAAAGGCGATTACCGTACACTCAATTCGGACCGATGATCCGCCGGGAATTGAGGGCTATTGGCACCGGGGTTTTCAACGAGGCGTAAGAACGGCGAATGGTTTGAGCTGACGGGGAAGGATTTACAGGCATTCAAACGCCGAAAGTTCATATGAAAACGCCACGTCGGAACTGGTTCCTGCAACCCGACATTTGTGCCCACCGCCTTGGCCGTCTTTGACGTGACCGTCAGAGGTACACCGTCCCCCGCTTGATTGAAATGCAGAGCGCCGACTATGTCGCCCGCCGCCCGCGGCGGTGACGGCGCCGGCAGCGACTGACCCCGGCGCGGTCAGCCTTCAGATCTCGACCTCGGCGCCGAGCTCGATGACCTGGGCGGGCGGGATGCGGAAGAACTCGGTCGGGCGCGTCGCGATGCGGGTGAGGAAGACGTAGAGATGCTCGCGCCATCGCGCCATCCCGGGCCGTGGCGTCGACTTGACGTTGGCGCGCCCGACAAAGAACGAGATTTTGTCAAAGTCGAGATCGAGCTCCGGGATCTCAGCACGGCGCAGCTCCCGCAGGACGTTCGGGGTCTGGGCAAACCCGAAATGCGCGCCGATCTGCCAAAAGCCGTGGCCGAGTTCTTGCGCCTTGATTCGGTCGGGGCCCGCGACCAGCGGAATGTTGTCGGTGGCGACGTGAACAAGCAAGACCGTCCGGTGCAGGATCTTGTTGTGCTTGAGATTTTGCATCAGGGTCGGGGGCACGTGCTGGGTATGGGTGGTGAGAAAGACAGCGGTTCCGGAGACGCGGGCCTCCGGCGCCTCTTCGCAGGTGGCGAGGAAATCGGCGAACGACATCGTCTCGCTCTCGATCCGCGCCACCACCAATCGGCGGCCGGTGCGCCAGGTGGCCATGATCGTGAACATGACCAGCCCGATCGCCAACGGGAACCAGCCGCCGGTCGGGATCTTCATTGAATTCGAGCCGAAGAGGGCCAGGTCCACGGTCATGATCGGCGCCAGCACGGCGGCGATCGTCGGCCACCGCCAGCGCCAAACGCCATGCATAACGGCGCCGATCAGCACTGTCGTCAGGGTCATTGTCCCGGTGACGGCAAAGCCGTAGGCCGAGGCGAGGGCGCTGGAGCTGCCGAACCCCACGACCAGTGCCAGCACCGCCACCAGCAGCAGCCAATTGATTTGCGGAATATAGATTTGGCCGCGCGCTTGGGTCGAGGTTTGAAAGACGTCGAGCTGCGGCAACAGGCTGAGCTGGATCGCCTGGCGCGACAGCGAGAAGGAGCCGGAGATCACCGCCTGCGAGGCGATGACGGTCGCCGCGGTCGACAGCAGCACCAATGGGATCAGCCCCCATCCCGGCACCATGCGAAAGAACGGGTTCTCGATCGCCGTCTTGTCGCCGAGCAGCAACGCGCCCTGTCCGAAATAATTGAGGACGAGGGCCGGCATCACCAGCCCGAACCAGGCGAGCCTGATCGGCAGCCGGCCGAAATGGCCCATGTCAGCATAAAGCGCCTCGCCGCCGGTGATCGCGAGCGACACCGCACCGAGCACGATAAAGCCCCGCAGCGGGGAGAGGAGAAATACCCTGACGGCATGCGCCGGGTTCAGCGCCAGCAGCACCCGCGGGGCCTCGGCGATGTGGATCAGCCCGTCGAGCGCGATCACCGCGAACCACGCCAGCATCACCGGGCCGAAGAAATAGCCGATTTTCGCAGTGCCGCGCTTTTGCACGAGGAACAGCGCCAGCAGCACCGCGACCGTGATCGGCACCACGAACCGGTTCAATGCCGGCGTCCCGACACCGATCCCTTCGATCGCGCTCAAAACGGAAATCGCCGGCGTGATCATGCTGTCGCCGTAAAACAGCGCAGCCCCCCCGATCGCCAGCAGGACGAGAAGATTGCGCCCGCGGGGGCTTCGCACCGCCTCCTGGCCAAGCGCCAGCAAGGCCAGAATTCCACCTTCGCCCTGATTGTCGGCACGCATGATCAACAGAACGTATTTTACGGCGACGACCAGGATCAGCGCCCAGACGATCAGCGAGAGCACGCCGAGCACATTCTCCGGCACGAGTGCGACGCCGTGCTCCGGGTTGAAGCATTCGCGGAAGGTGTAGACCGGGCTTGTCCCGATGTCGCCGAACACGACCCCGAGCGCTGCGAGCGAGAGCCCGGGAAGGCTCGTCGGGCGCGAAGGACCCTCGCGCTCTTCCTCGTTGCTTAGCGCCGCGTGCCCGGCCGGAATGACCTCGGTCGAAGACGCGGCGTCGCCGGTCGAGTTTGCCATGCGGTCCTCCTGCCTTCGGGTGCTGGGCGATCAGTTCTGCCCGTCGACAAACGGTCTTCGTACGAATCCCCACGACAAACAAAGCCGGCACTATCGCCGGTCGGCGATGTGCTGATCCCTGATACACTTTTTTCAGGATAGACGTTCCTCAACATCGCGACCGCCAAAGGAGGATCGAGGCCGCGACGAGCCTGAAGTGAGAGTTGCGGTCCGGGCGATTTTCGCAGAAGACGAGTCGGCTCGCCGAAGCCCATCGCCTTGCCCGCTCCCGGGATTCGCGGTAAGACGCGGGCCGGTCCGCGCCCGCGCTCGGCGCCGCAAACGACGAGGCATTTCGATGGCACGCAACAAGATCGCACTGGTCGGCGCCGGGCAGGTCGGCGGCACCATTGCGCTGCTCGCCGGGCTCAAGGAATTGGGCGACATCGTCCTCTTCGACATCGTCGAGGGCGTGCCGCAGGGTAAGGCGCTCGACATCGTCGAGGGCTCGACGATCGAGGGCTATGACGCGGTCATCGAAGGCTCGAACGATTATGCCGATATCGATGGCGCGGATGTCGTCGTCGTCACCGCCGGCATCGCGCGCCGACCGGGCATGAGCCGCGACGATCTGATCGGCACCAACGCCAGGGTGATCTCGACCGTCGGCCAGGCGATCAAAAAGCATTGCCCCAATGCCTTTGTCATCACGATCACCAACCCGCTCGACGTCATGGTGTGGGTCATGCGCGAGGCCTGCGGGTTGCCGGCGCACCGCGTGGTCGGTATGGCGGGGGTGCTCGACAGCGCCCGCTTCCGCTATTTCCTCGCCGAAGAGCTGAACGTCTCGGTCGAGGATGTCAGCGCCTTTGTCCTCGGCGGCCACGGCGACATGATGGTGCCGTTGGCGCGCTATTCGACGGTCGCCGGCATCCCATTGCCCGATCTCGTGCGGATGGGGTGGACGACGCGGGAGCGGCTCGACAAGATCGTCCAGCGCACCCGCGATGGGGGCGCCGAGATCGTCGGCCTCTTAAAGACCGGCTCGGCGTTTTATGCGCCGGCGAGCTCGGCGATTACGATGGTCGAGGCGTATCTGCGCGACAAAAAGCGGGTCCTGCCCTGCGCCGCCTGGCTCACCGGCGAGTATGGGGTCAAGGACGTCTATGTCGGGGTGCCGGTCGTGATCGGAGCCGGCGGCGTCGAACGGATCGTCGAGATCGAGCTCAACCGCGAGGAGAAGGTCGAGTTCGACAAATCGGTCGCCGCCGTTCGCGAATTGGTCGAAATCGTCAAAAAGATGCCGATGGCGGGCTGACCGCCGGGTTTGTAATGGTCTTCACCCTTCCGGCTGTGATCGCGAATGGAGCGGTGCTATCTCAGCCCAGCCCTCTCCGCCCTACCGGGGGGAGAGGGCACAGCGGAGCCGAAACGGGGTCGCGATGAACATCCACGAATACCAGGCAAAAGAGCTGCTGGCGAAATTCGCGGTCAGCGTGCCGCGCGGCGGCGTCGCCTACACCGCGGCCGAAGCGGTCGCGGTCGCCAAACGGCTCGGCGGGACGGTCTGGGTGGTCAAGGCGCAGATCCACGCCGGCGGCCGCGGCAAGGCGGGCGGCGTCAAGATCGTGCGTAGCGAGGACGAGGTCGCGGCCGCGGCCAAAGCGCTGCTCGGGCATAATCTCGTCACTCATCAAACCGGGCCCGGGGGGCGCGAGGTCAAGCGCGTCTATGTCGAGGAAGGCTGCGACATTGCGCGCGAACTCTATCTCGGCCTCTTGATCGACCGCGAAACCGGCCGGATCACCTTGATCGGCTCGACCGAGGGCGGCGTCGAGATCGAGGAAGTAGCCGAGCATTCGCCCGATAAGATCCTCAAGGTCGCGATCGACCCGGCGAGCGGGATCCAGCCATTCCACGCGCGCGAGATCGCGTTTGGCCTCGGCCTCGAAGGCAAGCAAATCGGCGTCGCGGTCAAATTCGTGACGGCGCTCTATCAGGCGTTTACCGAACTCGACGCCGCGATCGCCGAGATCAACCCGCTGGTTGTGACCGGGTCCGGCGAACTCGTCGCCCTCGACGCCAAGATCGCCTTCGACGACAACGCGCTCTACCGCCACCCCGAGATCGCCCAATTGCGCGACGAGGACGAGGAGGACCCGACCGAGGTCGAGGCCGGCAAGCACGCGCTCAACTACATCAAGCTCGACGGCAATATCGGCTGCATGGTCAACGGCGCCGGCCTGGCGATGGCGACGATGGACATCATCAAGCTCTACGGCGGCAGCCCGGCCAATTTTCTCGATGTCGGCGGCGGGGCGACGCGCGAGCGGGTCTCGACCGCGTTCAAGCTGATCCTCAGCGACGCCAATGTCGAAGGCATCCTCGTCAACATCTTTGGCGGGATCATGCGCTGCGATGTGATCGCCGAGGGCGTTGTCGCCGCGGCGCGCGAGATCAACCTCCATGTGCCCTTGGTCGTGCGGCTCGAAGGCACCAACGTCGATCTCGGCAAAAAGATCATGCAGCAATCGGGGCTGCCCATCCTCGCAGCCGAAAACCTCGCCGACGCCGCGGAAAAGATCGTGACCGCGGTCAGGGAGGCACGCTGATGGCGATCCTCGTCAATGCCGCGACCAAGGTCTTGTGCCAGGGCTTCACCGGCTCGCAGGGCACGTTTCATTCCGAGCAGGCGATCGCCTACGGCACCAAGATGGTCGGCGGCGTGACGCCCGGCAAAGGCGGGACCCGCCATCTCGACCTGCCGGTGTTCAACACGGTGCAAGAAGCGGTTTCTGCAACCGGCTGCGATGCGAGCGTGATCTACGTGCCGCCGCCCTTTGCCGCCGACGCGATCCTCGAAGCGATCGACGCCGAGATCCCGCTTGTCGCCTGCATCACCGAGGGCATCCCGGTCGTTGACATGGTGCGAGTCAAGCGCGCGCTCTCGGGCACCAAGACCCGGCTGATCGGACCCAACTGCCCCGGTGTGATCACCCCCGACGAATGCAAGATCGGCATCATGCCGGGCCATATCCATCGCCGCGGCAAGATCGGCATCGTCTCGCGCTCGGGCACCCTGACCTACGAGGCGGTGGCGCAGACGACCGCGGTCGGGCTCGGCCAGACGACGTGCGTCGGCATCGGCGGCGACCCGGTCAACGGCACCAATTTTGTCGAGGTGCTCGAAATGCTGCTCGCCGACGACGAGACGCAAGCCATCGTTATGATCGGCGAGATCGGCGGGACCGCCGAGGAGGACGGTGCGGCGTTTCTCAAATCGTCGCGCAGGAAAAAGCCGGTCGTCGGCTTCATCGCCGGCAGCACCGCGCCCCCCGGCCGCCGCATGGGCCATGCCGGCGCGATCATTGCCGGCGGCAAGGGCGGCGCCGAGGACAAGATGGAGGCGTTGCGCAGCGCCGGCGTCACCGTCGCCCTGTCCCCCGCCGAAATCGGCACGACAATGCGCGACGTGTTAAGGGGCTAATGCGAATCCCGAGCACGTTTGGCTTTGGCATTCAGTCCAATGGGCGACCTCGCGCCTCTTCAACGGCGTTCACCAGCTGCGCCGCGAGGTGGCTTTCAAGAAGGGCTTCAAGCCTGGTCAGGTCTATGGACCCCGCGGCCCACGCGCCGTCGGCTGCCTCTAATGCTTTGTAATAAGGACCTTTCTTCTCCGCGATCAGATCAGGAATTGTGGGTTTCCCAGGAAGTCTATTGCGCAATTTTACGCATAGGACGACATACGATACCGCTCGGGCGGTGCGCCCGTTACCATCATCGAACGGATGTATCCAGTTTATCCGCCACATGACATAAGCAGCAAGATGGAGAGCCGTATTCGCACAGCTCCTCAACTAAGGTCGGTACTTCGTCTACCGACGGAGGTTTGTGCTTGCTCCCTGTAATATAAATATTGGCAGGGCGATAATTCCCCGCATAAATGTTGAGACCGTCCAACGCGATGCGATTGAGCTGTAGCAACGTGGAGGGCCGTAAGCGAAACCGCTGCTCGGAGTCTATCGCCTGATTGATATTGTCGATAACAGCGTCAAATTGTCTAAGGCCGTTCGCGACCTCACGTTTTGCTATTTCGAGCCGATCCTTAAGGAGCGCTGGCGGGGATGAAACGCTCTTGCGGTCTCCGCCCTCACCTGCGTTGCCGCTCATTTCGAGCGCTTAAGCTCCTCGGCGACTTGATTGACCATCTCGCGAGTGATCAGGTCATTCTCGATCTTTGTGTTCCCGTACGCGAAGCTCCTGCGCTGCTCCTCCTGATCCTCGGGAGACATTCTGACGCTTCGGGCTTTATCGATCAGCACAACGAGCTTGTCTTTCATGATGGTATGCCTCTGCTGATTGCGTGGCGATGGCGACATCGGAGGCAGCCTACCCCGTCTCCTGATCGAAGAGCGAGCGCAAAATGGTTCGATCCGTCTCGCTACAACAGCCCGGAACCCCCATAAAATCCTTCGAATGGCACAAATCGCTTCAGCCAATCTCGATGCCGTAGCTTGTGCTTCCTCACGACGATTGAATGCCCACTGAACCGATACGGGTCGAATTAGCCATGTAGCATCTCGTTTTCGGCAGACGCAAAGCAGCAATTCGTAGGGGGATCTCGGGGCCACTTGCCCCATATTAGCAGCAGGGTGCCGGTGTTCCGCTGGGGCGCGGCAGCGGCACTCACCGGCATGGGCGGAACGAAGGTTTTTCAGGTCACCAATGATCGATATCGACGGCGCGAGTTTTCTGACCGGCGCCAACGCCGGGTTTATTGACGATCTCCATGCGCGCTTTCTCGACGACCCCGGCTCGGTCGACGAGAGCTGGCAGCTTTTTTTCGCGGAAATCGGCGAGAACGGCTCGGCGGCGCTCGCCGAATTGCGCGCGCCCCGTTGGGATAAGCCGCCGGTGCATTCGGGTGGCAATGGCGCGATGGCGGTGGCTCCCGATGCCGCAAGCTTGCGGCAGGCTACATCCGACGCGATCCGCGCGTTGCAGCTGATCCGCGCCTATCGCGTGCGCGGTCATCTCGAAGCCGATCTCGACCCGCTCGGCCTCGACAAGCGCGGGCCTTATCCCGAGCTCGATTACCGCAGCTATGGTTTTGGCGAGGCCGACCTCGACCGCGAGATCTTTCTCAACAACATCTTCGACCGCGAGCGCGCCAGCTTGGGCGAGATCGTCGCGATTCTGCGCCGGACCTATTGCGGGACGATCGGCGTCGAATACATGCACATACAGGTGCCGGCCGAGCGCGCCTGGATCCAGGAGAAATTCGAGAAACGGCATCGCCGGCCGGCGTTGTCTGCAGCCAAAAAAAAAGAAATCCTCGACATCCTGACCAGCGCCGAGACTTTTGAACGGTTTCTCGACCGGCGCTACACCGGCACCAAGCGTTTTGGCATCGAAGGTGCGGAATCGCTGATGCCGGCGTTGGAGGCGATCCTGCGGCGGTCAACCGCGCTCGGCGTCAAGGAGTTTGTGATCGGCATGCCGCATCGCGGCCGGCTTAACGTGCTCGCCAATTTTGTCGGCAAGCCTTATGCCGCGATCTTTTCCGAATTCCAGGGCAATTCGACCAATCCCGAGCACGTCCACGGCTCGGGCGACGTCAAATACCATCTCGGCACCTCGGCCGACCGCGAAATCGGCGGCAAGACCGTGCATCTCTCATTGGCCGCCAACCCGTCGCATCTAGAAGCGGTCAACCCGGTGGTCCTCGGGAAAGTCCGCGCCAAGCAGCAGCAGCGCGGCGACGCCGAGCGACGCGAGGTCGCCGGCGTCCTGATGCACGGCGACGCCGCTTTTGCCGGCCAGGGGCTCGTCGCCGAGTCGCTGGAATTGTCGGAGCTGACCGGCTTTTGCACCGGAGGCACAATTCACGTGATCGTCAACAACCAGATCGGCTTTACCACCGCACCCTCCGCGGCGCGGTCGAGCCCCTATCCGTCGGACATCGCCAAGGCGGTGCAGGCGCCGATCTTGCACGTCAACGGCGACGATCCGGAGGCGGTCATCGAGGCCGCAATCGCCGCCGCCGAATACCGCCGCGAATTCAGCAAGGACGTGGTCCTCGACCTGTTCTGCTACCGGCGCCAGGGCCACAACGAGGGCGACGAGCCGGCGTTCACGCAGCCGTTGATGTACCGCACGATCGCCCGCCATCCGACGACCCGGCAGCTCTATGCTAAGCGGCTGGTCGACGAAGGCGTAATCCCCGCGGGCGAGGCCGAGGCGATGGCGGCGCGGTTTGTCGCACGGCTCGAAAGCGAATTCGACGCGGCGAAAAACTACCGGCCGAACCGGGCCGATTGGCTCGAAGGCGCCTGGGCCGGGCTTGCCGCCGCTTCCGACGGCGACCGCCGCGGCGACACCGCGGTCGCAACCGAATTGCTGCGCGAATTGGGCCATGGGCTGGTGACGGTCCCGGAGGGTTTTCGGCTCAACCCCAAGATCGCCCGCCAGCTCGACGCCAAACGCGCCGCGATCGAGACCGGCGAGGGCATCGACTGGGCGACCGCCGAGGCGTTGGCGATCGCCGCGCTCTGCGCCGAGGGAACCCATGTCCGCATGTCGGGCCAGGATAGCGGCCGCGGCACCTTCTCGCACCGCCACGCCGTGCTGGTCGACCAGGAAACCGAGCAGCACTATGTCCCGATCGACCACGTGCGCGCGGGGCAGGCGCCGTTTGAGATCATCGACAGCCCGCTCTCGGAAGCCGGGGTGGTCGGGTTCGAATACGGCTACAGCCTCGCCGACCCGTCGACCCTGGTGCTGTGGGAGGCGCAATTCGGCGATTTTGCCAATGGCGCCCAGGTTATCATCGACCAGTTCGTGTCGGCCGGCGAAGCCAAGTGGCTGCGCATGAGCGGGCTCGTGCTGCTGTTGCCGCATGGCTACGAAGGCCAGGGGCCGGAACACTCTTCGGCCAGGATCGAACGCTACTTGCAGCTGTGCGCCGAGGACAACATCCAGGTCTGCAACCTGACGAGTGCGGCGAATTATTTTCACGCGCTGCGACGTCAGGTACGGCGCAATTTTAGAAAGCCGCTGATCGTCTTTACCCCGAAATCGCTGTTGCGGGCGAAAGAGGTGGCCTCGCCGCTCGACGAGATGGGGCCCGGAAGCTCGTTTCACCGCGTCATCGACGAGACCGGGCCGATCGCGGCCGACGACCGGGTCCGCCGGGTCGTGCTGTGTTCCGGCAAGGTCTATTTCGATCTGTTGAAGGCGCGGGCGGCGAGCGGCGACGACCGCGTGGCGCTACTGCGGGTCGAGCAGCTCTACCCGTTCCCGTTCAACACGCTCGCCAAACTCCTGGCGCGCCGGCGCAACGCCGAGATCGTTTGGTGCCAGGAAGAGCCGCAAAACATGGGCGCGTGGAATTTTGTCGACCGGCGGCTCGAACAGCTGCTGTCCGGCATCGATGTCGCGGCGAAACGTCCGCGGTTTGTCGGGCGCGCCGAGGCGGCCTCGCCGGCGACCGGCCTTTTCAAGCGGCATGTCGAGGAGCAGGCTCGGCTCGCCGCCGACGCGCTCGCCGCCTGACCGCGGCAGGCGGCGGCGATGGCGATCGAGATCAAGGTGCCGAGCCTCGGCGAATCGGTCACCGAGGCAACGGTCGCGAGGTGGCTGAAGCAACCGGGCGACGCGGTCGCGCTCGACGAGCCGGTGGTCGAGCTTGAAACCGACAAGGTGAATGTCGAAGTGCCGGCCCCGGCCGCTGGGACGCTCGCCGAAATCCTCGCCGGGGAGGGCATGAGCCTCCCGGTCGGCGCGGTGCTCGGCCGGATCGGCGACAGCGCCGGTGCCGCAGCGGAGACAGCCCCGGTTGTCCCTCACCCCAGCCCTCTCCCCCCGCGCGGGGAGAGGGAGGGACCCGCGCAGCGGGAGGGTGAGGGGCAGCAAGCCACGCAGAGTTGGCCACCTTCTCGCGACGGCACCGATCCGAGCGCGTCTTCTGACGGCAAAGCAACGGCACTCGAACGCTCGGGGCCGGCCGTGCGCAAGCTGGTGGCGGAGAGCGGGCTCGACGCCGCCGCGATTACCGCGACCGGACCCGGCGACCGCATCACCAAGAGGGATGTGATCGAGGCGTTGGCACGCCCCGCTCCGGCGCCGCCAACGGTCCCGGCACCGGCGCCAGCGATACCCTCACCACCGCCGGTGGTCGGCGAGCGCGAGGTGCGGGTGCGGATGACCCGGTTGCGGCGCCGCATCGCCGAACGGCTGAAGGCGGCCCAAAACGCCGCCGCGATCCTGACCACCTTCAACGAAATCGACATGAGCCGGACGATCGCGTTGCGCGAAGAATGGCGCGAGGCTTTCGAGAAAAAACACGGTGTGCGGCTTGGCTTTATGTCGGTATTCGTCAAGGCGTCGATCGCCGCTCTCAAGGAAATACCCGGGGTCAACGCCGAGATCGATGGCGACGATGTCGTCTACAAGAACCATTACGACATCGGGGTCGCGGTCGGGACCGAGCATGGCCTCGTCGTGCCGGTCTTGCGTGACGCCGACCGGATGAGCTTTGCCGAAATCGAAACCGGGATCGCCGCCCTCGGCCGCAAGGCGCGCGACGGCAGGTTGACCGTGGACGAGCTTTCCGGTGGCACCTTTACGATCTCGAATGGCGGCATCTACGGGTCGCTGTTGTCGACGCCGATCCTGAACCCGCCGCAATCCGGCATCCTCGGCATGCACAAGATCGAGCGCCGCCCGATCGCGGTGGCGGGACCGAGCCCGGCCGCCGAGACGATCGCGATCCGGCCGATGATGTATGTCGCGCTGTCTTACGACCACCGCATCATCGACGGCCGTGAGGCGGTCGGATTTCTGGTCCGGGTCAAGGAGTTGGTTGAAGATCCGTCGCGACTGCTGTTCGATATCTGAGCAGCGCTACTCCTCGGCCGCGCGCGGCTTGCCGGCGTCCGCGGTAATGCGCGTGACCAGCGGCAGGATCTTGCGGTCGACGTCTTCCTCGCTCAGCGGGCCGACCTGGCGGTAGCGGATATGCCCGGTGCTGTCGACGACATAAGTCTCGGGGACGCCGTAAACGCCGAAATTGATCGCGGTCGTGCCGTCGCGGTCGACCCCGATGCGATGGTACGGGTTGCCGAGATCATCGAGAAAATGGCGCGAATCGGCAGGCTTGTCCTTGTAGGCAATGCCGTCGAGGGTGACGCCCGGCTGGTGCGCCAGCGCCATCAACGCCGGCTGCTCCTCGCGGCACGGCGCACACCACGACGCAAAAAAATTGACGAGCGTGACCCCGCCGCCGAGATCCCTGCGCGCCAAGCCCTTGGCCGGGTCGTAAAGACCGGGCAGGGCAAAGTTCGGCGCCGGCCGGTTGATCATTGCCGAGGGTAGGAGGCTCGGATCGTGACTGAGCCCCATCGCAAACGCGACAACGAGGACCGCGAACAGTGCTGCCGGCAACAGAAACAGAAGCTTGCGCGCCACGAGCCGTGCCCTCGAAGTGTCCGCCCCGCTCCGGCTTAGCGCACCGGGGCGGGAGCGGCGGCTTTCAGCGGCTGCGCGGCGGCCTCGGTCGCGGCCCCCTCCTGCCAGTGCCCGCTCTTTTTCAGCGCGTCAACGACTTCGCGCGGCATGTAGCGCTCGTCATGCTTGGCGAGAATGGTCGAGGCGGCGAATACCCCGTTGCCCTCCAGCTTGCCCTCGGCGACGACACCTTGCCCTTCGCGGAACAAATCCGGGGGTATGCCGTGATAGACCACGGCGATGTCGGTTTTGCCGTCGGTGATGCGAAAGGCGACGCGGCTGTCGGCGCCGCGCGCGATGCTGCCGTTCTCGACGAGCCCACCAATCCGCACCCGCCGATCGATCGATATCGCCTGGGTTTTCAGATCGCTCGGACTGAAGAAAAAGACGAGGTTGTTGCTGAACGCGGTCAGCACCAGCGCGGTGGCGCCGGCGAGTGCGGCCATGCCCAACGCCAAGAGGCCGAGGCGCTGCTGCTTGCGGGTCATCGCCGCGGACCGAGCTGCCGTTGCAGCATTTCGAGGCTGCGAACGCTGTCGCGATAGCGCCGCCAGGAGAAAAGCGCGAGGCCGCCGAGCACCGCCGCGCTGAGCGCATAGGCCGGCCACACGAAAACCGCATAGCCGCCCATCGCAAAATAGGCGCCGAGCGCGCTCACCGGCGATGCCTCGTCATCGCAGCGCCGCCGGGCGCGCCGATGCCGCCGCCTCCGCGCGCGGCCGGGTCGGGGCCGGCAGCGGCCGGCTGTTGAGCCGTAAGGCCAA
>DATMKU010000141.1:0-9339 GCA_035570935.1 Allostellaceae bacterium
CACGAGGCGGTATTCGGCGCGGCATTCGCCTTCGGCCTCGTCATCACCGGCTACAAGGTGGCGATGTTCTGGGCATTGCGTCGGCCGATCGGGCGCGCGATCCTGGCGGCAACCGGGGGCGAGCCCGGCGCCTTCCGGCGCGCCGCTGCCGCGTGGCATTGGCTCTTCATAGCGCTGGCACTCGGCGTATTCGTCGCCGCGACAATCGAGTTCGCGCTGGGAAGCGGCGCCTGGGTGGCCGCCGCCTCGGCGGCAACCCAGGGGATCGTCGTCGGCTTGGCGGTCCTTTGGCAAGTGACGCGAAACCTGATCCCGCGGCTGTTTGCCGATCCCGAGGCCGACATGCGGCTCGCCTTGCGCCACGATCGGTTTCGCCGTGCGCTACGCCGGCTCTCTGACGTGCTGTTATGGATTTTAGGGGCGGCGTGGCTCGGCGAAACCTGGGGACTCGACATTCTCGACCCCGCTCCCGGCAGCTTTGCCCGGCTGTTTGTGCGACCGGCTTTTGAGGCCGCCGTGACCGTGGTCGCCGCCTGGATGGTGTGGGCCGTGCTCAGCGCCGTCATCGACGAGAGGATGCCGCGCGCCGCCACACCCGGGAACGAGGACGAACCCGACCCCGCCTCGGCCTCGCGGGTCGGCACCCTGTTGCCGCTGCTGCGCAACATTCTGCTGATCGGGCTTGCTCTCGTGGCGGTAATCGCCACCCTCTCGACGCTCGGGCTCAACATCGGCCCGCTGTTGGCCGGGCTGGGAGTCATCGGGATCGCCATCGGATTTGGCGCGCAAACCCTGGTCCGTGATGTCATCTCCGGTCTCTTTTTCTTGATGGAGGATGCGTTCCGCGTCGGCGAATACATCGACACCGGCCGGCTGCGCGGAACCGTCGAGGGGATGTCGCTGCGCTCGGTACGGCTGCGCCACCAAAACGGCCAGGTGCACACGATACCGTTCGGACAGGTCCAGGCCGTGACCAACTTCAGCCGCGACTGGTCGGTCGTTAAGTTCAACCTCTATCTCGATCCCGCCGCCGACATCGAGACCGTGCGCCGTACGGTCAAGCGCGTCGGCCAGGACTTGCTCGACGATCTCGAGATCGGCGCCGAGTTCATCGCGCCCCTGAAAATCCAGGGGGTGGTGGACGTGCTGCAGAATGCCCTCGTGGTCCGCTGCAAATTCACTGCGAGGCCGGTGCGCCCGACCTATCTCCAGCGCCAGGCGTTGCGTCGCCTGATCGCCGCATTCGGCGCGGCCGACATCCGCTTTGCCGCACCCAATGTCACCATGCAGTTGTCGAGCGTCTCCGCGGCCTGACGCAGGTGCCGGCGCAGCGATCGCGGGAGGACTCAGTTCGCCGCCATTAACCGATCGTCAGCAACACCAGCGCCAACACGCCCGCCGCCCAGCAGTAATAGGCGAAGGGGTCGAGCGCGGCACTTTCCTCGCGGCGGCGGAAATAGCGCATCAGAAAGGCGGTGCTGGCATAGGCGGTCACACCCGCCACCAGCCCGGCGATCCACAAGGTCCCGCCGCTGACCGCCGCGGCGCCCGCCTCGATCGGCAGGTGGCGCAGTTTCGGGATTTCGAGAGCCGCCGCTCCGGCGATGACCGGGGTTGCCAGCAAAAACGAAAACCGCGCCGCCGCCTCGTGCCGCAGCCCAACTAGAAGGCCCCCGACAATCGTGGCGCCGGAGCGCGAGATCCCCGGCAGAAACGCCAGTGTCTGCCACAAGCCGACAGCGAGCGCATCGCGCCAACCGGCATCGCCGAGTTCGCGCCGGTCATGCGCCGCCAATGCCCGGCGGCGCAGACGCTCGCCGCCGAACAGAACAAAACCGTTGATAATCAGAAAAAATGCCGCCGCGAGCGGCGACCCGAACAGATGGCGCAGCCGATGTTCAAACACAAAACCGAGCACGACCGCGGGCAGCGTTCCAATGACGAGCAATGCGATCAGGTGCCGATGTTCGGCGACCGCCTCGCCGCGGCCGAGCAGCGCCAGCAGCAGCCCCCACCATTCGCGCCAAAAGTAGACCAGGAGCGCCGTCGCGGTGCCGACATGCAACACCACCAGAAACGGCAGAAACTGAGGCGAATCCTGATTGACATGCCAACCCAGCACCGCCGGCAGGATGACCGCGTGGCCAAGGCTGCTGACCGGAAACAGCTCGCTGACCCCTTGGACAATGGCAAACAATATCGCCTGCAGAAACGTCATCCCCCTGCCCTCTCGCGAGTTGACGTGACACGTTGTCGGGCGCGCGGGGTCGAAGGATGCCTGCCGCCTTCCGCCGCCGAGTATCGGCGCGCCGCCGCCGAAATTCGAGACGCGGTGTTATTCGGCCCGTCGATGACCCGCGATACGCCCGGTTTTGCGTTGATTTCAGCGGGTTGGCTTGTCCGCCTCGGCGGGCGTCAGTACGCCGCGGCGGATCTGGTCGCGCTCGATCGATTCGAAGAGGGCGCGGAAATTGCCCTCGCCAAAGCCGTCATTGCCCTTGCGCTCGATGATCTCGAAAAAGATCGGGCCGATCACCGTGTCGGTAAAGATCTGCAACAGCAGTCCCTGGCCTTCGGCGGGCGCGCCGTCGATCAGGATGCGGTCGCGCCGCAAGCGGGCAATGTCCTCGCCATGGCCGGGGACTCGGCCCTCGACCGCCTCGTAATAGGTGTCGGGGACCGACATGAAGGCGATGTCGCGCGCCCGCAACGCCTCGACCGTCCCGTAAATGTCACCGGTGCCGAGCGCGATGTGCTGGATCCCCTCGCCATGATAGGCGGCGAGGTATTCGGCGATCTGCGACTTGTCGTCGGCGCTTTCGTTGATCGGGATGCGGATCTTGCCGTCGGGGCTGGTCATCGCCTTTGAGCGCAGCCCGGTCAATTTGCCTTCGATGTCGAAATAGCGGATTTCGCGAAAATTGAAGAGCCGCTCGTAGAACTCGGCCCATAGCCCCATGCGCCCGCGATGGACATTGTGGGTCAAATGGTCGATATGGGTCAGCCCGACGCCGGGCGGCGCCTTGTCGTCGACCAACGGCACAAAATCGACATCGTAGATCGTGCGCTCGCCATAGCGGTCGACGAGATAGATCAGGCTGCCGCCGATCCCCTCGATCGCCGGGATGTTGAGCTCCATCGGTCCGAGTTTGCCGTGCACCGGCTTGGCGCCGAGCGAGACCGCGCGCTCGTAGGCCTTGGCCGCGTCGGCGACGCGAAACGCGATCGCGCAGACCGACGGGCCGTGCAACCGGGCAAACGCCTGGGCAAAGCTCTCGGGCTCGGCATTAAGGATGAAATTGGCGTCGCCCTGCTTGTAGAGGGTGACGTTTTTCGAGCGATGGCGGGCGGCGGCGACAAATCCCATATGCTCGAACAGCGCCGCCAAGGCCTGCGGATCGGGCCCGGTGTATTCGACAAACTCGAACCCGTCCGTCCCCATCGGGTTATCCCACAGATCGCGCCGCCGTGGTCCTGCCGCCATCGCCACCTCCGACCGCCAATGCATCGAGGTGTCATGTGGTCGGCACCGCCGCCATCGCCAAGCACCGGGCCAGCATCGACGGCGTTCGAAACCATCGCGGGCGAAAAGTTGCCGCGAGCGCGCAAAATCCCTTTCGCACGTGAGCTGCCTCACAGCTCCCGGCCGAAGCCGCTCTTACACTGCCTGCAAGTTGCCGATCGAACACCAGCGTTCTTGGGCAACCCAAGCAAGGGTGAAAGCAATGGCCGAAATCCAGGATGTGACCGAAGCTCTGTCACGGATTCTCCCCGAAAGAGGCCGAGCCGGCGCGGATATCGAGTCGATACGTTACGCCACGATCAGCCTCGACGACATCCCGGCACTCGTGCACGATCCGAAACGAATCGTCACCGCTCTCGGCGTCCCAGTCCGGGAGCACTCGCAATGGACCGTCAGCCTTATCAAGAAGCCCGAAGCGATGGCAGCTCTTGTCCGGCCGGTGACGGTCGTTATCGTTCACTTCGACGACTGCCACGGCGTTATCATCATCTTCTATTGATCCGTGAGAGGCGGCCTGCATCCTTGCGCAAAATCTACCAGCAGGCCCGCCTCTCGCTCTCCCGGCCGCCGCGCTTCGAACCCGCGATTGGCTGACAACAATTGCAGTTGATGCCTGGGTTCAGGTGCATGCGGTGAAAGCTTAATCCCGATGAAGGACGCTGACATCGTCGGGGTTGACGAGATCGGGCACGGTCCAGCCGTCGAGGTCGTATTCGGCCATGCATTGGTCGGCAAAGCTCTTCCAGCGCTCGCACTGACCTGATCCGATCGCCGCGCGCAACGCGTCGATGCGGATTTCCTCGTGGCTGCCGGCGTAGTTGATCTCGTAAAGCTCGTGGCGGGCGCCAAACTCGCTGCCGATCGCGTCCCACAGCAGTTTCATAAACTTGACCCGCTCGACGGCGCTCACACCGCCCGAGCCGCGGACATAGCGGTCGAGGTAGCCCCGTAATTCAGGGGTCTTGAAGTCGCGAGCATGCGAGTTCAGGTAGATCAAGCTGCTGGCGACGGTTTTCTCGATCATCTGCCTGATCTGGACATAAGCTTCCGGCGCCATGATGCGATACGCCATCGCCGGCTCCAGCGCCGGCAACACGCAGCCGCCGGCCCACGGCTCGGCACCTTTGGCCATCGCGTCCGACAGCCCCCACATCGTGTTGCGCCAGGCGATGACCTCGCCGATATTGGCTTCGACCCCGCGGAACGCGCGGGTGCCGGCGATCTCGGTCGCCTTGACCAGCAGCCCGAGGATGAAGTCGAGCTTGACCGCGAGGCGGGTGCAGCCCTGCAGCATCGCGCGCGGCAGAAACCCGCTGTTTGGAAAGAACCGGTTGGCCTTGTCGATGTCGGCGTAAACAAAGACGTCCTCCCACGGCACCAGCACGTCGTCCATGATGAAGATCGCATCGTTCTCGTCGAGCCGGCTCGACAGCGGATAGTCGAACGGGCTGCCGAGCACGGCGGCGCGCTGTTCGTTCGAGACGCGGCACAGGAATTTGATGCCGGGGGCATTGCTCGGTACCAAGAAGACGATCGCGAAATTCTTGTCCTGCACCGGCAATACCCCGGCATGCGCGACAAAAGTGAAATGCGTCAACGCCGACCCGGTGGCGACGACCTTGGCGCCGGTGACGCGGATGCCGGCGTCGGTTTCCTTGGTCACATGCGCGTAGACGTCGGTCGGCCCGCCTGGCGCGCCCGGAGCCATGTTGCGGTCGACCGGCGGCTGGACGATCGCGTGATTGACAAACGGCACCCGCTCCTGGCTGTAGCGGTACCAGCGACGCGCATTTTCCTGGTATGGGGCATAAAACTCGGCATTGGCACCAAGGGTCGCGAGGAACGCGGCCTTGTAATCGGGCGAGCGCCCGAGCCACCCATAGGTTATCCGTGACCACTCGGCGATGGCATCGCGGGCGGCAACCAGATCTTCCGCCGACCGCGGCGCTACGAAATATTTGTGTGTAAAACCGACCCACTCGGTGGGACAGATCAGCAGGTTCTTCTTATCGGCATGGTCACGGTGCAGCGCGTCGTAGAGCCGCGCTATCATCCGCGCCGTATTGCGAAAGGCCGGGTGCTCGGCGATGTTTTTGATGCGCTCGCCGTAAATCCACACCTCCCTGCCGTCGTCGAGGCTCTCGAGAAATTCCTTGCCGGTGTAAGGAAGCAATGTCGCCATGTCGGTGGTCTCCCTGCGAGGCGCGGCGAATTTTTGCTTTTCCCCCGCGAGTTGGCGGCGATGCTAAGGTCGCCGCGACCGGGGGTCAACGCGAGCGCCGCGAACCAAACGGTTCGAAAGTAAGTTTACGGCGAGGCTGACGGGCACGCTGGCGCTGATCGTTCCCGCCGCCGGCCCGGATGGCGCGATATGCGTTATTTGGCAGGCCCGGGGTCGTCGAAAATTTTGTCGGCAACGGATCGCCGCCACGCCGCTCGGCGATTGACCGCGAGACCGATCAGGAAGCCGATCAACAGCGCGGCGCCGAGACGGGCCGGGTCGGGAAACGCAATAAAGCGGGTTCCGGCCGCGGTGATTTCGAGCGCCCCGACCGGACGCGCGCTTAATCCGGCGCCGCCCCCTCCGTTCTGCCCGGGCGGGGCCTTCTCCTTTCCGCTCGCTCTGCCGCCGGCACCAAAGCCGTAGCTCACACGGGCGATCGGGATCACGGTGCGGTCGCCCACCTGGACCGGGTCGCCATAGACGTTTCGCACGCTGGCGCCGACCTGAAGGCGATCGACCAACGCATGCAGTGTTTTAGAAACTTTCATAACCGTTCCGTGGCGTGTGCCGATGGTGCCGGATGACCGCGACGTCTAGTTCTTCCCGCTGGCGGCCGGCGGGCTCGCGGTGACGCGCCGGGCGGCGATCGCGGCGGTGCGGATGCCGTCGAGGTCGATTTCCGGCATCGCCAGGTCGAGCGCACCGGCGACGGCATTGGCAAGCTCGTTGTAGTCGCGAAAGCTGCGGCGCAGCCACTGGCGCCAGTTGGGCATCCCGCCGCTCGCATGCGCCTCGAACGCGGCTTCGCGGCCGTCGAGCGCCGAGGAGACGTGATCCCACGCCATCTGTAACAGCGCGGCGCGCTGCAACGCGGTGTAACCGCCGCCGCCGAACGACTCCTCGAGCCCCAGCGCGAGTTCGGGTACGGCCAGATCGCGGTCGCTCGGGGCGACGACCAGCGAGGAGCCGGGGATGATCCGCAGGATCTCGGACATCCGCGCCCGCGCCCGCATCAGCGCGATGCCGCCGGCCGCGAGATGGGCATGATTTGGAAAGCAGAACCCCGCCGGGGTGAACCCGGGGTCGCGCTCGGCCGCGACGAGGCTGCTGCGCACCGTCTGCACCGTGATCACGAGATCGATCAGATAGTCGATTGTCTGCTCGTGTTCGCTGAGGCCCATCGCGTGGGTCAGCGCCAGCGCCAGCCCCAAGGTGAACTCCGCTTTTGCCAGCCAGCCGTAAAGATGATGCCAGCGCAGCCAGCGCGGGATCGCCTCGGGCAACGGGTCGACGAAAAAGACGCGCTCCCACCGGATCAGCACCTCGTCGAGCCACATCTGCCCGTCGAGCTCGTCAAAGCGGCTGGAGAGCGGCGACACAAACGGGTTCGCGTCACGGGTCGCCCGCTTGCGGCACAGCACCGTGACGCCGGGGGCGCCGACCGGCACGATAAGGCTCGCCAGGCGGCCGGCGACCTCCATCCGCGAGAGCGCGCCGACATAGACATCCTCGGCGAAGGCCGGGCTTGTATGCATGCCGAGCCGGCCCGAAATCACGATCCCGGCATCGGTCTCGCGTTTGAGCTTCAAGGAGACCCGCTCGGCCGGGTCCGGGCGCATCCGCTGGCCGATGATCGGGGCGCCGCCGCAATAGGTCAAAAACCGCCCGGTGCGGGCGATGCCGTCGCGATAGGCCGCGGCGGCTGAGATCTGTTCAGGCGGGGCCTCGCCCGATTGCGCCGCGGTCAAAACGCCGAGCGCGATCAGATTGCCATAGGCCGGGGTGTGCGTGACGTTGCCGGCGCTAAGAAACATCGTCTTGGCAAAAGACCGGCCCATGCCCACCAGATCATCGACTTTTTTCGGCGCGACATAGGCCCACGGCACCCGCTCCCCATCGGCCTCGTACGGCGACAGCACGGCCTCCTGCCAGGCCGGATCGAGATGGCGGTCGTACCAGAGGGCGTATTCGTCGACCATCGCCCGCGTCGCCGGGTGGGTGGTCACGTCCGGGACCCAGCCCTCGCCCATGACCCACACCCGCCGGCCGTCGCGCAGCGCCTCGCGGTAGTCGGCACCCGTCCTCATCCCTGACCCTCCGATTGCCGTCGCCGCCCCGCCCGCCCGCTGCTCTCGGCCTAAAGCGCAACGGCGCGATTGCCTCGCACGAGCAAAGCCGATTGTGGCCGGGTTGGCCCTGGTCGCCAAGCGCTGCGGTCCGGGGCTCGAAGGGCGGCGTCCCGAGCCGAGACCATCCAGCACGGGGGACGCCGACCCTTGCGCCCGGTCGAGGAAAATGCCACACGGCTGCAAAAAAGCGGGGAACACCGAGGAGACGGCGAATGGCGGACGCGACCCTATCACCGATCGAGACGGCGCTAGAAAACCAGCGGCTTGGCGGCCTGCAGATCCGCGTCGCGGCGCTGTGCACATTGATTCAGATGTGCGACGGCTACGACGTCAACTCGATCGGCTGGGCGGTGCCGTCGCTGATCCACATTTGGCATCTGCCGCCGCCGGCGTTCACCGTCACGTTTTTGTGGTCGAGCATCGGCATCATGGTGGGCGCCCTGTCGTCGGGGCCGATCGGCGACCGCGTCGGGCGGCGGCCATTGCTGCTCGCCAGCCTCGCGATCTTTGGCGTCGCCTCGCTGTTGAGCGCCTTTGCCGGCTCGCTCTTGGTGCTGAGCATCCTGCGCTTTTTCACCGGGCTCGGCATCGGCGGCGCGTTTCCGGGGGCGGCCACCTTGACCGCCGACTACGCGCCGCGGCGGCTGCGGGCGACGCTGATCATGGCGAGCTTTACCGGGGCGCCGATCGGCGGCTTTCTCGGCGGCCAGGTCGTGGCCCTGCTGCTGCGCCAAGGTTTTGCCTGGCCGGTCATCTTCCTGATCGGCGGCGCGTTTCCGCTGGTGCTGATGCTGGTGATCGCGCTGTGGCTTCCGGAATCGCCGCGCTTTCTGGCGGCAAGAGCGAACCTCGCGCCGCGCGAGCGGGCGCTGTTGCAGCGCCTCGACATCGCGCCGGGCAGGGTCGAGCGGCACACGATCGACCTCGCCCACGGCAATCCGATCAGGATGCTGTTTGGCGAGGGCTATGCCCTGCAGACCGTCCTGATGTGGATCATTTTCTTTTGCAGCCTGTTGAATTTGTTCCTGTTCGCCTATTGGCTGCCGACCGTCCTCAACCTGATCGGCTTTACCCCGAGCCAGGCGGTCTTTGCTTCGAGCCTGCGCGATTTCGGCGCGATCTTTGCCGTCCTCTATCTCGGCCTGTTGATCGACCGCGTCGGCCCCGAGCGCTCGCTCGCCTTTCATTATGCGGTCGGCGCCGTCTTTATCGCGCTGATCGCCCTCGTCGCGATGCCTTATGCGCTGCTGCTGGCGGTGATCTTTTTCTCCGGCATGACGATCATCGGCAGCCAGACCGGCGCCAACGCCACCTGCGGCAAGCTCTATCCGGCGCGGATGCGGACGAGCGGGCTCGGCTGGGCGCTCGGGATCGGCCGCTTGGGCGGGATCGCCGCCCCGGCGCTCGGCGGCTACCTGTTGGCGCGAGGCCTGGCGCCGACGCACATCTTTTTGAGCGCCTGC
>DATMKU010000142.1:0-2113 GCA_035570935.1 Allostellaceae bacterium
ACCGCCACGATGGACTGGATGGAGCAGGAGCAGGAGCGCGGCATCACGATCACATCGGCCGCGACCACCTGCTTCTGGGAGGATCACCGGATCAACATCATCGACACGCCGGGCCATGTCGACTTCACGATCGAGGTCGAGCGCAGCCTGCGCGTGCTCGACGGCGCCGTCGCGGTGTTCGATTCGGTCGCCGGCGTCGAGCCGCAATCCGAGACCGTATGGCGCCAAGCCGACAAATACGGCGTGCCGCGGATCTGCTTTGTCAACAAGATGGACCGGATCGGCGCCGACTTCCCGCGCTGCGTCGCGATGATCGACGACCGGCTGGGCGCGCGGCCCCTGGTGCTGCAATTGCCGATCGGCGTCGAGAACGATTTTGTCGGCGTCGTCGATTTGGTCGGCATGCGCGCGGTCAAATGGCGCGACGAAAACCTCGGGGCCGAATTCGACATCGTCGACATCCCGCCGGAGTTGTTGGCCGAGGCCAAGGCTTTTCATATCCGGCTGGTCGAAGCCGCGGTCGAGCAGGACGACGGCGCGCTCGAAGCCTATCTCGGCGGCGAGGAGCCCGACGAACAGACGCTGCGGCGCTGCATCCGCAAGGGCACCGTCGGCGGCGCCTTTGTCCCGGTGTTGTGCGGCTCCGCCTTCAAGAACAAAGGCGTGCAGCCGCTGCTTGACGCGGTCGTCGCCTACCTGCCGGCGCCGACCGACGTTGCCGCGATCAAGGGCGTCAGGATGGGCACCAACCAGCCGGTCGAGCGCCATTCCTCGGACGACGAGCCGTTTGCCGGGCTCGCCTTCAAGATCATGAGCGACCCGTTTGTCGGCTCGCTGACCTTTGTGCGGGTCTATTCGGGGGTGGCGTCGAGCGGCAGCCAGGTGCTGAACACGGTCAAGAACCACCGCGAGCGGATCGGCCGCATGCTGCAAATGCACGCCAACCATCGCGAGGACATCAAGGAGGCGCGCGCTGGCGACATCGTCGCGCTCGCCGGGCTCAAGAACACGACGACCGGCGACACCCTGTCCGATCCCGCCGCGCCGGTGGTGCTGGAGCGGATGGAATTCCCCGAGCCGGTCATCGAAATCGCGGTCGAGCCCAAGACCAAGGGCGACCAGGAAAAGATGGGGCAGGCCTTGGCGCGGCTCGCCACCGAGGATCCCTCGTTCCGGGTCACGGTTGACCACGAAAGCGGTCAGACCGTGATCAAGGGCATGGGCGAGCTGCACCTCGAAATCATCGTCGACCGGATGAAGCGCGAGTTCAAGGTTGACGCCAATGTCGGGGCACCTCAGGTCGCCTACCGCGAGACGATCAGCCGCCCGGCGGAAATCGACTACATCCACAAAAAGCAAACCGGCGGCGCCGGCCAGTTCGCCCGCGTCAAGCTGCGCTTCGAACCGTTGGCGCCGGGCGAGGGCTTCCAGTTCGAGAATGAGGTCGTCGGCGGCACGGTGCCCAAGGAATATGTGCCGGGGGTCGAAAAAGGGCTGAAGGCCTCGGCCGAAACCGGCGTGCTCGCCGGGTTTCCGGTCATCGATTTGAAGGCGACGCTGTTCGACGGCGCGTATCACGATGTCGATTCGAGCGTTCTCGCCTTTGAGATCGCCGCCCGCGCCGCGTTCAAAGAAGGCGTCATGAAGGCGGCGCCGAAGCTCCTCGAACCGATCATGCGGGTCGAGGTCGTGACCCCGGACGACTATCTCGGTGATGTGATCGGCGATTTGAACAGCCGGCGCGGCCAGGTCACCGGCATGGACACCCGCGGCAATGCCCGGGTCGTCGACGCGATGGTGCCGCTCGCCAACATGTTTGGCTACGTCAACACGCTGCGCTCGATGAGCCAGGGCCGGGCGCAGTACACGATGCATTTCGATCACTACGAGCAGGTGCCGCAGGCGGTCGCGGATGAAGTCCGCGCCAAGATGGCCTGATCCCCGGCGCCACAGCGATTGAGCGGAGAACAAGACGATGTCGAAGGCGAAGTTTCAGCGGACGAAGCCGCACTGCAACATTGGGACGATCGGGCATATCGACCATGGCAAGACGACGCTGACGGCGGCGATCACCAAGGTGTTGGCGGAGGGCGGCGGGGCGACGTTTGTGCCG
>DATMKU010000143.1:0-20937 GCA_035570935.1 Allostellaceae bacterium
TCATGATGACGAGCGTGATCAGCGGCGTCGATCCCGGCACCCGCAACCTGCCATCCGAACTCGACGGCCAGGTCGCCAATCTGTTCCGCCACATCCGCAGTGCCGTCGAGGCGGCAGGCGGCAGCCCGGACAACATCATCAAGATCAACTTTTACATGAAGGGCCCGGCGACCGGGCGCGCCGCGCTCAACGGCGAATGGGTCAAGATGTTTCCCGATGCAAACGCCCGGCCCGCCCGTCACACGATGGCGCTCGGCGCCGAAAGCAACGCGCTCGTCACCTGCGACTTCACCGCCGTGTTCGCCTAGCGCCCAGGGCCTTAGACACCCCTTGCCCGGACTTGATCCGGGCATCCACGTCTTAAGAAACCGGCGCGGACGAGCCGCAAAAAACGTGGATGGCCGGGTCAAGCCCGGCCAAGAACATCACCTTTTGCATCACGTCCTACCGGCAGTGCGGCATGACCTCCTTGGCAAAACGGGTCATCGAATCGCGCACCATGGCGTGGTCCATGACCCCGCCTTGGTTGAAGTAACAGATGAACTCGTCCATGCCGTAGTCGCGCTTCAGCGTCTGCACCCGGTCGATGCAGTAATCCGGATCGCCAAAGACGCCCATCTCGCGGTCCATGTCTTCGTAAGTCACCCGCTCGATGCGTGCCAGCACCTGACGGAACGCCTCGAAGCTTTTGATGTCGGCCTGGCCCAACGGCGCCAGGCGCTCCGCCGCTTCGCGCAAAAAGCGCATCAACCCCGCCTCGGTGTCGCGCCGCGCCTGCGCCCGGCTCGTCGTCACATGCACCGGAAAGGCGAGCGCGGTGTTGCCGGCGGGCAGCGTCCCGCGATAAACCGCCAGCCCCTCTTTGAGCTTGTCGGGCGGGTTGATCAGCGGGGTGGCGAAGATCGGAAACCGGCGCTGCGCCGCAAACGGAAACGTGTCGGGGCTGTTGGCGGCGATCCGCACCGGCGGATGCGGCCTCTGCACCGGCCGCGGAATCACGGTCAGCTGATCTGCCCGAAAATACTTGCCCTCGTAGGAAAAACGCTCGTTGCTCCAGGCGCCGACGATAAAGTCGAGTGCCTCGTCGAACCGCTCGCGGCTCTCCTCCTGCGGGATGCCGTAGCCGGAGTAATGCAGCGGCGCCGTGCCGCGCCCGACGCCCAACTCGAGCCGCCCATTGCTGAGGATATCGGCGGTCGCCGCGTCCTCGGCGATCTTGACCGGGTTGTGCATCGGCAGCAGGGTCACCGCCGTCCCGAGCCGAATCCGGCTCGTCCGTTGCGCCGCGGCGGCCAATACCATCAGCGGGCTCGCCAAAATCGAAAAAGCCCGGCTGAAATGCAGTTCGCCGAGCCACACGGTGTCGAATCCAAGCTCGTCGCCGAGCTCGATCTGGGCCAGGATGTCGCGATAGCGCTGCGCTTCGGTAAAGCCGCTGGCGCAGGGCAATTGGTCGAAAACCCCGAAGCGCATTCCCATTTCCCCGCAATCGGTTACCGGCCGCTGGCCGATACGCTCGCATAGCACGCGTTTACCCCCTCGGCAAGTGCACCCCCCTGACGCAATCGTTCTTGCGGGGGAACATCGGCATTGAGGCGGGCGTCAATTGCCGACCGGGCGTGCGCACCGGATGAAGACGGTGAAGGTCTGAACCCCGCAAAGATAGTAATCGCGCTTCCGTCGGCCGGATTTTTAGTCGCCGTCGGTCAGGTAAGCGCACCACCCAACATCGCCTGTCGAGGCGCTGCCGGAAGCGCACCGGGAATTCGCGCCTTCCGACGAAACACCAGCAACAGCAAGGCGGCACAGACGATTGGACCGACCGGCGCGGAAGGACAGTAAAGACCTACAAGACAGAGCAGCATGATCGTGCGTTCGCCGGCCAGAAAGCCGCGCGACAGCCCGTCCTTGACCAGAAAAGCAGCGGCGATCGACAGAATGCAAAGATCGTAGCGCAGCACATATGGGGTGACGAGAAGCGACCCGAGGCAGAGCGTTGCGGTTTTCAGCGCGTAAACAGTCGGCTGCGCCCAGACAGTCCAAGCAAGCGATGTGCCGATGCCGGCCAATGCAACAAGCCATAGACGGAGTCGAGCGAGATCTCGACACCCGCCCGCGGGCTCAAACTCGAATTCAGATTGACCAGCGTCGTAACGAAGGCCGGCCAAGTCCGGGGCCGGAAGGCGATCGCCGCGGCGATGCCGAGCGTCACGCTCGTTGCTGCCGCGCTTGCCAGCGCCCGCCAATTGCGTGAGGCCAGCAGCGCCAGTGGGAATAGCACCCCAAACTGCGGCTTTTAGGTGAGCAGGCCGAGTAAAATCCCAGACACCCAAGGCCTGCGTTCGCGGAAAACCAATGTCAGGCCGAAGAGCCCGGCCGTCAAAAACCCGTTATAGCCGAGTTGAGCATTCTTCAGGACCGGCGCCGACGCCATCGCTGCTACCAACGCCGAGGGCATCGGCAGAGGCGCCAACGCCAAAAGCAAGACCGGCGGATTGGGCGAATTCGGGTGCCCATGTGTGCCAAGAGATGGGCTCGTCGCTGCAAACCCATTTGTTGAGCTATTGGGTGCGTGATAAGCAGCAATTCACCCTCGAGGAAGCCGTGCGCATGCTGACCTTCGACAATGCCTCTGCCTGGGAACTTGACGATCGCGGCCTCTTACGCGCCGGCTACGCAGCCGATCTCGTCGTCTTCGACGAGGCACGGACCAAGCCGTGCCTGCCGACCGTGGAGCAGGATCTGCCGGGTGGCGCGGGCCGGCTCGTGCAAAAGGCCGACGGCATCGCCGCGACGATCGTCAACGGCGCCGTCGCGGTCGAAAACGGCGAAGCCACCGGCCGCTCTGCCGGAATCGTGCTGAAAGGTCGCCTTGCCGCCTAGGCCAGGCTGCAACCGTTCGCCCGCGAAACTCAGACCCCAGCGAAACACAGACCCCAGCGAAACTCAGACCTCAGCGAAACTCACCACTTGTTGCGCAACTCGCGCAGCTTCAGGAACACGGTCTTCGCGTCGGGGTTAGCGGGCAGATCGGGGAATGCCTCGCGCAGCCGCCGTATCACCGACGGGCTGGTCAGCCGGAAGAACGTGTTGATCTCGCGCTCGGTGGCGAGCGTGGTGACGAGCGCCCGGTCGGTGTCTTGCTTCTCGACCCTTGGCAGCATCGCCTTGGCGTCGGCGTTGTCCGGCTCGCGGTCGAGGGTAAATGCGAGATTGCGCGCGATGTAGTCGTGCCCCGGATAGATCAGCGTCGTTTCGGGCAGTTTGGACAGCTGATTGACAAACGTGTTGTAGAGCTCGTTCGGATGACCGCCGTTGTGGCAATTGCCGGCCCCGGCGTTGAACAAGGTGTCGCCGCAGAACAGTGCCGGCGTGTCGCCGCGCGCCATGATGCAAATATGCGACATCGTGTGGCCGGGGGTGTCGAGGCATTCGAGTTCGACGGTCTTGCCGATCTTGATCACGTCCCCGGCGCGCAGGCCCTGATCCATTTCCGGGATCTTGTCCTTAGCGTTGACATGCGCCAGCACCTTGGCGCCGGTGGCGGCGACCATCTCAGCATTGCCGCCGGTGTGGTCGCGATGCTCGTGGGTGTTGAGGATGCGAGTGATCGTCCAGCCTCTTGCCTTGGCTCCGGCCAGGCATTTTTCGTGGTCGAGCGGGTCGACCGCCAAGGCCTCGCCGGTCTCGCGGCAGGCGATCAGGTAATTGAAATTTCGGCCGGCATTCCCGGTCCAGATCTGTTCGACGATCATTTTCTCGCCCTCCGATGTTTGGGCCGATCGGGATGAATGGCAGCGGCATCCGGACCCACAGCACCGGTTCTATTGCCCGTGGCAGGCCTTGTCCACCCGCTGTGCCGGCGGCGCCGCACCGGTGACATGGTCGGCGAAATTGACGGGGCTACTGCGGGCGCCGCCATGCGCGCGTTGCCGCCTATCGCCAGCTCAAACCGATTGCCGGCTGTGGACCGGGCCTGCGGCGCGGATCCCCGCCGCGCCGGCGACCCACGGTAAAATGCCGCAGGGACGGCCATGTCCGTTTTGGCGCATTACTCCTCCAATGGCGGGGATGCGCCGTCCACTTCATATCGTAATCAATTTTCTGGGGGTTCGAATTCTGACGCCTTTCGGACGCCGGCATTTCTCGGCTGCGGCTTTAGTGTAGTGGGATGCGCCGACCCTTTCGTGCCGTCATCATCACCGGTGCTTCAAGCGGGCTCGGCGCCGCCTTGGCCGAAGCCTTTGCCGCTCCACAAACGGTATTGGGCCTGCTCGGACGCGATCGGCGCAGGCTGGGGGAGACTGCCGATGCCTGCGAGGCGCGGGGAGCCGAGGTAAGGATGGCGGCGATCGATGTTGTCGACGCGCCGGCGATGGCGGTGTGGCTGACCGAATTCGATCGCGACCATCCGGTCGAGCTGTTGATCGCCAATGCCGGGACCTCGGCCGGGCCGGAGCCCGATGCGCCGTCCGAAGGTGTCGAAAGTGCGACGCGCCAGGTGCGCGTCAACTTGCTCGGCGCGGTCAACACGGTCGAGCCGCTGCTGCCGGCGCTGTGCCGGCGCGGACACGGGCGGGTGGCCGTCGTGGCCTCGATCGCGGCCTATCGCGGGCTGCCCAACAGCCCCGCTTATTGCGCCAGCAAGGCCGGGCTGCGCGCTTACGCGGAGGCGCTGCGGCCGAGGCTCGCGCCGCGCGGCGTCGGCGTCACGATCGTGTGCCCCGGCTTTTTCGACTCGCCGATGACCGATCGGTTTGACGGGCCAACCCCGTTTTTGGTCGGCGCCGATAATGCCGCACGAGTGGTGAAGCGCGGTCTCGACCGCGGGCGCCGCCGTGTCGCCTTTCCGTGGCCGCTGGTGCTTGGTCTGCAATTTTGCGACATCGCGCCCGCCTTTATCGGCGACGCGATCCTGCGCCGCTACAGCTTCCGGATCCGCCCGCCGGGCTTGCATGACCGGTGAAGCGCTCCGTCTCGCGATTGCGGCGGCGGCGGCGGCGGCGGCGTGGCTGATCCCGCGCCGTGTCGCCGCGGCGCGGATGACGGGGTTATCGGCGGTGGCGCTCGATGTCTTTCCGCTGCTGCTCGCGGGGGGTCTGTTGCTCCTCGCAACCGGGCGGCCGCTGTTCACCGGCGTTGTGCTGCTGTCGCTGGGCGGCGGGTTCGCCCTCGCCGACCACGCCAAGCGAGGGGCTTTGCGCGAGCCGGTGGTATTTTCCGACATGTCCGAACTGCCGCATGTCTTTACCCACCCGCACCTCTATTTGCCGTTTGCCGGACCGGTGTTTGTCCTCGGCGGTGCGTTGGCGGCGATTGCCTGCGGCATCGGGTTGCTCATTTTTCGACCGGCATTGTGGCAGCCGGAACCGTTGTTGGCCGCCCTTTTTCTGCTGGTGGTATGGACGGTCGGATGGGTGGTGTCGCGCGAGCCGACACTGGGGCGGGCCGCCGCCGTTCTGCGGGGCTTTCGGCCGAGCGGCGCGCCGGTCGCGGATGCGGCCCGGCTCGGCCCGTTCGCGACGCTCCTCGTCTACGGGATCATCGCCCGCGCCGAGCGGGCCCGGCGCCGCGCCGACTATCGCCCGTTGCCGGCGCCGGCGCTCAAAAACGGCGGCGCGGCGACGCCGGTCGTCGTCGTGCAGTGCGAATCTTTCTTCGATGCCCGACGGATATCGGCGCGCATACCCGTCGATATGATGCGCGGCTTCGATGCCTGCCTGCGCGAGGGCGCGACTTATGGCCGGCTCGATGTCGCGGCCTGGGGCGCCAACACGATGCGCGCCGAGTTCGCGGTGCTGACCGGAATTCCGGAAGATCGGCTGGGGTACGACCGGTTCAACCCGTATCACGCTTTCGCCCGCGCGCCCCTTGCCTCGTTGGCGTCGCATTTGCGCGGCGAGGGGTATCGCACCTTGTGCCTGCATCCGTTTGATCGGGGCTTTTTCAGACGGGATTTGACCCTGGCGGCGCTCGGCTTTGACACTTTTCTCGGCCGCGACACCCTCGGCGGATCGCGCCGCCCGCCCTACCGATCCGATCCCGATCTCGCCCGGCAGGTGATAAGCGTGCTCGACGCCGCGGGGCCGCGGACCTTTATATTTGTCATTACGATGGGCAATCACGGTCCCTGGCAGGAGGGCGGGGCTGAAATCGACCCGGCGGTACGCCGCCTTTTCGATCCGGCGGAGCTGCCTGAGGGCCGGTCCCTGCTGCGTTATCTCGATGGACTTACCCGCTCGGACGAGATGCTGGGGATCATGCTCGACGAGTTGGGGCCGCGCCGGCGCGACGCGCTGTTCGGCTTTTATGGCGACCATCTCCCCAGCCTGCCGCACGCCTTTGGCCATTTCGGCTTCAACGACTGGGCTAGCGACTATGTCCTGGTCGACGGTGCGGCGCCACGGGCGCGGCGGGTCGACTTGCCGGCCCATCTGCTGCCTCGGATGATCCTCGACCGATTGCGGGGCAGGGGGGCGATCGAGGAAAGCCGAGCGGCCGCGCTCGGCGCGGCTTGACACCGCCCGCCGCTAGCGCGGAACATTCGGCGAGCCGTATACGCGCGAGCGGCGCTGGCGAGAAGCTGTCGAGGATGGCTGGACAAGGAGGAAACAATGCAGAGGTGTCTGGCGGCCGCTCTTGCCGCTCTGTTTACGGCCGCGTTTGCCGTGGCAGCGTTGGCTCAGGCGATGCCGACGAATAATCCCGAAGCTGCGGCGAACGTCCGCCAGAGCGAACAATATGCGGCGCTGCTGCGCAGCAATCCGGCGTTCCGCAAAAAGCGCGAAGCGATCGAATGCGGCCCGATCACCGATTCTCAATTGCGCGCGAGCTGCATCGCTTCGTTTGAGGCCTACGCAGCACCCGCAAGGTGATATCCGGCGAACCCGGACCCCGGCATTTGCCAGCCGGCCTGAATACCGCGTCGATCTTGTGCGCTTCGCGAGTTGCGCGGATCACCCTCGAACGAGAATGGGGCGGCCGGTGACGCACCTGACCCAGAACTGGGAAATCCGCAAGCCTGGGGTTTCGTCGCGCGGTGGCATCGTCGTCTCGCAAAGCCGCACCGCTGCAACGGCCGGGGCCGAAATCTTGGCCGCGGGGGGAACTGCGGTCGACGCCGCCGTCGCCACCGCTTTGGCCTTGGCGGCACTCGAGCCGTGGAACAGCGGGCTCGGCGGGATCGGGTTCATGGTCGTGCATCGCGCCGGCGCCGATCGTGCGGAAGCCGTCGATTTCGGCCCGATCGCACCGCGCGGTCTCGATCCCACGGCGTTCCCGCTGACCGGCGCCACCAAGACCGAGCTGTTCACCTGGCCGCAGGTCGAGGGCGACCGCAACATCCATGGCCCGCTGTGCTTTGCCATACCGAGCGCGGTGCGCGGCTATGCGGCGGCGATCGAGCGTTTTGGCCGGATGCCGTGGCGAGAGCTGGTAGCGCCGGCCGTGGCTCTGGCGCGCGAAGGGTTGCCGGTCGACTGGTTCACGACGGTCAAGGTTTCCGCGGCCGCGGCCGAACTGAGGCTCTATGGCGAGAGCCGGCGGGTGTGGCTGCCCGATGGCTTGCCGCCGGTGTGCCCGCCCGAGCGGGACATCGCCCATTTGCCGCTCGGCCATCTGCCCGAAACCCTGGACCGCCTCGCCGCCGCCGGCCCCGACGATTTCTACGGCGGCGACATCGCCCGCTCGATTGCCGCCGATGTGGACGCCGCCGGCGGCGCCCTGTCGGCCGCAGATCTCGCGCAATGCCGCGCCCGGGTTATGCCGGCGCTGGCGATCCCCTATCGCGACGCGGTGCTGCAATCGGCGCCCGGGATGACCGCCGGGCCGACCTTGGCTTTCGTCGTCGAGCGACTGGCCCGACGCCGCTTTGGCGCGACACCCGATGCCGCCTATTTCGACGCGGTCATCGAGGCGTTGGGCGAAGCCTATCGCGACCGCCTCGACCACGCCGGCGATGTCGAGACAGCCGCTCCAACCTCGACCACCCACATCACCGCGATCGACCGCGAAGGCACGATCGCCGCGCTGACCACAACGCTGCTGTCGAGCTTTGGCAGCCGCTATGTGCTGCCCGGCACCGGCATCCTGATGAACAACGGGGTTATGTGGTTCGACCCGCGCCCCGGCAGGCCGAATTCGCTTGCACCCGGGAAACGGGCGCTGACCAACATGTGTCCGGCCGTGGCGATGCGCGACGGTCGGCCGTGGTTCGGCGTCGGCGCCTCGGGCGGGCGGCGCATCCTCGCCGCGGTCTTGCAGATGGCGAGCTTTGTCGTCGATTTCGCGATGGACCCGGCGACGGCGGCGCATCACCCGCGCATCGACGAAAGCGGCACCGACCGCCTTGGCATCGACCGCCGCCTGTCGCCTCCGATAGTCGAGGCGCTTTTGGCCAAGCCGGGCGCGACATTGGCCGAGCATGGCGTCTTCCCGACCCGCTTCGCCTGCCCAAACCTGGTGTTGCATGGCGCCGACGGCCTCAACCACGGCATCTCCGACGTAATGTCTCCGTGGTCCGCCGCGGTCGCCGAACCCGGTTAGAGGTCATTCCGGGGCCGGCCCAGCTCCGAGCCTGGAACCATGCACACCGAATTTTGAGGTCGTGGCCGGCGTCAGCCGATGGGTATACCGCATGGCCGTGTTCATAGGTTCCGGGCTCCGGCTGCACCGGCCCCGGAATGACCCAAGATAGCGGCCATGCCGTTTCACGTTTATCTGCTCGCCAGCCGCAAGCATGGAACTTCTATCTCGGCATCACGAGCGACCTCCCTCGCCGAGTCCACCAGCACAAGACCAAAGCGGCATCCGGCTTTACCGCGACATATGGCGTCGACCGCCTGGTATGGTTCGAGACCCACGACGATCCAACCGCCGCGATCGCCCGCGAGAAGGCGCTGAAGAAATGGCGAAGAGACTGGAAAATCCGCCTGATCGAGGAGCAGAACCCCGATTGGCAGGATCTGTTTCCGACCATCATCGGCTGAACGTCCGACCGCGGTCATTCCGGGGCGCCGCGGAGCGGCGAACCCGGAACCCATGCACACCGCCCTCAGCCAGGGATGCGACGGCGCCCGCGGGTGCCGGCTTGTGAAGCTCACGTTCATGGGTTCCGAGCCGGCCCGCACGGGTCGTCCCGGAATGACGAGGTCCCGCTCAGGCGGCGTCGTGGAAAATGATGCCGAGGGTGTAGCGCTCGCCGCTGCGCACCCGGCTGACGCCATGCCGCATCGTGACGCGATAAGACCCGCGCGTCCCTCCGACCGGGCGGTGATGCACCGGAAAGATCACCGCTTCACCCTGCCGCAGCGGCACGACCTCGCCGCGGGACTGCATTCGCGGCCGCTGCTCGACCAATAAAAACTCGCCGCCGGTAAAATCGGCCTGCGGCTCGCTGAGCAGCACCGTCAGCTGCAATGGAAAAACCAGCGCGCCGTAAAGATCCTGGTGCAGCCGGTTGTAGTCGCCGGGGCCGTATTTGAGCATCAGCGGCGTCGGCCGCTCTTGACCCGCTTGATGGCACTCGTCGAGATAGGCGTCCAAGGTCGGCGGAAACCGCCCCGGTTCGTGCAGCCGCTCGCGCCAGCGCTCGGCGATCGGTGCCAGATGCGGGTAGACCGCGCGCCGCAGCGCCTCGACCAACCGCGGCAGAGGGTAGCCGAAATATTTGTATTCGCCGCTGCCATAGGAGTGGTGCTGCATGACGATGCGGCGGCGAAATGCGTCGTCGTCATCGTAGAGCGCGATCAGCGCCCGGCATTGTCCGGCGCTCAGCAACGGCACCGTGGCGCAGCCGTCGTTGTCGAGCGCCGCCGCCGCCGCCGGCCAATCGGCGACGGCGACGCGATCGGCCGCGGTCTCAGGCGGCTTCATCTTTCGACGCCGCGTCGCGCTCGCGGTCGAGCAAGGCCTGTTTGCGGTCGATCCCCCAGCGATAGCCGGCGAGATCGCCGTCCTCGCGGATCACCCGATGACACGGCACCAATAGCGCCAGATCGTTCGCGGCGCAGGCCCGCGCCACAGCGCGCACCGCCGTCGGCTGGCCCAATTCGCGCGCGATCTCGCTGTAGGTCGCGGTACGGCCGAGCGGGATCTTCTGCAACGCGCGCCATACCCGCGCCTGAAACGCAGTGCCGCGGATGTCGAGCGGCAGGTCGAGCGAATGCTCGGGCGCCGTGATAAAGCGCACGATCCGCTCGGCCCAATCAGCCAACCCCCGATCTTCGGCGACCAACTTCGCCGCCGGAAAGCGCGCTCGCACCATCGCGCAGAGCGGCTCGCGGTCGTCGCCCAGTGCTGTCAGGCACACCCCGCGCTCGGTCGCGGCGACCAATGCCCAGCCGAGCGGGGTCGCCACCGTCACAAAGCGGACCGTCTCGCCCTCGCCGCCGCGTCGGCGAGCCCCCGGGGTCATGCCGAGAACCGTCGATGCTGCCTCATAGGCGCGCGAGCTCGACCCAAACCCCGAGGCATAGATCGCCGCGGTGACCTTCTCTCCGGCGTCGAGCTTTTGCGCGAAAGTGCCGAGCCGGTGGGTACGGGCATAATCGCGCGGGGTCGCCCCGGTGATTTGCTTGAACACACGGTGAAAGTGGAACCGGCTGATCGCCGCCGCATCGGCGAGGTCGGCGAGGCTCGGCATCGTTTCGCTCGTGCGCAATAGCGCGCAGGCCCTCTCGACCGCTGCGAGATGCCGCGACGCCGCGGAGGCGTCGCCCGGCCGGCAGCGCTTGCACGCCCGCAACCCCGCCGCCTCGGCCGCCGCGATCGTCTCGAAAAACACCGTGTTGACGCGCAACGGGCGCCGCGACGCGCAGCCCGGCCGGCAATAAACGCCCGTCGTCTTGACCCCGTAGTAAAAGCTGCCGTCGGCGGCGGCGTCGCGCCCCTCGACCGCCGCCCAGCATTTGTCGAAATCCAACATTACTCGCTCCTGCACATCATCACTTGGTGAAGATGGCGCGCCGAGGAGCCCGGCTCTATCCGGCGATTGCTTTCTCATTCAGGCGGGCTTGCGCGCGAGCACCTCGATCATGGAGGTTCGGCGGTCGCCCAAGCTGCGCATCGCGTTGATCCGCCATTCCCTTGCATTTTCCCCGGTGACGACGTGTTCGCCCAAGGGCGGCAGCCCCTCCGTCTCAAGCCGCTTCAGGATCGGGGAAAAGGTCTCGATCGTCGCGACTGTCGTGTCGTGAAGAGAGAGGATCTCGAAACCTCCGGCCTGCAACTCGGTGCGGATCTGATCAGGCGTTGCAAGAAAGCTGCTGGCCTGCGTCGTTGCCCAAGGCAGCGGGTAATACGGCTCTCCGACCGGACCGGGGCCGACAAGAGAAATGCCCAGCATTCCGCCGGGGCGGAGCACTCGGAACGCTTCGAGCGCAAAGCCTAGCTTGTCCGAAATGTTCATCAAAACAGCCTGCGAATACGCCGCGTCGAAACTTGCATCTGGCATGGGGAGCGAGAGCGCCGACCCATGCAGTATGGTCACGCGATCGGCAAGCCCGGCGAGGCTAGTTAGCTGGCGGGCCGCTTCACAAAAGCTTTCAGTGAGATCGACCCCTGTCACCCGGCATCCGAATCTTGCGGCAAACCAGCGAGCTGGCCCGCCTATCCCACAGCCGATATCAAGCAAATGATCGCTCGCCTTCGGTTTCAGAGCTGACCCGAGCTCTCTCGTGGCAACCAAACCCATCCCGTGAAAGTGATCTATCGGCGCCAGCAAATCCGGGGTGATCGGCGCGTCCGGCCCGTACACGGCACGCAGCGCCGCCAGCACGCGCGCCGTAATGTTCTCAGCCCGATAATGCTGCACGACTTCTAATTCGGTCGTCATGACACCGCTGGTACCTCCTTGCGCGTCGAACTCTTAATTTGCGGGCTGCAATCTTGGGCCCACTCGCTGCCGCGACCGCGTTATGGCGCCATCCCTTTCATGCGCCGGGGTTTTGCGGACGCTCGGCCCGCAAGCGATTCGCCAGCGCATCGATCACGGCGAGAGCACGGCGCAATTCGTCCTCGTCCGGCTCCGGCGGAGCGTCGCCTTCTTCCGATGGGTAACGGTACGCGACCGCCCAATTGCTCCAGTTTTCTGCCGCGGCAACAAGCTCGGCAATATCGGGAAAGCTCGCCTCGGCCATCGCGCCGAGATCCGACAGCGAATGCGTTTTGCGCGATCTTTTGCGCGCGAGAACCAGAAATCCCTTCAGCAGCTTTTCGACCGCCTGCTGACAGTGAAATGCGGCGATGCCATGCAAGGCCGAACCTGAGGACAGAACAACCGCGACCGCCGCACGGTCGCGCTCGGCGACCGCAAGCCAGCGCTCGACGGCTTGCCAGCGTGTCCGCGGATCGGGGGTTCTCATCGACGGAGGCTCCATCGGCGGGCCGTAAACAACGATCCCGTCCGCGTCGGCCTCAGCGGCAAGGGTGCCGACAATCGTTCGGTTGCGCTCGAAAGTCGCGGCCGGCATCGGGAATATATCGGCCGCTTCACGATAGGATCGGCGCGCCTCGAACCTGGCCCCGAGGGTCAGCTTTTCGGCCGGCGTATCATCGCCGACGATGACGAGCAGATCGATATCGCTGTCCCGCCCGGCCTCCCCGCGGGCCGTGGAGCCAAACAGGATAATCCGCTGAGGTCGAAAAAAGGCGACGACCGGATCGAGAAGTTCCGAAGGAACCAGCGGCGCTGTCATCGCAGGTCGTATCAAGCTCTACCAAATCGAGGGGCGCCGTCCGCAGCGCTGTTGACGTAGCGCTTGGGCAGCATCGCGTGGATGCCCTTATTGCCATCGACCAGCTGCGTCACCCGCAGGTCGACGGCGAGGCTGCAGAACATATAGGCGTCCTCGCGCCCGAGCCCCATGCGCTCGCCGATCAGGATGATCATCTGGCGCAAGGCGGTCTTGGCGGCGTCGTCGAGATCCTCGTCAAAACCCATCGTGATCAAGTGCGTCGGGGTTTCCGCGCGAGGAAGGTCGATTCCCATGCCCTTATGCAAACTCAGGCGGAAGGTGCCGGTCAGGGCGGTTTCGAGTGCGGTCACGCAAACCTCGCCGTCGCCCTGCACGCCGTGGCCGTCGCCGGCCGAGAACATCCCGCCCTCGCTCCATATCGGCAGGTAGAGGGTCGTGCCGGCCACCAGCTCCTTCAGATCCATGTTGCCGCCGAATTCGCGCGGCACGATCGACGTCACGGCGCCATAGGCGGGCGGCGGCGCCACCCCCATGACCCCGAAAAACGGCGCCAGCTCGATCTCCGCACCCCACGGCACGGTGGCGATGCCGCGCTGGCGGTCGATCGCGGTATGCCAGGTGCGCCGCACCGGGAAATCCTCGGGCAGGGTGCCCGACAGCGGGCGGATGCGGGTGTAGCCCCAATTCTGCCGGCAATCGATCGACATGATCTCGATCGCGAGCGCGTCGCCGGGCTCGGCCCCGTCGATCGCGATCGGCCCCGTCAGGATATGCGCGCCGAGCCGCGGCTCGATCGCGGCGTGGATCGCCCTATGCTCGGGCAGGATGTCGAAGCGCCCGTCCGCGGGCAACACGTCGGGTCCGCCCGAAACGCTGTCCAGGGTCACCGTGTCGCCCGACGCGACCCTCAGCACCGGTTTCAGCCCGGCATCAAAAAATCCCCAATGACAAGTCTCGGGACTGGCCCGCAAAACATGGTGCCGCGACATGGACAACTCCCCGCGATGATTGAGCGGCCATGTTACCTGTCCCCGGGCTGTTTCGCATCGGCGAATGACTGGCGTAAAAGGGGGCGGGAACCGTCAGAATGCCACGCGGCGATGATCGGCACGCTCGACACACATGAACTCGTCAAGGACCTGAAGGCGTCGGGCTTTACCGACGAACAGGCCGAGGCGGTTACGCGCGCGGTGCGGCTGGCGCGAGATTTCGACGTTTCGAAACTCGCGAGCAAGACCGACATCGCCGATTTGCGGCGTGAGATTGCCGAGGTCGAGCCGCGGCTGATCAAATGGGTGATCGGGGTCGGGGTCGCGGCGACGCCGGCCGTGGGCGGCATGATCTGGACGGCGACGCAAATCCTGCTGCACGCGCACTCGTGACCAACCTCGGTCCGGGAAGTACCTCGATTCCACGCCGATCCCCGCCTATTCCCGCCGAAAGGTCACCACCAGAACGTCGCGATAGGCGGGGGTGACCGGGTCGATCGGCTCGACCGAGGTGACGCCGTGATAGACGCGGCTGTCGTCGACGAGGGCGGCGTCGAGCGGCCGGGTCAACGTGAAGCTGCCGAGCGGCCGCCTGGCGAGGTCGAAAATCGTCGTCTCGCCGCTTTTGATGTTTTCGCGGCGGATCATCAGCACCAGCACCCAGTCGACCCCGTCGCGGTGCATCCCCTCGGGGGTCGGCTGGCCAGCCTCGCCCGACCGCGCCTCGATGCGAAACTGATGCAGTTCGACATGCCAGGCATCGGGCCGGTACGTCGCCGGGGTCATCCGATCAAACAACTCGTGGCTGGCGCCGAGAACGGCTGCCAGCGCCGGGTGCCGGCCAATCGTCTCGGCGACCGGGTCGAACCAACGCTCGACGCCGCCGTTTAAGGCGTTGTAGTCGCGGCTCTGGTAATGCGGCTGATGCGGCTTGCGCAGAACCCCGGCCGGTGTCGCGCGATAGCAGGCAAAACGGCGCCGGCGATAGCGCCCGCCATCGGCCATATAGGCGTCGACGCCGAGATCGTTCCAGCTCGCCGCGAACGAATCCCAGTCGCGCAGCGGGGCCGCGCCCAATAGCCCCCGCATCTCGGGCGCCCGAACAAAGGCGAACCCGTCGCGTTCGATCGCCCCGGCGAGAGGCCCGAGGGAATCGGTCATCGCACCTCTCTCACAGCACCGCCTCGGCGACGGTACGCAGCGCCGCGATGTCGGCTCCGGCCAATACCAGCGACCCGACCCGGTGGTCCTTGGCAATCGCCTGCCATGCCCGCAACCGCTCGCGCACCCGCTCTGTTGGCCCGACCAGGGAGGTCTCGTCGATCAGCGCGTCGGGCACCGCGGCCTCGGCCTCGCGGCGCCGCCCGGCGAGATAATGGTCCTGGATCGTCTCGGCCGCCGCCTCGTAGCCCATGCGTTTTGCCAGATCGTTGTAGAAATTCTTAGAGCGGGCGCCCATGCCGCCGATATAGAGAGCGAGATTGGGCCGGATTGCGTCTCTGCAAGCCGCTAGATCGTCGCCGATCGCGACCCGCACATAGGGTGCGAGATCGAAATCCGCGAGGGTCTTGTCGTCCCCGGCCTTGGCAAGGCCTTCGCGCACCGGACCGACGATCGCCTCCGCCTGCTCCGGCGACATGAAAAACGGCAGGGTCCCGTCCGCGACTTCGCCTGCTGTCCGCAGCCCGGCCGGGGCGATCGCCGCGGTGTAGATTTTGAGGCTCGGGTCGCCGTGAACGATGCTGCGCAAAGGCTTGCCGAGCCCGGTCGCGCCCGGCCCGTTGTACGGGATCTGGTAATGCTCGCCCGCGAATTCGAGCGGCGCCTTGCGTTCGAGGATCCGGCGGATGATCGCGATGTATTCGCGGGTGCGCGCCAAGGGTTTGCCATAGGGCACGCCATGCCAGCCCTCGACGACCTGCGGCCCCGACGGTCCGATGCCGCACAAAAACCGGTTGCCGCTGAGCGCCTGCAAGGTCATCGCGGTCATCGCCGCGCAGGCGGGGGTGCGCGCCGGCATCTGCAGGATGCTGGTGCCGGCCTTGATCGTCGCCGTCTGCGCCAAGACCCAGGCGACCGGCGACACCGCATCGGTTCCATAGGCCTCGCCGCACCACACTGCCTCGTAGCCGAGCCGCTCGGCCTCCCGGACCAGCTCCATGTCGATCCCGGCGGTGGCCGAAATCCGCAACGCTACCGCCAACTTCATGCTGGTCTCCCTGTATCAGGCTCCGTCATTCGCGCCGCGAAGAGGGGCAGCGCCCGGCAGGCGCCGCGCGGCGCGACGGAATAATGACCGGGCGTCACGCCGCCTGCGGCAGGCCGCGCTCCAGCAGCACCGCCAACCGGCGGGCGAAGGCCGGCGGATCGGGCAACAGCTCGCCCTCGACGATCCGCGCCTGGTCGAGCAGCAACCAGGCGAATTCGCCGATCTGGTCGGAGGCGCCACTGTCGCCGACGCTCGCGGCGAGCCGCTCGATCAGCTTGTGGCGCGGGTTCAATTCGAGAATGCGCTTGGCTTCGGTGTCGAGCTGGCGATGCTGCTTCAACAGCCGCTCGAAATGCATGTCCATGTCGCCCTCGTCGGCGACAAGACACACGGCACTGTCGGTCAGCCGATCCGAGCTGCGCACGTCCTTGACCGCGTCGCCCAGCGCCAGCTTGAAGATCGCGATCAGGCTGGCGAGCTTGGCCGGCGGAGCCGGCTGTTCCCGCGGCTGCTCCTCGGAAGCCGCGATCTTTTCGAGATCAAGGCCGCCGCGGGTCGCCGATTTGAATGGTTTCTCCTTATGGGTGCCGATCGCCGGCATCCAGAATTCGTCGATCGGATCGGTCAGCAACAGCACCTCGACGCCGCGCGCACGAAAGCCCTCGAGCTGCGGGCTGCGTTTGATCACTTCGAGATTGTCGCCGGTGATCGTGTAGATCGCATCCTGCCCCGGCCGCATCTTTTCGACATATTCATCGAGCGACACGAACCCGTCGCGTGCGGTCGAATGGAAGCGCGCCAGCTCCAATAGCGTGTCGCGCTGCTCGCGGTCCTCGTACAGCCCCTCCTTCAGCACCGCCCCGAAATTGTCCCAGAACGTGGCATATTCGCCGGGCGTCTCGGTCGCCTTTTTGCCGAGCTCGGTCAGCACGCGCCGGGTCAGCTGCTGGCGGATTCTCGCGACCATCGGGTTTGACTGCAGCATCTCGCGGCTGATGTTGAGCGGCAGGTCTTCGCTGTCGACGACGCCGCGCAAAAAGCGCAAATAGGCCGGCAATAATTCGGTGCCCTCATCGGTGATGAACACCCGCCGGACATAGAGCTTGACCCGGCTCTTCCGGTCCGGGTCGAACAAATCGAACGGCTTGGTCGAAGGCACGAACAATAGATTCGTGTATTCGAGTACGCCCTCCGCCTTGTTGTGCAATATCAGCCACGGATCGTCAAAGCTGTGGCCGACGTGATGGTAGAATTCCTTGTATTGCTCGGGCGTGATTTCGGAGCGCGACCGGGTCCACAGCGCCGAGGCAGTGTTGATCGTCTCTTCCTTGCCGCCGTCCTTCAGCAGGATCGGCAAGCCGATGTGGTCGGAATAGGTGTGAACGATGCGGCGCAGGCGGGCTGAATCGAGATATTCATCCTCGCCCTCGCGCACATGGACGATGATCGCGGCACCGCGCGCCGCCTCGGGCCACGCCTCGATCGTGAATTCGCCCTTTCCGTCGGAAATCCAACGCCAACCTTCGCTGTCGCCCGCCTTGCGGGCCAGGACCTCGACCTTTTCGGCGACCATGAAGGCCGAGTAAAAGCCGACGCCGAACTGGCCGATCAGGCTCATATCCTTGCGCGAATCGCCCGACAGCTGGCTCATGAAGGCGGCCGTCCCCGAGCGCGCGATGGTGCCGAGATTTTCGATCAATTCGTCGCGGTTCATGCCGATGCCGTTATCGGCGATCGTCAAGGTTCGGGCCGGTTTGTCGGGGGTTAGCACGACGCGATAATCGGTGTCGCCCTCGGCCAGCGCCGGTTCGGTCAGCGCGGCATAGCGCAGCCGATCGCAAGCGTCGGAGGCGTTGGAGATGAGTTCGCGCAGAAAGATCTCTTTCTCGCTGTACAGCGAATGCGCGACGATTTCGAGAAGGCGGCTGACTTCCGCCTGGAAGCTTCTGGTTTCCTGGGTCATGGTCTGCCGTCGCGGGTTGGCGTTGATGCGCCTGGGATATGTAGTGAAACCCCGACCCGCGCAAGATCGGCGGCAGATCGGGAAATATTATCCCGAGGGTTGGCGAATGCCGCGACGCCAGCGTTCGACGGTTTGCTCGATCCGCTTGCCGTCGGTCTCGTTCTTCCACGCCTCGGTAAAAGAAGCAGTGGCGCTTTTGGGGCGGCGCCCAGCCGGCAACGGCGAGAGGCAGATGCGCATCGGCAACGACACCCCCTCTCCGACGGCGATTGTCTCGCCGTTGCGCAATGCCGGCAGAAAATTCAGCAGGCCGTAACAGGATTCGGGGACCGCGCTGCGCACGATGTCCTGGTCCTCCTGGCCGGTCATGCGCAGCGCAAAGAGCGTGTTGCATTCCGATAACAGGCCGGGAGCGAGGTCTGACGGCCGCTGGCTGACGACGCACAGCGACACGCCGTATTTGCGCCCCTCCTTGGCGATGCGGAACAAGGCCCGCTTGGCCGCTTCGAACCCCAGGGACTTGTCGCGCGGCGCGTAGCGATGCGCTTCCTCGCAGATGATCGTGATCGGGACCGGCGTCTCGCTCCACAGCGCGAAATCAAAGGCGAGCCGGCACAGCACCGAGACGACGACATTCACCACTTCCGACGGAACGCCGGCAAGATCGAGGATCGTGACCGGCCGGCCGGCAACCGGAATCCGAAACAGCTGCGCCAGGATGTCGCACAGCTCGTCGCGCAACGTCATCCGGGTGTTGAAGACAAAGCCGTAGCGGGCGTCGTTTTGCAGCGCGGTGATGCGGCCGGTGACGGCGTGATAGGCGGCGACACTTTCGGGCCGGTTCAGGCTGCCCATCGCGGTGTCGATAAAGCGCAGCACATCGGCGATCCGGTAAGGGGCCGGCGTGTCGACCGTGCCGCGCCGTTCGAGCCCGGTTTTGGCGAAATAAGATTGCTTGGCGGCGAGCACCGCCTCGCCGAGGATCTTGACCTGATCGGGCTGGCGGTCCGAGCCCAGGACGATCTCGGCCAACTCTTCGAAGTTGAACAGCCAATAGGGAAAATAAAGACCGTGGCCCGGGCTGAGCACCTCGGCGCGTTCGCCAAACGCATTCGCATATTCGCTGTGCGGGTCGAGCAGCATGACATGGGCGTTTGGGGCATGGTCGATCACCGCGGCAAGGATCGCCGCAACCAGGCAAGATTTACCCGAACCGGTGGTGCCGACAATGCTGAAATGCTTGCCGAACAGTTCGTCGGTCAGAATGTAGGCGGGCACGCCGGCGGCTTGGTGAAGCGAGCCGATCCGGGCAGTCGCGGCTTCGGGACGGGCGTAGACCTGCAGCAGATCGGCGGCGGTCGCCAGCCAGACCGGCTCGTCCAGCGCCGGATAGGCCGAGATTCCGCGCTGGAAGCCGGGAGGAGAGCCGTCAGCCTCGCCGATCTCGCCGGCAAACTCGATTTCGGCGGTCTTCAGATCCTGGTCCGACGGCTCAAGGCCGGGGTCCGAGACCTCGAGCCGGCTGACCATGGCGTAGACCGTTCCCGCGCGGGTGCGCATTTTGACGACATGGCCCATTTCGAGCGGCGCCAGGTCTTCCGCGTCGAGCAGTACCGTTGCCCGCGAGGCGGACACGGCAATAACCCGCCCGACCCGGCGGCCGCTGTCTTCAGGTCTGTCGCCATCCACAAAGCTTCTCCCCGGCTCAGATGCCAGCCCAAGTTCATCGTACTTGGCAAAGAATCGGTAAACCTCGGACCGAGGAGCGCGACCAAACCGGGGTCCGCGGCGTCGCACCTGAGCTGACCCATCGCTTTGCCCTTGCCATGCGGCCTCGGCCACCCGATACCTATCGCATGGCCATGTTCAGCCCCGCTCCGCGGCTTGTCGCGGTCCTCGGGCCGACCAACACCGGCAAGACGCATCTCGCGATCGAGCGTATGCTCGGCCACAAAAGCGGGATGATCGGGTTTCCTCTGCGGCTGCTTGCGCGCGAGAATTACGACCGGATCGTCAAACTGCGCGGCGCGCGGGCGGTGGCACTGATCACCGGCGAAGAAAAAATCCTGCCGCCTAATCCCGCTTATTTCGTCTGCACCGTCGAATCGATGCCGCTCGACCGGCCCGTCGATTTTCTTGCCGTCGACGAGATCCAGCTATGCGCCGATCCCGAACGCGGTCACGTCTTCACCGCGCGGCTCCTTCATGCCCGCGGCGTTTTCGAAACGATGCTTCTCGGCGCCGATACGATCAAGCCGCTGATGCGGCGGCTCGTCCCCGAATTCGAGCATACCGGCCGGCCGCGCTTTTCGACGCTCGCCTATACCGGCCACAAGAAAGTGACGCGATTGCCGCGGCGCAGCGCTGTCGTCGCCTTTGCCGTCGCCGACGTGTTTTCGCTGGCCGAACTGATCCGGCGCCAGCGCGGCGGCACCGCGGTCGTGCTTGGCGCGCTCAGCCCACGGGCGCGCAACGCCCAGGTCGGCATGTTCCAGGCCGGCGAGGTAGATTATCTCGTCGCCACCGACGCGATCGGCATGGGGCTGAATATGGATCTCGACCATGTCGCCTTTGCCCGCATCGCCAAGTACGACGGTCGCGGTCCACGTCGGCTGACCGCCGCCGAGATCGCCCAGATCGCCGGCCGCGCGGGCCGCCATATGAGCGACGGCACCTTCGGCACTACGGCGGAGCTGGGGCCGATGGAGCCGGAGGTGGTCGAGGCGGTGGAGAACCACCGTTTCGATCCGCTGACGCGGCTCTACTGGCGCAATGCGCGGCTCGACTACGCCTCGCCGGCGGCGCTGCTGCGCAGCCTCGAGGCGCGACCGCCCAAACCGGGGCTGGTCCCGGCGCGCGAGGCCGACGACCATCTGGCGTTGCGAACCCTCGCCAAGCAGGCCGACATCGCCGAGCTGGCGCGGCATCGGCAGGCGGTGCGCCTGCTCTGGGAAGTCTGCCAGATCCCGGACTTCCGCAAAGTGTTGAGCGACACCCATGCCCGCCTGCTCGGCCAGATCTACCGCCATCTCGTCGGCCCTACCGGGCAGCTCCCGAGCGACTGGGTGGCCCAGCAGGTGC
>DATMKU010000144.1:0-2131 GCA_035570935.1 Allostellaceae bacterium
TCGTCGCTTCCCGGCAATTGCTGCCAGGTGGCGGCCCAGCCGGCGAGCGCATCGGCAAGCTCGCGCCGCCGGCTCGCGGTCTCGCGCTCGGCCAGCCCGCGCACCGCATGCCCGACGCGGATCGGGCCGTGGGTTGCCGCGGCGCAAAAGCCGGGAGCCAGCCTCCCCACCCAGCGATCGAGCACCGTTCGCCACGGTGCGTCCTCCAGCTCGTCAGTGAAAAACAACGCCCAATCGGCAAAGCGGTCGAGCCGGCCGAGCGCGCCGCGCCACTCGTCGCCGCGAATGGCTTCGCCCGGCCCCGGCCGCAGCTGCATCCGCTCGCGATAGCGGGCGACCCACGGCGTCACCGCCTCCGGATGGCCCAACGCGCACAGCGCCTCGGCGACCATCGGCGCATGGTGCTGTTGCCGTTTTTGAGTTCGATGCCGTAGGGCGCGATCTCGTCGAGCGCGTCGTCGAGCGGCGCGTAAAGCGGTGTGCGCATCACTGCCTCCCTCCCATCTCCTATAAATCGGAATTATTCCAATCTTGTTCCCACCAATTATCAACCGGCCAGAACGGCGCGCGTGCCGGCGTGGCGTGACAGCTTGTATCGGCGGGCCTAGGATCGGCGAGCGGCCGAGGAGAACCCTATGACCCCGATCCATCGCGCGCAAATCTCGGGCCGCGTGCCGCCCGACGCGAAATACCGTACCCCCGACGAGGCGGTCCGTCGCCGCCGCGGAGTAGTCGCCGCCGCGGAATAACCACCGCCGCCGATCGGCTGCTTCGCCGGTCGGATCACAGGAGCCTCGATGCTCGATCATCACTGGACGGGCGGCGATCTGCCGAGCTTTGTCACTCATCTCGAATGCAGCCTGACCGGCGAGCGCTATCCCGCCGACACCGTGCAAACCTTGTCGAAAGCGGGCCGGCCATTGCTGGTGCGCTACGACCTCGACGGCGTCAGCGCCGCGCTCAGCCGCGATGCGCTTGCCGCCCGGCCGCGGAGCCTGTGGCGCTATCGCGAGCTGTTGCCGGTGCGCCGGCCCGAAAATATCGTGTCGCTGGGCGAGGTCTTCACCCCGCTGGTGACGCTGCCGCGGCTCGCCCCTCCCGACGGCGAGCTGTTGGTCAAGGACGAAGGCCGCCTGCCGACCGGTTCGTTCAAGGCGCGCGGGCTCGTGCTCGCGGTGGCGATGGCCAAGGAGTTGGGCGTCAAAACCATGGCGATGCCGACCAACGGCAATGCCGGGGCGGCGATGGCGGCCTATTGCGCGCGCGCCGGGATCAAGTCCTACGTCTTCTGCCCGGACGACACGCCGGCGGTGAATGTCCGCGAAATCGCGATGCAGGGTGCGGAGGTGTTCCTGGTCGACGGGCTGATCGATGATTGCGGCCGGCTCGTCGCCGAGGGCGAAAAGGCGGTCGGCTGGTTCAATTGCTCGACCCTGCGCGAGCCCTATCGCATCGAGGGCAAAAAGACGATGGGGATCGAGCTGGCCGAGCAGCTCGGCTGGCAGGTGCCCGACGTGATCTTTTATCCGACCGGCGGCGGCACCGGCATCATCGGCATGTGGAAGGCATTCGACGAACTCGAAAAGATCGGCTGGATCGGGCCACAGCGGCCGCGCATGGTCGTGGTTCAGGCGGCCGGCTGCGCGCCGATGGTCAAGGCCTGGGAAGACGGTGTCGAACATGCGCCGCGCTGGCAAAACGCGCACACCTTCGCGGCCGGCATCCGCGTGCCGCAAGGGATCGGCGATTTTCTGATCCTGCGCGCGGTGCGCGACAGCGGCGGGTTTGCCATCGCCGTCGATGACGATGCGATCGCCCGCGCCTGGGCCAAGGTGGCGAAGGCCGAGGGCTTGCTGCTCTGTCCCGAGGGGGCGGCGACCTACGCCGCCTACGAACAGGGGTTGGCCGACGGCCGGGTTCGTGCCGACGACCGCGTCGTGCTGTTCAACTGCGCCACCGGTCTCAAATACCCGATGCCCGACGCCGGGACCCGCCTCAAGCTCGGCGCCGCAATCGACTGGCGCACTCTCCTCGCCGCGCCACCGGGGTCGATTAGCCGTTCTTAAACGTTACCCTCCGTTAGGCCATTCGCCTTTGATTTCATCTGGTGAGAGCCCTCTGACCGAATCCC
>DATMKU010000145.1:0-4507 GCA_035570935.1 Allostellaceae bacterium
GACCCGGTATCTCCAGGAGATCCGCAAGTTTCCGATGCTCGAGCCGGATGAGGAATACATGCTCGCCAAGCGCTGGAAGGAGCATGAGGATCCGCAGGCCGCGCACCGTCTGGTCACGAGCCATCTGCGGCTTGTCGCCAAAATCGCGATGGGCTATCGCGGCTATGGCCTGCCGCTGTCCGAGCTGATCTCGGAAGGCAATGTCGGGATGATGCAGGCGGTCAAGCGGTTTGACGCCGATCGCGGCTTTCGGCTGGCGACCTATGCGATGTGGTGGATCAGGGCCGCGATCCAGGAATACATCCTGCACTCATGGTCGCTCGTCAAAATGGGCACCACCGCCGCGCAGAAAAAGCTGTTCTTCAATCTGCGCAAATTGAAGGGTCAATTGCAGGCGATGGAGGAGGGCGATCTGTCGCCCGAAAACCTGAAAAAGATCGCCACCGAGCTCGACGTGCCGGAAGCCGACGTGATCAGCATGAACCGCCGGCTGGCGAGCCCCGACCATTCGCTGAACGCGCCGTTGCGCAGCGACAGTGAAGGCGAGTGGCAGGATTGGCTCGTCGACGAAAGCGAAAGCCAGGAAACCCGCCTCGCCGACCGGCAGGAGTTGGGCCTGCGCCGCGATCTCTTGGAAAAGGCGATGACTCATCTCAACGACCGCGAGCGCCATATCCTCGCCGAGCGGCGGCTGCGCGACAACCCGACGACGCTCGAGGATTTATCGCAGCAATACGGCATCTCACGCGAGCGCGTGCGCCAGATCGAGGTCCGCGCCTTTGAAAAATTGCAAAAAGCGATCAAGGCCGCGGCCGTCGAGCGCCGCCTCGTCACCCACTGAGTTGGACGGTACTCGAAAAAGCGTGCACCACCGGATCATTTTTCGTCGCCCCCGCGCCAGCGGAGGCCCAGGGCGGCCAAGTTCGAGGCCGCCCTGCTACTCACATTAAAGAGCGCTTAATCCCCCTGCTTCTCGGGCGTGATGATCGGCGAGCACCTGAGCGATGACCGTCGAGACGCGCCGGCCGGTCGGGATGTGCAGGAATTCATTCGGCCCGTGCGCGTTGGAATGCGGCCCCAGCACCCCGGTCACGACAAACTGCGCCCGCGGGAATTTCTCGCCCAGCATCGCCATAAACGGGATGCTACCGCCCTCGCCCATATAGGCGGGGGGTGCCCCGAACGCGGCCTCAGACGCGCGCCCCAAGGATTGTTCGAGCCACGGCGCCAAGGCCGGCGCGTTCCACCCGGTCGCACCCGGCCCCAAATCCAATTCGACCCGCGCGCCGTACGGCGGGTCTTTTTCCAGCAATCCGCGAAGTAGCGCGCCGGCGCGTTCGGCGTCCAATGTGGGCGGCAGCCGCAGGCTCAATTTCGCTTCGGTAAACGGCAGCAGTACATTACCGGCGTCGCCGGGCATCGGCAGGCCGGCGATCCCGGTCACCGCCAGTTGCGGCCGCCAGCTGCGGTTCAGCACCATTTCGGCGAGATCGTCGCCCATCGGTATGACACCCGGCGCGAACGGGTATTCGGTGTAGACCGTGTCGCCCAATGCCGTCGCGGCCCGGCGCGCCTGCGCCACCCGCTCGGCCGGGACCTGGGCGTAGAGCTCGGGCGGGCGGATCGCCCCGGTGGTCTCGTCTTCGAGCCGCGACAATAATTGCCGTATAATGCGAAAGCTCGACGGCACGACCCCCGAGGCGTGACCCGAATGCACGCCTTCTTCGAGCACGCGGATTTTGAGCGTGCCCGAGACCATCCCACGCAACGACGTCGTCAACCACAGCTGATCGTAATTGCCGCAGCCGGAATCAAGACAGACGACGAGCGACGGACTGCCGATCCGCGCCGCCAGGTGATCGACATAATAGGGCAGGTCGTAGCTGCCCGATTCCTCGCAAGCCTCGATAAGGATCAACGAGCGCGCATGTGGCACATCCTGCTCGCGCAGCGCCAATAGCGCGGACAGCGCCGCGAACATCGCATAGCCGTCATCCGCCCCGCCGCGGCCGTAAAGCTTGTCGCCGTCGATCCGCGGCTGCCACGGGCCAAACCCGTCGGCCCAGCCGGTCATCTCCGGCTGCTTGTCGAGATGGCCGTAAAGCAGCACGGTATCGGGGCCGGCGCCTGGCACCTCGATCACGATGACGGGCGTGCGGCCGGGCAGCCGGATGGTGTCGAGCACGGCGCCGGGCAATGCCGGCAATTTGGCGCGCGCCCAGCGCTCGAACATCGCGACCGCTTCGTCCATATAGCCGTGCGCCGCCCAATCGGGGTCGAAGGCCGGCGATTTGTTCGGGATTTTGATGTATTCGGCCAGGGTCGGGACGATCTCGTCGCCCCAGCACTGCTCGACGTAGTTTCGCGCCTTGGCGACGTCGATCATTTCGCGTTCTCCATCAATAGAGTCCGCCGCTGCCCGGCCCCGGCCGTGGATTTTCCGGAGGCTCGGTCCGCGGCGGGGGCGCAGGCAACGGCGCTCGCGCTACAGCGCCGTCATCGGATTTGACCGCGGCTGCCATCATCGCGTCGGTGGATGCTGGGTGCGGCGGATCGCGGACAAAATCGAACACGATATTGGCGACGACGCTGACGATAACGGCATAGGTGAACGCGATCGCCTTGCCAAAGGCAAGCCCGAGGACGCGGCTCCCCGCACCGGCGACCGCGCCGGTCACCGTCTGCACCCATGTTGCTGGCTTCGGCATCGTTCCCCGCCTCGGGCCGGCGCCCGCCCCTTGTCTCGCTGGAATCTATAGGGTTCCAATCGCGTCGAGACAAAGGCGTTGAGCGCGCCTTTTGGAGAGCCTGTGCGCCGGTTGACGCGCTCGCGTTCGAGGCGATACGCTCCCGGCAGGAAATCAGGTCCGCCGCGCGCGGAAGGAGGAACGGGATGGCAAAAATCGTCCTAGGGATCGCGACATCGCACACCCCAATGCTGAATACCCCGGCCAAGGACTGGCCGAGCTTTATCGACCGCGACGGGGTCCGCGATTTTCTCGACAAGGACGGCAACCCCGCGAGCTACGAGGAATTGCTGACCCGCGCCGACCCGAGAGCGGCGCCGGAATTGTCGCCGGAGCGCTTTGCCGCGCGTCATGACGAGGCCCAAGCGGCGATCGAGCGGCTGAAAGAGAGCGTGCGCCGCGCCGAACTCGATGCCCTGATCATTGTCGGCGACGACCAGAAGGAGTTGTTTTACGAGGATCACCTCCCCTCGATCCTCGTCTATTACGGCGACACGATCCGCAATGTGCCGCTCTCGCCCAATTTCAGGGGTCCGGAATGGTCGCGGCTTGCGACCGCGCGCTATTACGAAGAGAAGGAGCCGCGCGACTACCCGGTCGCGGCCCCCTTGGCATTGCATCTGATCAGCGAGTTGATCGACCGCGAGTTCGACATCGCCTCGTCGAACGGGCTAGCACCCGGGCACGGCGAAGGCCACGCTCACGCCTTCGTCCGCAAGCGGCTGATGGAAGACCCCGATCTGCCGGTCGTGCCGGTGTTTCTCAACACCTATTACCCGCCGAACCAGCCCACACCACGGCGCTGCTACAAACTCGGGCAGGCGATCCGCGAGGCGGTCGAGAGCTGGCCCGGCGATGCCCGTATCGGCATTGTCGGCTCGGGCGGGCTCAGCCATTTTGTCGTCGACGAGGAGCTCGACCGCGGCATCATCGACGCGCTCGCGCGCAAGGACGGCACGGCGCTGCAGTCGTTGCCGCGCAAAAAGCTCAATTCCGGCAGCTCCGAGATCCGCATGTGGATCGCGGTCGGCGGTGCCGTCGAGCATCTCGACATGGCGTGGTCGCATTACGTCCCCGGCTACCGCACCCCGGCGGGGTCCGGCACCGGCCTCGGCTTCGCTGTCTTTTCATAGCGACGCAATGTCAATCTGGATCCGAACCTACTTATAGCCCGGCTGCCCCTCCCATTCCCTCCGCCACACGCGGGGAGGGCGAGCTTGGGAGGACAGATCAATGAGGTCAGCGATGAGCAAGCAGAAGGACAGCGAGGATCTGGTCCGCATCGGCCCCGGCACGGTCATGGGCGACATGATGCGGCAATACTGGCTGCCGGCGGCGATGTCCTCGGAACTGGCGCGCGACGGCGCCCCGATGCGGCTCTTGCTGTTGGGCGAGCGGCTGATCGCGTTTCGCGACAGCTCGGGCCGGGTCGGGGTCATGGATCACCGTTGCCCGCATCGCTGCGCCTCCTTGTTTCTCGGCCGCAACGAGGAGGACGGCATTCGCTGCGTCTATCACGGCTGGAAATACGATGTGGCGGGCAATTGCGTCGATATGCCCAACACGCCTGCTCATCAGGACCACAAGGATAAGGTCAGGGCCAAGGCCTACAAGGTCGCCGAACGCAACGGCCTCGTCTGGGTCTATATGGGCGAGCGCGCCAAGGCCCCGCCCCTGCCGGGGATCGAGGCGTCGCTGTTGCCGGAAAGCGACCTGCAGATCACCTTCGCCCAGCGCGAATGCAACTGGCTGCAGGCGCT
>DATMKU010000146.1:0-10750 GCA_035570935.1 Allostellaceae bacterium
CCTGGCGACATAGCAGCAGGCGAGCACGACGCCGCGTTTGCCGCCGCCGACGATCACCGGCCGATCGGCGAGTTCCGGCCGATCGCGCTTCTCGACCGTGGCGTAGAAGGCGTCGCAATCGACATGCGCGATCGCGAGGTCAGCGAGCCTCTCGTGGCTGACGAGCCGCGGCGAGGCACAGTGCTCGCACCGGCCATCGGGCGGAGGCCGCGCATAGAGCCGGCTGCAATCGCGGCATAGCGTCGTCACTTCGCGGGCTCCGCCGGCCACAGCCAGGCCGCTCCGCGCACACCGCTCGCATCGCCGTGCCGGGGTGCGAGCAGCCGGGTCTCGACCCGGTCGGAAAAGACATATTTGCCCCAGCGCCGCGGCACCCCGTCATATAGAGCGCCGATCGCCGACAACCCGCCGCCGAGGACGATCGCATCGGGGTCGACGAGGTTGATGACCGCGGCGAGGCCGCGCGCGAGCCGGTCGATATAGCGGTCGAGGGTCGCGCGGCAGTTGGTGTCGCCGCTCTCGGCGCCGCGGGCGATCTCCGCCGAGCCCAAGATCTCCGCGGTATGGCGGCGATGATCGGCGGCCATGCCCGGGCCCGACAGGAAAGTCTCGATGCACCCCGAGCGCCCGCAATAGCAGGCGGGACCGGGCAGTTCGCCGGGCAGCGGCCAGGGCAGCGGGTTGTGCCCCCACTCGCCGGCGATCGCATTGGCGCCGGCGAGGAGCCGCCGGTCGGCGACGATCCCGCCGCCCACGCCGGTTCCGAGGATCACCCCGAACACGATCCGACAGTTCGCCGCGGCCCCGTCGGTCGCTTCGGAGAGGGCAAAGCAATTCGCGTCGTTGGCAAGGCGCACCGGCCGGCCGAGCGCTGCTTCGAGATCTTGCGGCAACGGGCGGCCGTTCAGCCAGGTGGAGTTTGCGTTCTTGACCAAGCCCGTCGCCGGCGAAATCGCTCCCGGCATGCCGATCCCGACCGATGCCGGAGTGCCGCCCTGCTGCTCGATGCCGATCTGCCGCTCGATGTCCGCGACGACCGAAACGATCGCGGCGATCGTCGCACGATAATCCCCGGCCGGGGTCGGGATCCGGCGGCGCAGACGCACCATGCCGAAGGCGTCGATCGCCGCACCTTCGATCTTGCTCCCCCCGAGATCGATGCCAATACGAAATTGCTTTGTCATCGGACCGGCCTGTTCAACGAAAGAGTGAACCATTTGCAACGCTCATCAATTCTTAAATCGCGGTCCGTAAAAGCGCACAGGTCGAACAGCCACCGAACGGGGAGTGGGGCTGTCGTCGTGAGCAACGGCTCCACCGCTGCTGGACCCTCTTTTGCGAGGCCCGCGAAGCATGACCGGCACAATTCCACGACCGCAAACGAGCGGCAAACCGCCGCGCCGGCAGAAAGTGTTGATCGTCGAAGACAACGAACTCAATATGAAGCTGTTTAATGATCTTCTGATGGCACACGGCTACGATACCTTGCAAACAAAGGATGGCGCCGAGGTGCTGGCATTGGCGCGCCGGCATCGCCCGGATTTGATCCTGATGGACATCCAGCTGCCCGAGATATCCGGCCTCGAGGTCACCCGATGGATAAAGGAAGACGAGGAATTGAAGCTGATCCCGGTTATCGCCGTGACCGCGTTTGCAATGAAGGGCGACAGGGAGAAAATGCGCGATGGCGGCTGTGAAGATTACATCGCAAAACCGATCTCGATCGTCAGCTTTCTGCAAACCGTCGAGCGCTTTCTATCCTGATGTTGGACTTTCATCCGTAATTTTCGCAGGGTAAGCACCCCTCATGTCTGGGCGAGTGTTGGTCGTCGACGACTTGGACATCAACGTGAAGTTACTGGAGGCAAAGCTTTCGGCCGAATATTTTGACGTGCTGACCGCGTTCAACGGGCGTTCGGCTTTAGAGATCGCCGCAGCGGAACTGCCCGATGTAATCCTGCTCGACGTTATGATGCCGCGCATGGACGGCTTTGAGGTTTGCCGCCGGTTAAAGGCCAACCCGCGTACCGCCGATCTTCCGGTCGTCATGGTGACGGCGTTGTCGGACGCCGCCAACCGGTTGCGCGGCTTGGAAGCCGGGGCCGACGATTTCCTGACCAAGCCGGTCGCCGACATCGCTCTTTTCGCCCGCGTGCGCTCGCTCGTCCGGCTGAAGCGGATGATGGAGGAATGGCGGCTGCGCGATGAGATCTGCGGCCGCTTTGGCGGGAGCGAGGCGACAACGGAGCTGGGCCATGGGCCCGCGCAGATCCTGATCATCGAAGAGGACCGGTTCGCCGCGGCCAAGATGGCGGAAACTTTAGCGATCGCGCACCGGGTAGCTTCGGTCGCAAGCTGCGCCGAGGCCCAGACGAGGCTCGGCGGCGAGACCGATTTGGTTATCGCCAGCCTCACGGCACCGGAAAGCGACACGCTGCGCTTTGTCTCGCAGTGCCGGGCAAGCGATCTATTTCGGCAATTGCCGATACTGCTGATCGCGGCCGAGTGCGATCTGCCGCGCCTCGCCAGAGGTCTCGACCTCGGCGCCAACGACTATCTGGTGCGGCCGATCGACCGCAACGAGCTAATGGCGCGCACCAACATCCAAATTCGCCGCAAGGAACTGCAAAACCGCCTTGATGAGAATTACCGTCGAAGCCTGTCGTTGGCGCTGACCGACGAGCTTACCGGCTTGTACAATCGCCGCTACCTGTTCGCTCATCTCGACGAGCTGATGGCGCGGGTCAACGGCGACGGTGTCGGGATAGCGCTGCTGATATTCGACATCGACCATTTCAAGCGGGTCAACGACACAAGCGGCCATGCCGCCGGGGACAATGTGCTGCGCCAGATCGCGGCCCGCGCGTTAGACAGCGTGCGCAGCGTCGATCTTGTCGCCCGGCTCGGCGGCGAGGAATTCGCGGTGGTCATGCCGGAGACCAGTCTCGCGGTCGCCGCCGCTGTCGCCGACCGGCTGCGGCTGGCGGTCGCGAGCGAGCCGTTTGTCCTCGGTCCCGACGGCGAACGCCTGCCGATAACCGTCAGCATCGGCGCCACAACAACAATCGCCGGTGAGGATCGCGGCCAGCTCCTCAAACGGGCCGACGACGCTCTCTACGAGGCAAAATCCGACGGGCGAAACCGCGTGGTTGCGCACCCCGCGAAATTCGGGCGCCGGGTCGACAGCCGGCCGCAGCGACCCGTCCAGGTCGGGTGGTAATCGTCGCGCCGAAACATTCGGCCAGCGCGAGCTGCTTCATTTACGCCTCGATGATGTTCGGTTATCGTTTCGGCAGTTGATTGACGCGTTCCGAGCCGGCGGCCGTCGCTGACCCCGGTTTCGGTTCGGGAACGAGGTAGGCATGATCGCCAGAGTCGTTGCCACCGCTATAGTATTCCTCCTCGCGGTCGTTGCCTTTTGGGATGATGCGCTGGGCGCCGGTCATGTTTTTAATCCATTTGGAATTTTGCTGTTGTTTCTGGCCGGCTTGACCTGGCTGGCCTGGGGGACAATCCGGGACGCCTTTGTCTCGGCAAAGCAGGAATCGAACCTGCCGATCGTCCGGCTGGGCTCGGCGATCATCAAGGGAATGGAAAATTTGAAGCATGCGCCCCGCCCGCGGCGCTCGTCTTCCGGTTGAAATCGATCGCTCGCTCGCCTGGATTTGACCGAGACTGCCTGCCGCGTCAGTCGGCTACGGCAGCGGCCAGCGACTGCGGCTGGCGGTCGGCTTCTTCGCGCAGCCAGTCGCGGAAGGCGCGGACCTTAGGGCGTTCGAGGGCGCCGAGCGCGGTCACGATGTAGTAGGCGAACTGGTCGGGCAGCGCCAACGAGAACAGCCGGACAAGCCGGCCGGCGGCGATGTCGGCGGCGGCAATCGTGCTGTAGGCGAGCACGACGCCGTGGCCGGCGATCGCCGCGTCGAGCGCCAAACTCATATTGTTGAAGCTGAGACCGGCGGTGGGCGGCACGTCCTTGACGCCGGCGGCCTTGAGCCACATCGGCCAGGTCGGCACCAGCGGGTCGCGCTCGATCGCCTGGTCGTGGATCAGCGCGTGATGGCGCAAATCATCCGGGGTGCGCAGCGGCGGCCCCTTTGCCAGCAATTGCGGGCCGCATGCCGGGAACACCTCGTTGGTAAACAGCAGCTCGACATCGAGCCCCGGGTAATGCCCGCTGCCATAGCGGATCGCGATGTCGAAATCGCCTTTGGTCAGATCGACGACCTCGTCGGTGGCGGATATCCGCACGTCGATCTCGGCGCAGCGCTCTTGAAACCGGTGCAGCCGCAATACCAGCCATTTGGCGGCAAAAGAGGGCGACGCCGTCATCGTCAAGCTGCCGGTGTCGTTATGCGCGCGCAGCCGGCGGACCGAGGCGCGGATCTCGGCAAAGGCTTCAACAAGGCCGGGCAACAGCACCCGCCCCGATGCACTCAGCTCGATCGACCGGTTCAGCCGGTGGAACAGCCTGACCCCGAGATCCTGCTCGAGGGTATGGATTTGATGGCTGATCGCGGCCGGGGTGACAAACAGCTCCTCGGCCGCTTTGCTGAAGCTCATATGACGAGCGGCGGCCTCGAAGGCGCGCAGCGCCGAAAGCGGCGGCAGGTTGTCGTTCATCGGATGAGAAATTCTAAATCGGGGCTGAGAAACTCTCGTTTGCGGATCGACGCCACAACGGTCATCTAAGTGGCACGAAAGTACTCTGCAAGCGCGTTCGAGCGCTGGTACGGTTTAGAGGTTTTCATATGTCAGCAGTTCGCTTCGAGGATGCGTGCGGGTCGGTTGCGGCTGCTCGGCCGCATACCACGCTGCATTCGGCGAGCAATGCCGCTGCGCGGATGCTCGCAAAACTCCATGAATGGCGCGGCCGCGCGACGGATCGCGCGCAGCTCGCCGCGCTCGACGACCGGATGCTGGCCGACATCGGCATTAGCCGAGCCGAGGCCGAGTTTCGCAGCAACAAGCCGTTCTGGAGGGAATGAATGACGACGACAGACTTGACGCGAATGCCGGCGATGAGCCCGCTGGATCAGTCAGAGGCGGCTGGTGCCGCGCTAGCGGCCCAGGTCACCGACGAGCTCAACCAAATCGTCGACAGGTCGCGGCGGAAATCGCCACTGCGGCGCCTGGTGGGCGCCGTCCGTGGCGGCCTCGCGAGCTGGCTGGAGCGGGCGGTCCTTGCGGCACCGCCGCCGGAGGGCTCGGATCCGCCACCGCAAATCAGGTTCCCTTTTTTCTGAGATCACGCCATCATCAAGCAGCCAGGAGGAGAAGTCATGACCGCCACTGAACTACCTTATGTCGAAGCCGAGCTGAATTACCTGAAGCCGATGGCCGAGCGGCCGCGCTATTACGCCTATGAGGCGGCACCCGGCGAGTTCCGCTCGAACATGACGGCCGACCCGCACCAGGTGCGCATCCACGACATGCGGCCGATCGCATCGGAAATCGAGCTTGATCGGCAGGGTTTCGCGCTCGTCGAGCAGAAGACCGCGGTGCATGATTTCTGGGACGACGACGAGGTGCGCCGGGTCTATTACCCGGAGGCCGAGCGCTTTCTCGCCGAGGTCACCGGTGCCAGCCGCGTCTTCATCTTCGACCATTTGCAGCGCCGCCGCGTGCCGGGCGTGCAGGACCGCTCGGCCGGCGGACCGCGCCAGCCGGCGACCCGGGTTCATGTCGACCACACCGCGCGCTCGGGGCCGCAGCGGGTCCGCGACCTGCTGCCCGACGAAGCCGAGGAGCTATTGAAGGGCCGCGTCCAGGTGATCAACCTCTGGCGACCGATCCGCGGGCCACTGCAGGACGCGCCGCTCGCGGTGTGCGATGCGCGCACTGTCGACCCGGCCGATCTGGTGGCGTCGGACCTCGTTTATCGCGAGCGCGTCGGCGAGACCTATTCGGTGACGTGGAACCCGGCGCATCAATGGTACTATGTGCCCGAGATGAAACGGGACCAGGCATTGCTGCTGAAGATCGCCGACACCAAGACCGACGGGCGCGCGCGGTTTATGCCGCACACCTCGTTCACCGACCCGACCACTCCGGCCGGCGCCTTCCCGCGCGAGAGCATCGAGCTGCGCACCCTCGTCTTCCACCCGAACTAAGAACGGGGGTTTCCCGCACCGGCCCGGCACACCCCGCCGGGCCGGGCACCGGGTTGGATGCCCACTAATTGCCGCGCGCACCCCGGTGCCGTTGGCCCTGCGCACCATCCCTAGCCCAGCGTGACCGCCTTGGCGGCGTCGGGATGGCGCCCCGCGCGTTGCGGCAGCACCAGCAGGCAGGCGAGGATGAATGCCGCGATCACCGCCGAGGCGAGCGGCCGGCTAAGCGCAAACCCGCCGTTGCTGACGGGCTTGTCGAGAAGGTCGCCGACCGTGGCGCCGAGCGGCCGGGTAAGGATGAAGGCCACCCAAAACAGCAGCACGCGTGACGTGTTGGTGCGGAAGTATAGTGCTGCTACCACCGCGAGCCCGACGGCGAAGACAAGAGCGCCGCCTTCGTAGCCGAGCCCCCCGGTGTCGGCCATCCAATCGCCGAGGGCGGTGCCAAGCGTCTGCGAAAAGGTGATCGCGGCCCAGTAGAACGCCTCCACCTTTGGCGTGCTGACGGTGTTGACCGAGATCGTGCCCTGCGACCAATACCACAGGCCGAGCACCGTGATCAGGCAGCCAAACAGCAATGCCGATCCGCCGCTGTAGCCGATGCCGAGCGACCGGTCGGCGAAATCGGCCATCGTGGTGCCGAAGGTAGTGGAGGCGACGATCGTCGCCCAATAGAGGAAGGGGTAGAATTTCTTCGCGCGAATTTGCGCGGCGACCAGCACCACAAGCACGCCCAGAAAAAGCGCGGTGCCGGCAAGGTAGCCCCAGTTCAGCGTCATCGTGACGGTGTCGCCGCCGGTCTCGCCGAGCGTCGTCGCGGCGATCTTGATGACCCAGAAGACCAGCGTGACTTCGGGAACCTTGCTCAGGGCTTCCTGCTTCAAGACACGGTTCATCGGCGACTCCGGCTATTTGCTTCGCGGCTGGCCGCCTCGACGAGAATCGCGAGACAGCCGAAAAGGAGAATGCCGCCGCCGACAAACGGCCCCGCTTGCAATGCACCGACAAGGCCGGCGACGATTGCCACGAGGAAAAGGGTCGCGAGGGCGAGCCTGGCGTCGGCGAGAAACATGCCGAGGAGCTCGTTCAAAAGATCGCGGATGATGCTCATTGAAGCGCCTCCATTGCCGGTCGCCGGAGCATCGAGGCGGTGGCGATGCCCACCGCAAGAAACGCAAGGACGATCGCTGCCAGCGCGAGATCCTGACCCGGCCAGGCGATGCCGAGCCCCTCGCCGGTCCAGAACACGCCAAAGGCCGACAGCATGACGCCGACACCGAATTTGAGGGTGTTCTCGGGCACCCTCGCGAGCGGCTTGTGAACCGCGACCCCGACGGCGAGGATGACGAGGCACGCCGCCAGCGCGCCAAAACCGGCGGGCCACAAAAGGCCGCGGCCGGCGCCGACGGCGATGACGATGAATACGACTTCGAGCCCTTCGAGCAAGACCCCCTTGAATGCGGTCAGGCCGGCTATCCAATCGAGCGATTTGTGCGGCCGGTCGGCGACCCCCGCCAATTGGGCCGTCTCGGACGCAAAAATGGCATTCTCGTCGTGCAGCGGGATGATGCCCGCCGATCGAAGAATGGCCTTGCGCAGCCATCCCATCCCGAAAAGGAGGAGAAGAACGCCAATGACGAACTGCAGGAGATGAAGCGGCACGCGCTCGAGGAGCGGGCCGAGCACGACGATCAGCCCACCTAGGACAGCCAGCGCCGCGGCAGTGCCAAACGCCGCCGGCCGCCAGCCGCGCAATGTTGCGACCGCGAGAACGATGGTGAAGGCCTCGACGATTTCGACCAGCGAAGCGAGGAAGGCCGCGCCGACGGCGGGTGCCGCCACGCTCCAGGCTACTTGATGCATATGGTGTCCCTCTTGAGTATTGTAGCAAACACGACCATATGGCGCGATTATGGTAATGGATACGACATATGTCAATAGGAAGCGATACCATGCCGGCGGCGCCGAGCTTCGAGGAGAGAATTGCCGACCGGTTCGGCCGGATGAGCCCAGCCGAGCAACGCGTCGCGCGGTACTTTCAGGACAATCGCGCGGAGGTCCTGATCGCGTCGGCGGCGGCATTGGCGGCGAAGGCGCGGACCAGCGACGCCACGGTCGTGCGCGCCACCAAGGCGCTCGGCTTCGCGGGTCTCGAGGATCTGCGGCGGTCGCTTGCCGACGAGCTGCGCCTTTCGCTCTCGCCGGCCGAGCGCTTGACGCGAACCCTGGGCGAGGTCGGGGGCAGCCCCGCCGCCGCCTTCGCGGTGACGCTCGACATTCATTCGCGGTCGCTCGAAACCCTCCGCCGCTCGGTCAGCCTCGAGCAATTTGAAACCGCGGTCGATGGGATTGCCGGCGCGCGGCGGGTTGTCGTCTTCGGTCTCGGACCCTCGGCCGCGATCGCCAACTATTTGGTCACGCAACTGATCCGTTTTGGTCTCGACGCCGCGAGCCTGACGAATACGGGCCTTCTGTTCGCCGACGATTTGCGCAAGCTGCGCGAGGGCGACCTCGTCATCATGCTGGCCTATGGCCGGGTCTACGCCGAGCTCGCCGCTCTGTTGGACGACATCGGCCGGCGCGCGCTGCGCTCATTTCTCGTGACGGACACGCTTGCCGCCACCCTGCGACACCGGGTCGATCTGGTTCTCTCCGTGCCGCGCGGGCACGCCGAGATGCTGAGCATGCACACCGCCACACTCGGTTTTATCGAAGCGCTGCTCGTCGGCGTGGCGGCGAAAAAGCCGGACGAAACCCTCGCCAGCCTCAAGGCCCTCAACCAAGCCCGGCAAAAGCTTGCCGGACAGCCGATGAACCTGCGCCTGTCCAAGTAGGCGATTGTTTTAATAGGGTCGATCGCCGCTGTGGACCCAAACGGATGCCGCGCCTGAACAGGCAGTGCGCGTGCAGGGGCAATGACGCGCAGCCGTCTTCCTCGCTCGGCCGCGATGGCGGCGCGGCGACCGCGGTCGCCCATCCCCCTTTTCTCAAGCGGCCTTTTCTCAAGCGGCCTTGCGACCAAACACTGCGTGGTAGATTACCAGCACGACGATCGCTCCGATTATTGCGACGACCATGCTGTAGAGATTGAAACCGGTGACCCCACCCGCGCCGAAGAGGCTGAAGATAAAGCCCCCGACGATGGCCCCAACAATGCCGAGTACAATGTCGAGGAAAAAGCCCTCGCCGGATTTGTTGACGATCTTGCTGGCGATGAACCCCGCGATCAGACCCAAGATAATCCATGCGATTATCGACATCACGCACCTCTTTTGTTCGGAGACGTGCCCAGGTCAACGCACATTACATTCGCCCCAAGGGTTGAGGGAAGGCCCGCTCGCGGGGCGAAGGAAAAGATCAGATATGCGAGCGGGCGTCGGAGAACGTGACGTTGGGGTCAGTCGACTTTGGCGAGCTTTTGCATGGCGCGCAGGCCGGGCGGGATCGGTTCGCCCTTGGCGCGCACCCGGCGGCCCCAATTGGTGAACGACACCTCGCCGACATAAATGTCGCCGCGGCTGTCGACGGCGAGCCCGTGCGGCGAGATGAACTGGCCCGAATCGAGCCCGGCATGGGCATGGCCGAGCCGCGCCAGGAGTTCGCCCTTGTGGGTGTAGATGCTGACCCGCGGCCCGCAATTCGGCAGATCGATGTTGACCGCCATATCGGGGCCGATCTCGCCGACAAAAAAGCGCGGCGTCCTGGTGCCGGTCTCCATGTAGAGGCCGGACGGGCGGTGCATGTTGTTCCACTGGGTCTCGTATTTGCCGTTGCCGTCGAACACCTGGACGCGGTGGTTCTCGCGATCGGCGACATAGACCCAGCCATCGGGGTCGCAGCAGATGTTGTGGGCAATGTTGAACTGGCCGGGATCGGTGCCGGGCTCGCCCCACGACATCAGCAATTTGCCGTCGGGCGAATATTTGTGGACGCGCGAATTGCCGTAGCCGTCGGAGACATAGATGTCGCCCCGCGGCGACAATGCCGTATGGGTGCAGCGGTGGAACGGCTCGCCGCTCATATAGGGGGCGGGCTTGCCGGCGATGCCGAGGGTCAACAGCACCTTGCCCTCGAGGGTGCATTTGCGCACCGTGTGGTCGCCGTCATCGGTCAGAAAGACGGTTCCGTCCGGCGCCATGTGGACGCCGTGCGGGCGATGAAAGAGGCCTTCGCCCCACGACCGCAGGAAGTTGCCGTTGCGATCGAAGACGATCATCGGGTGGGCGCCGCGGCTGAAGGCGTAGACATTGTCGTGGGCGTCGACCCCGACCGCGGCGACGTCGGCGTCCCATTTCCATCCGTCGGGTAATTTCGCCCAATCGTCGACGACTTGATACCGGTAGCCGTCTGTTCCGAGCATGACCGCCATTCGCGCTCTCCTCCGCCAAGGATTTGCGGCGATTATAGGCCAATATGGCCCCGCCTCAACGCGCCGCCGGCGCTGCCGGGCGCAGCGGGCTCAACCGCGCCGGAAAACTCAGCGCGGCGAGAAAGGTCAGTGCCGCGAGCAGGGTCGCGACCAGATAAACCTCGTGCAGCGAGGCGGCGACGGCCGCGGTCAGCCGGGCGATTTCAGCGGCGCCAAGCCCCTGGCGCAGCGCCGGCTCGAGCAGCCGGTTGACCGCGTCGGCGGCTTC
>DATMKU010000147.1:0-19192 GCA_035570935.1 Allostellaceae bacterium
GACGACGGCGCCGATATCCTCGGGGGTCTCGCCGCCAGCCTGCCAGCCGGTGCCAAAGTGCGCGGTGCGCCGGATCGCCGCCTCCGACGAGCCGCCGATCCACATCGGCAGGTCGGGCTGCACCGGCTTGGGGCTGATCGAAGCGCCCGACAGCCGGTAATGCACGCCCTCGAAATCGACCTGATCCTCGGCCCACAACCGGCGGATGATTTCGAGGCCCTCGTCGGTCTTGCGGCCGCGGGTCTTGGTATCAAGATTCAAGGTGCGCCATTCCGGGGCGAGCGGGCTGCCGATGCCGAACGCCGGCAACAGCCGCCCCTCGGACAACACGTCGATCGTGGCACACTGCTTGGCCAGCAACACCGGGTCGCGGAACGCCAGCGACAGCACGTTGACGCCGAATTTGATGCGTCGGGTGCGGCCGGCGAGCGCTGCCATGACGCTCATGCATTCGAGGATCGGCTCGCGGCTGATCATGCGGTCGGTCTGCCACAGCGAGTCCACACCACCCGCCTCGCACAAATCGACCCACCGCCAAAAGCCGGCGATGCTGTCGAACGGAAACTCCATCAAGCCGAGCCCGACGGCGACGTTTCGCGGCATGGTGCTCTCCTCTCGCGGGTGGGGGCCCGCCGGCAAGGGCTCTTTTGACAAGCCCGAAGGGTGGCTGAAATCTCCCTCTAACTTAGCTGAGCGGTCGGCGGCGTGGGAGTCGTGTCGGTAAAGCCGCTCGTCACCTCGCGGCTTGATTGATTCATGTCAACGCGCGATGATGTTCTGGAACTTTGCTCAAAAAAAACAGACTGGAGGCTTTCGATGCGCGCTATGGACGTAATGACGACCCCGGTCATCACCGTCGCACCCGAGACAACGGTCCAGGATCTGGCAAAGCTGCTCTCCGAAAAGGGGATCAGCGGGGTGCCGGTGATCGAGAACGGCGACCGCCTGGTTGGCGTTGTCAGCGAAGGGGATCTGTTGCACCGCGCCGAAACCGGGACCGAGCGGCGCCTGCAAAAACGCCGGTCATGGTGGCTCGACTCGCTCGCCGCCGAAGAGGAAGCCGCTCGCGCCTATGTCAAGGCGCACGGCCAGCGGGTCAGCGACATTATGAGCCGCGACGTGATCACGGTCTCGGACACGACCGATCTCGCCGAGGTCGCGATGCTGCTCGAAACCAAGCTGATCAAGCGAGTCCCGGTCGTCCGCGACGGCAAGCTCGTCGGCATCATCAGCCGCGCCAATTTGGTGCGCGCCCTGGCGACGACGTCGAGCGCGCCGGCGATCGTCGCCGATGCCGATGACCGCACCATCCGCGAGAGGCTGCTGAACGAGCTGCGCGGCCAGCGCTGGGCCAATATCTGGGCGGCCGACATCATGGTTCGCGACAAGGTCGTCCATGTCTGGATGGCCGACGACCAGCCCGAGGCCGAGAAGCAGGCACTGCGCATTGCTGCCGAAAACATCCCCGGCGTGCGCCGCGTCGAGGAGCACATCGTTCCGGCGCCGGTGATCCCGGCGTTCTAGAGCGGGAGTCTTCGGGCGTTCGCGGCCGGTTGCGTGCCGCGGCGCTTGACCTTGTGGGGTCGTGCATAGTCTCGTCCGCCGGCTGTTGATGCTGACGCGAAAGGCCGCACGATGCCGGGACCGCTCTATGGGTATCGCGTCGTCGATCTGACCTCGAATGTCTCGGGGCCGCTGGCGACGATGATCCTCGCCGACCAGGGTGCCGACGTGATCAAGGTCGAACCGCCCGACGGCGGCGACGCCACCCGTGCCGGCGGCAATCGGCGCGCCGGATTTACCGCATCGTTTTTGAACAACAACCGCAACAAGCGCTCGATCGTCCTCGACCTGAAGAAACCGGCGGCGCGGGCGGCGTTACTGCGGCTCGCGGCCGGCGCCGATGTTTTCGTCCAGAATTTTCGTCCTGGCGTCGCCGAACGGCTCGGCGTCGGCGAGGATGCGGTGCGGGCCGTCGCACCAAAAATCGTCTACGTCTCGATCAGCGGTTTTGGCGAGATCGGTCCCTATACCGCCAAGCCGGCCTACGACCCGGTGATCCAGGGCTTTTCCGGACTGGCGACGGTGCAGGCGGGCTCCGACGAGGCGCGGCCGCGGCTGCTGCGCACGATCCTGCCCGACAAATTGACCGCGATCACCGCCTCGCAGGCGATTACCGCGGCATTGCTGGCGCGCGAGCGCACTGGCGAGGGTCAGCATGTCCGATTGTCGATGCTGGAGGCGGTGGTCGCGTTTTTGTGGGCCTCGGACATGGGCAGCCAGACCTTCATCGGCGACGAACCGAGCCGGCAGGAGACGGCAAGCGCGCTCGACCTGATCTACGAGACCGCCGACGGGTACATGACCGTGGCCGCCTTGACCGACCGCCAATGGGCCGGCCTGGCGCGGGTGGTCGAGCACCCGGAATGGCTCGAAGACGAGCGGTTCAAGACCCCGGCGCAGCGCCAGCAGAACATCGATGCGCGGCTGCGATTGACCCAGCAGGCGCTGAAAGCTCGGCCTACGAAGGAGTGGCTCGAACGATTGACCGCAGCCCAAGTGCCGTGCGGGCCAGTGCTGACCCGCAACCAGGTTATCCATCACCCGCAGGTCGAGGCGCTGGGGCTGGTCGTCGAAACCGAGCACAAACAGGCCGGGCGACTGCGCCAGGCGCGGGCGGCGGCGCGGTTCTCGCACACGCCGGCGGCGATCCGCAGCGGCGCCCCTGATCTCGGAGAGCATACCGAGGAGGTTCTGGCCGAACTCGGCTATTTGGCCGCCGAGGTCGCAGCGTTGCGTGCCGAGGGTGTGCTGAATGCAATCGACAAAACCTAAATGTCATTGCGAGCGAAGCGCAGCAATCTCTTGCGTATTTCTGTATAAGCGCGATCGAGATTGCTTCGTCGCTGCGCGCCTCGCAATGACAAGGAAGAGATCAATCCAATGATCGACTTTTATTACTGGCCGACGCCAAACGGCTGGAAGGTCGCCATCATGCTCGATGAGTGCGAGCTGGAATACCGCATGATCCCGGTAAATATCGGCCGCGGCGACCAGTTCAAACCCGAATTCCTGGCGATCAGCCCGAACAACCGGATGCCGGCGATCGTCGATAACGACGACTCGGACGGACCGGTGCCGGTCTTTGAATCGGGCGCGATCCTGATCCACCTCGCTGAGAGAACCGGGCGATTTATGCCGCAGAGCCGGCGCGGGCGCAAGGAATGCCTCGAATGGCTGTTCTGGCAGGTCGGCAATCTCGGGCCCATGGCCGGGCAGCTCAGCCATTTCGTCAATTATGCGCAGGGCGAGCATCCGTATTCGCATAAGCGCTATGCCGACGAATACAACCGTTGCTTGGGTGTGCTCGAACGCCGGCTGGACGGGCGCGAGTTCATCCTCGACGATTATTCGATCGCCGACATGGCGTCGTGGCCGTGGGTGCTGATCGCCAAGCCATTGGGCCAGCCGCTCGACGATTTTCCAAATGTCGCGCGCTGGCGTGCTGTACTCAGGGATCGGCCGGCGGTGCAGCGCGGCGTCGATCTCGGCAAGGAATTACGCCGCTCGGCCCCGCCCTCCGACGAAGAACGGCGGGTACTGTTCAACCAGACCGCCCGCCGCGTGCGCGGCGGAGAATAGTGCGGTGTCATTGCGAGCCGGGGGCATCGCCCACGGCGCGGCAATCTCGATCGGGTTAGGCGCGTTGCCTGCACCAGATTGCTTCGTCGCTTAAGTCGCTCCTCGCAATGATGGGTCGCCGTCGCGGGTTATTGGTTGAGCCAGCGGCGCATAAAGCCCAACAATCCTTGCGGCATGAAGATCACGATCGCGACAAAGATGACGCCGACCGGGATCAAGTAGAACTCCGTGAAAAAACGCGACAATCCCTCGCGCAACAGCAGGAAAAAAGCGGCGCCGACGATCGGCCCGACTAAGGTTCCGATGCCGCCGACGACGTTGTAGATGACGGTCTCGCCGGACACGGTAAAGAACACGAAATCGGGGGCGGCAAACTCGTTCTGCAATGCGTAGAGCACGCCCGCAAGCCCGGCGAACAGCCCGGACAGCATGACCGCGACGATCTTGTAACGCTCGACCGGATAGCCGATCGCACGGGTGCGGGCCTCGTTCTCGCGGATCGATTGCAATACCATGCCAAACGGCGACTGGGTAATGCGCCGCAGGATCAGATAGGACCCCGCCACTACCGCCAGTACGAACCAATGCAAACTGGTCGACGAGAAATGCATCCGGAACAGCCCCGGGATCGCCAAGGCCGGCCGGTCGAAGGTGAGCCCGTTCTCACCCCCGGTCACCGCGGTCCAAGTAAAGATGATGACGTAAAAAATTTGCGAGAAAATCAGGGTCGTGATGGCGAAATATATATCTTGCAGCCGCGTCGAGAAATAGGCGACGAAACCCGCCGCCAAGGCCGCGCCGAACAGCCCGTACACCAGCGCCAGCCAGAGATTGGGCGGCGACACGGTCAACAGCGCTGCCGCCGCCCCGTACATGCCAAGCCCAAAAAACGCCGAATGCCCAAACGACACCATGCCGGTGTAGCCGATCAAAAGATCGGACGACATCGCCAATAGGCCCCAGATTAGGATCTCGGTCGCGAGCCGGGCCCAGAACTCCGGCAATACCAAAGGCGCCGCGGTCAGCAGCGCCAATACGACCGAAAACCCGATCCAATAGACGAGGGTCGGGCGCCGGTTCATCGCGTCGCCGTTGCGAACAGCCCGGTCGGGCGGAACAACAGGGTCAGGATCAGCACCACAAACGAGACGATGACCGCTTGCGCCGGGCTGACCCATAGCGATGCGTAAGCTTCGAGCAGGCTGATAAAAATCGCCGCCACGACGGAGCCCGCGAGGTTGCCCATGCCGCCGACCACGACGACGATAAACACCTTTAATATCCAGTCGAGCCCCATCGCGTGGTCGACCGCGGTCAACGGACCGAACAAGACCCCGCTCGCCCCAGCCATTCCGGCGCCGATTGCGAACACGGTCGCCAGCACCCACGGCACTGGAATGCCCATCGCCTGCGCCATGACCCGGTCTTGCGTCGTGGCGCGAATCCAGATCCCCCACTTGCCGAATTTCAGAAACAGCCAGAGGGCGGCGATGATCGCCGCCGAGATTAGGGCGATCACCACCCGGTACCACGGATAATCGAGGTAGAAGAGCGTGAAATGGCCGGTGATCGGCGCCGATATCTTCCGGGCGACCGGGCCAAACTGCCACAGCGCGTAATTCTGCAATACCAGCGAAATGCCAAAGGTGGCGAGGATCGTCGTCAACGGATCGCGCCCGAGCAGCGGGCGCAAGGTCGTCACATAGATCAGCGCGCCGAGCAGCGCTATCGCGATGGTGGCGGTCAGCAATGCCAGCCAGAAGCTGCCGGTCGCCGCCAAGGTCAGCACGCCGACATAGGCGCCGAGCATGAACAACTCGCCGTGAGCGAAGTTGACGACGTCCATGATGCCGAAGATCAGGGTCAGCCCGGACGCCACCAGCGCCAGGATCATTCCGGTGACGACGCCGTTGACCGTCTGGATCAGCACCTGTTCGAGCGGTATCCCCATATTAAAGCCAGTGTCCCGTTTCGCTGCGGTGGCGCCGCCGCTTGTCGGCGGCCCGAATTTTCCCTCTCCGCCCCTGGGGGCGAAGAGTGTTGGGTGAGGTGGGGGCGCAACCGCCCTGAATTTTGCCGCAGTCGCCCACCTCACCCTCCCCGTCGCGGCCGCGACGGGTCCCCTCCCTCTCCCCCCGCACGCGGGCGGAGAGGGCAATCGACAGCAATTCGGCACTCCGAATCCTGCGAGGATTGAATCAAGGGTCCGGCTATAACGAATACCCACTAAACGCCCATGTATTGGTGGATCACCCGGTCGTCGGCGCGCAGCTCGGCGGCGGCGGCGTGGTGGCGGACCATCCCTTTTTCGAGGATGTAGACGCGGGACGAGGCTTCCAGGGTCAAGGGGACGTTCTGCTCGACCAGCAACACCGCGACGTTCTCGCGATGCAGCACGGCGATGATTTCGCGGATCTGCGAGACCATGCGCGGCATCAGCCCTTCCGTCGGCTCGTCGAGCAGGATGATCTTGGGTTCCAGCATCATTGCGCGGCCGATGGCCAGCATCTGCTGCTCGCCCCCCGACAGTGTCCCTCCAGCCTGGCTGCGCCTTTCGGCCAATACCGGAAAGAATTCGTAGACCTTGTCCAACAGTTCCTTCTTGCGCTCCCGGCTGACGCCGTGGCGGTCGAGACCGGTGCGCAAATTTTCGGTCACCGTCAAATAGCGGAAGATCCGCCGCTCCTCCGGGACGTAACCGATGCCGAGCCGCGCCAGCCGGTGCGGCGGCAAGCCGGCGATCGGCTGGCCTTCAAAGAAGACGCGGCCCTGGTTCGGTTGCACCAGGCCCATGATCGATTTCAAGGTCGTGCTTTTTCCCACCCCGTTGCGGCCGAGCAGCGCCACGACCTCGCCTCGGCCCACCATCAGTGACACGCCGTACAGGATGTGGCTCTTGCCGTAAAAGCTGTGGATTTCGTCTACTTCGAGGAGCGCGGCCGCCGCCGCGGGGCCGGCCGGGTTCATGTTCTCAGCCGGCTTCATGTCCTCAGATAGACTTCGAGCACGCGCCGGTTCTGCTGGATCTCCGCCGGCCTTCCTTCGGCAAGGATTTGTCCATAATGCAGCACCGTGATCCGATCCGCGAGTTCCATGACGACCTGCATGTCGTGCTCGACGATCAGGATCGTCAGGTCGCGGGCGATGCGGCGCACCAACTCGATCGTATCGTGGGTCTCCGCCGCACTCATGCCCGCGGTCGGCTCATCGAGACAGAGCAATTTAGGTTCGGTTGCGAGCGCGATCGCGATTTCGAGATTGCGCTGCTCGCCATGCGACAGATTGGCGGCGAGTTCGCCGGCCTTTGACAGCAAACCCACCGCTTCCAATGCCGTCTCGGCCTTTTCGACGATATCGCGAAAACTGCGGTAATGGGTCAGGAGGCTCCAGCGGTGGCGGCGCGACTGGGCCGCGATGCGGGCGTTTTCGAGGGTCGTGGCATTGGGCAGGATGCTGGTGATCTGGTATGACCGTGCGATCCCCTTTTGCGACACCCGGTCGGGCGACAGCCCGGTGACGTCCTCGCCGTTGAACCGGATACGACCCGCCGATGGCCGCAGAACGCCGGTCAGGCAGTTGAAGAACGTGCTTTTACCCGCCCCATTCGGGCCGATCACAGCGCGCAACTCATTGGGCGCTACGGCAAAATTGATATTGTCGAGCGCGCTCAGACCACCAAAACGGACGGTCAACCCTTGGGTCTCCAGGATCGGCGCCGGGCCCGACTGGTGATCGCCGCCCGCGCCGAGCCGGGCCTCGCCCAATATTTCGGCGCTCACCTAGGCGAAGCTGCAGGCCGGCGGCACCAAAGTCTTTTCCTTGGGCACGGTTTCGAGGATGTGCGGTTTGCCGTCCTTGATCGCAAACAGGAATTCGCGCAGGAACGCCTGATGGTCTTCCTTGCGCAAGGTCTTGTCGCCCTGCGGAAAGTCGTCGCCTTCCTTCATCTCGAGGCCTTCGAGGGCCGCAATCAGCTTTGGCGTGTCGTCGCGGCCCTGAAACCCCGATTTCTCGATGCCGATTTTCAGCGCGTTCAGCGCCTCGTAATTCGATTGCGTATAGCGGTCCGGCAGCGGCCCCGACGGGTCGATTTTTTTGAGGCGCGCCACCGCGTCGTCGAAAAACTTGTGGTTCGCCGAGGTATCGAGCGGCGAGTCGAACACCGGCAGATAGCGGTTGATCCCGACAAAGCCTTCGATCTTGTTGCCGAGCGCCGGCAGGTTGGTCGATTCCGCGATAGCGCCGTCGCCGGCCCATTTGTACTTTTTGGTCAGGCCGAGATCATAAAGCTGGTTGGCGAGCGTCACGCCGTCGGTGGCAAAGGAAATCCCGAACAGGCCGTCGAAATCGCCGTTGATCTTCGAAATGAACGGCGTCGTGTCGGCGGTGCCGAGCGGGATGCCGGTGGTGCCGACGACCGCGCCGCCCTGTTTCTTGATCTCCTCGGCGTAGGCGTCGCGCGTCGACTGGCCCCAAGCGTAATCGGCATAGATGATGTGCCACTTCTTGCCGAGCTTCTCGACCAGAAAAGGCGCAAACGCGACCGCCTGCGCCGGGGCATAGTCAAACGTGCGGAAAGTGTAGCGATTGCATTTACTGGTGGTCAGCGTCGTGTCGAGGCACACGCCGATCATGTTGACCAGCTGATGGTCGGCCCAGACCGGCATGCAGGCGAGGCAGATATTCGACAAAAAGCCGCCGACATGCGCGTCGATATTGTCTTCGACGACCAGCTTCTCGACCGCGCGCCGTCCGATATCGGGTTTGGACTGATCGTCGCCGACGATCAGGTCGACCGGCCTGCCGTTGATGCCGCCCAATTTGTTGATGCGGTCGGCCGCCATCTGAATGCCGACAAGTGCGGTCTTACCGCCGGCCGCGGCAACGCCGGTAAGCGGCTGCAAGGTGCCGATCTTGTAGGGCTTTGCCTCGCCAAACGCGGCGCGCCACGGCGACGGCATCAGCATTGTCGCCGCCCCGCCCGCCGCACCCCAGCCAAGCACGCGGCGGCGCGTCACCGCGGCATCGCCCGAGCCTCTGCCAACGTCGCCCATCGCGGCTCCTTTCCCCGTTAGTCACGCAAAATTTGTGCCTGTTGCAGCGGCAGTCAGACGACGATCACCGTCCCAACCGCCGGTGAGGCGCGGAAGTGGAGCGAAAGCGCGCCGCTTGTCAAGATTAACGCCATCCGATCGTGGCCTCGCCAAACGCGCGCTGACAATCGGTCCGGGCCCGTCACATGGCTGGGGCGTGAGCCCTGGCTTCGGCCAATTCCGTTTCGATCTGCTGCTTCAACTCGGCGGGACTGAAAGGCTTTCTGATCAGCCGATATTTGGCCCCGTCGCCGCTCAGCCTCCCAGGTGAGGCGTAACCGGAAAAGAAGATGATCGGCAATTGCGGGTACAGGCCCTGAACGTGCCGGGCCAGTTCGGGGCCGCTCATCGGGGTCATCACGACATCGGTCAACAGCAGGTCGACCGCGGCATTCCCGTCAAGCAACGCCAGCGCCGCAGCACCGGTCCCGGCCTGAAGCACCGAATAGCCGAGGTCTTTCAGGGTTTCCGCGGTGGTGTCGAGCACCGCGGCGTCGTCATCGACCACCAGCACGACCGCGCCGCCCGAATTACGCTCGACCTCCTGCGCGGGCCGGGTCGAATTCGCCGCTGCCTCCGCCTCGGCGCGGGGCAGGAAGACGCTGACCGCGGTGCCGCTGCCGGGGGCGCTGTCGATGTGTACGCCGCCGCCCGATTGCCGTGCGGTGCCGAAGACTTGCGACAAGCCGAGCCCGGAGCCGGCGCCCGGAGCCTTGGTCGTAAAAAACGGCTCGAATGCCCTCACCTGCACCTCCGGCGCCATGCCGACGCCGCTGTCGCGCACCGTGACGACCACATAATCGCCCTCTGCCGGCTCCTCGGCGCTGAGCGGCGGGCCGCGACGAGTATTGGCCGCGTCGATGGTGACGACGCCGCCCTCGGGCATCGCATCGCGGGCGTTGATCACCAGGTTCAGGATGACCAGCTCGAACTGGTTCGGATCGACCATCGCCGGCCACAGATCCGGCGCCGGCCGGGTTTCGATGCGCATCCGCGGACCGAGCGCGCTGTGCAGCAGACCTTGCATACCGTCGATCGCGGCATTCAAATCGACCGGGCGCGGCGACAATGGCTGGCGGCGGGCGAAAGCCAAGAGCCCGCCGGTCAGCACCGCGCCGCGCTCGGCGGCGGTGCGCATCGCCTCCAACCAGCCGGCGCTCGCCGGGTCGAGCGGCGCGGTTTTGCGGATCAATTCAATATTGCCGATCAGCACCGTCAGCAGGTTGTTGAAGTCGTGCGCGACGCCGCCGGTCAGCTGGCCGACCGCCTCGATACGCTGGGCTTGGCGCAGCGCGGCTTCGGCGCGCTCGCGCTCGGTCATCTCCTCGATCAATTGCTGATGTTCTGCCTCGGCGCTGTCCTTGGCGGCGCGATATTCGCCGAGCATCGCTTCGAGCTGGCGCGAGCGCTTAGCCAAAAGCAACAACAGACTGACGATCGCTGCCGCCGCACCAAACGCTATCGATGAGAAAGTCCAGACTTGCCGCCGCCATGACGCCAGCACGCTGCTTTGCGCGACCGAGACGTTGACCGCCAGCGGAAAAGCCTTCAATGCCCGGATCGCGAGCACCCGGCGGGTGCCGTCGATCGGGCTATCCATCACGACGGTGCCGGCTCTTCTGTGCGCCAGAATATCCTTGAACGGCGGCAGGTCGGCATAGCTCTCGCCGACGACGACATCCTTGTGGGGGTAGCGCGCCAGCACCGTGCCGTCGCGAAGGTGCAGCAAAATGGCACCATCTTCGCCGAGGTCGACAGTGCGGTAGAAATCCTCGAAATAGGACAGGTTGAGATAGGCCAGCGCCGCGCCCTCGAATTGCCCGTCGGAGCCGAGGACCGGGCGCAGCATCAACGCCGTCCACCTCCCGTCGGGGCGGCGGAACGGCTTACTGAATTGCAGACCGGGGGGAGGGTGCGCGGCTAGCGCCGCGATCAAGGCGCGCGCCGCCGGCGCCAATGGGTGCGGGGTGCCCGGGAGCGACGAAAAGAGGACTTGCCCGCTCGCGTCGGTAACGGCGATTTCGCTGCATTGCGGCACCCCGGCGATGCGCCGCGCCAGCCTCTGCTGAAAAGTCGCGGTGGGGGACGATGGCGAGGCATCTCCCGTTTGCCACGTGCGGATCGCGCTGCGCAGCACAAGGTCGAGGGTCTCAACCGCACGTCCCGTCTGCTCGGCGAAGACCATGCCGAGCCGCGACATCTGCTGCTCGGTGTCGGACATGATCAAGGCGCGGCTGGCAAACAGCCGATGGGCCGTCCCGCCAAGGATAAGCAGAACGGCAATCGCCGCCAGCGCCTGCAAGGAACGGCTGATCGGGAAGAGACCCGACCGCTGCCCGCGCGGCGGATTGCGGCTCATCGGACGTATTCCCGCGCCGAGCGAACAGTCAGCCGGCGCGGGCCGCGCGGATCGAGCGCCAGACTTTTTCCGAAGTCGACGGCGGCGCAACCGGCGCGGCCCCGATCTGGGCCAGCGCGTCGTTGACGGCGTTGACGACCGCGGGGATGGCCCCCAAGGTGCCGGCCTCGCCGACGCCCTTGACGCCGAGCGGATTGCGGCTCGTCAACGTCGCGTTGTTGGCCAGCTCGAAATGGCAGCAATCGTCGGCGCGCGGCATCGCGTAATCCTGGAACGAGCCGGTCAGCAGCTGCCCGCTATCGGGATCATAAACCAGATCCTCCATCAGCGCCTGGCCGATGCCCTGGACGATCCCGCCGTGGATCTGCCCCTCGCATAACAGCGGGTTCAAGACCCGCCCGACATCATCGACCGCGGTGTAGCGAGCGAGCGTGACGGCGCCGGTTTCCTCGTCGATCTCGACCTCGCAAATATGCGCGCCGCTCGGAAACGTCGCCGACCCGGCGGGGCCGTAATTCGCCCGCTCGGTAAAGCCTGCCTCGATGTCGTTTGGCAAAAACCCGGAATCGAACGACCGGCGTGCGACCTCGGCGAGGCCGACCGAACGGTCGGTGCCGGCAATCGCAAAGCGGCCGTTTTCGAACACGATGTCGCCGGTTGCCGCCTCCATCATGTGACCCGCGATCCGGCGGCCCTTGTCGATCAGTCTGTCCGCGGCAACGACGATCGCCGAGCCGGCGAGCTGCGCCGAGCGCGACCCGAAGGTGCCGATGCCCATCGTCACCATATCGCTGTCGCCATAGCGATAGCGGATCAAATCGGCGTCGATGCCGAGCTTTTCGGAGAGGACCTGCTTGAAGGTCGTGCCGTGGCCCTGGCCGTGATCCATGCTGCCGGTCATCAGCACGACGCCGCCCGGCGGGTCGAAGCGGATCTCGGCGTGCTCATAATCGCGCCCGCCGGTCGCGGCGCATGCGGTCGCGAGCCCGATCCCCAACAGCCAGCCGCGCTTTCTGGCGGCCTCGCGCCGCGCCGGTCCGTCGCGATAGCCGGCGAGAGCCAGGCAATCATCGAGGTTTTTGACGAAATCGCCCGAATCATAGGTCTGCTGGAGTGCCGTCGTGAACGGCATGGCACTCGCCGGGATCGTGTTGCGGCGGCGCAATTCCGCGGGCGAGATGCCGAGTTCGCGCGCCGCCTTGTCGATGATGGTTTCGGTCACATAGATCGGCTCAGGCCGGCTGCCGCCGCGGTAGGGGGCGATCGTCATCGTGTTGGTCAGCGCCGCTGTGACGCGGGCGTGCACGGCCGGGATGCCGTAGGTGTTGACGAGGCAGGCAAGGCCGATCGTCAGTGGAATCGTTGGCCGGTCGGTCGAATAATAGGCGCCGATCGCTGCCCGCCAGCGGGCGCGCAACGCGAGAAACCGGCCGTCCTTGTCGAGCGCCAGCGCGGTCTCGACCACGCTGCCGCGGCCTTGCTCGTCGCTGGCGAGCCCCTCGCCGCGCTCGGCGATCCAGCGCACCCGGCGCCCGGTGATCTCGGCCGCCCACAAGGACAGCGCGTACTCGGGATAGCAGCCGCCTTTCATGCCAAAGCCGCCGCCCATATTGTCGCAAACCACCCGAATCTGATGCTGCGGCAATTTGAAGATGCGGTCGGCGAGTGCGGCGCGAGTGCCGTGCACCGACTGGATCGTGCAGCGGATCGTATAACGGTCCTCTTCGCGGTCGTATTCGGCGACGCAGCCGCGCGGCTCCATCGAGTTTGCGGTGACCCGGTTGATGTGGATTTGGTCGCGCACAATGCGATCGGCACGGGCGAACGCCGCGTCAACCGCCGCCTTGTCGCCGATCTCATGGAAAAAGGCTTCGTTGCCCGGGTTGTCGTCCCACACCGTTGGCGCGCCGGAGGTGAGCGCCGCCGCCGCGGTGACCACCGCGGGCAAAACCTCGTAGTCGATTTCGATCAGCTCGGCTGCGTCTTTTGCCTGGTCGATCGTGTCGGCGACGATAAACGCGACCGGGTCGCCGACATAGCGCACCCGTTCCTGGGCGAGCAGCGGCTGCGGACAGACAAAGGCCGGCGCCCCGTTGCGGCGTCGGCGCGGGACGCCCGGCATTAGGGTTCCGAGCCCGCGGCGGCGCAGATCGCCTCCGGTCAGCACCGCCAGGACGCCGGGTGCGGCCTGGGCATCGGCGACATCGATTTGGCGAAGGCGCGCATGGGCATGCGGCGAGCGCAGCACATAGCCGCGCGCATCACCGGGCTGGCCGGCGTCATCGACATAGCGGCCTCTGCCGCGCAGCAAGCGCCAATCCTCCTCGCGCCGCACCGCCTGCCCGATCGCCTGCACCGCCATCCCTGTGTCTCCCTGTCTGTGCGCCTCTCATCGGTATTAGCGTGATCCTTCCCTCGGAGATTGCTCTACCGGCACGAGGCACGCTTATGCCGCCAGCTCCTCGCGAACGCTTTCGCGTTTACTCCATGGAACAGGATGCACCTCATAGTTCGAGAGCGCGTCAAGCACTGCTTGGGAGACCGTCTGCTCCGAATCATTCAGTAACGCATAGGCCCGAGAGTCCGCCGGGCGCACCTCCCTCGTATCGATCCACGAAAACGCAATCACCTGCGACGTTTCGCGGTTCGGTCGATTGACGGTCTGGATTATGCGCTCTGGTTGCTGTCGCGATTTGGGGACTACGAAGTCGAAGAGATGATCGTAGCCGGTTTTGCCCGTGAATTTCACTTTAGGTGTGTAGCGGATCTCGTGCAGATCGAGCCATGAGACCACATCCTCATAAAAGAGGCTCGCCACCATCGGCACGGCCAGACAGAACATGTCGTTGACGGCCAGAACCGCCTGCACAAGGTTGTGCTTGCGGAGAGCGAAATTCTCCGGGGTCGCGCGAACCTCCAAAGCCTTGCCGTCAAGCTTTATGCCAAACCCGTTCAGGGTCATCTTCAGTAAATCTTGGCGCTTGGAGCTTTCCAGCCTGCAACCATTCTGTTCCAGATCGTCGATCGTATAGCCATCGTCGGTCAGGATAAATCCGCCATTGATTTTCCTTGCATATATTTGCACGTAGTCGTTGTGGCGGTCGAGATACGGGGTTGTAATTTCAACCCAGTCGGCGTCGATCCGCCGCAAAACGGTCTTATCCTTCAGCCAAGCGACATAGTCGTTTAACAGTCGGTTGATTTCGTCGATCATGGAAATAACCCCCGATCGACATAAGGCGTGCACGTTATATTGCAGAACCGCAGAAAATCTTCGAATGTTGTCCACACTTCCGCCGGACTGCGGAACTGATCTGCGGGAAGCGGTATCGCCCACTTATCGCCAAAGCCTTCGCGATAGATGTGCAGGTGCGGTGCCGCAATCTCCGTATCGTCTGGGTTACGGTGAGGCGCACCGCTTAAATCGAGCCGGACAAGCACTACGACCAGTCGCCCTCGGTTTTGCATCTTCACTTTGCGCAGGTCGATGCGGCCGCGGCTAAGGTCGAGCAGGAATTGTTCTCGCTTGTCGGCGGATTGCAGCGGTAAAGTTACCGATTCCCCACGCATGGGAAAATCGCTGCGATCCTCATTGACACGGTGCTTCTCCATTCCGAGCAGAGCATCAGCCTCTTCCTGCGATAGGTTGATGTCGGCCATTATGTCGTTCTTTCACGGCGGGTCGGGTCGGCGCCGAGCCTGACCAGCAATTTGCCGAAATTGCGGCCCTGCAACAGGCCGATAAAGGCCGCCGGCGCGTTGTCGAGCCCGTCGACGATGTCCTCGCGGTAGCGCAGCGCGCCGCTCCTGACCAGCGGCGCCGCCATCGCCCGGTATTCGCTCCAGCGCTGCCAGTGGTCGCTGACGATAAAGCCTTGAATCTTAAATCGCTTGCGCACCGCGGCCGTCAGGTTGGGACCGGGGCGCGGCTCGACGTCGTTGTATTCGGAGACCATGCCGCACATGATCATCCGGGCGAAATCGTTGAGCCGCGGAAACACCGCCTGCTGCACCGCACCCCCGACATTCTCGAAATAGACGTCGATGCCGTTTGGGCAGGCCTGGTCGAGCGCGCCGCCGAGATCGCCGGCGCGGTGGTCGATGCAGGCGTCGAAACCGAGCTCGGTTTCGACATAGCGGCATTTGTCGATGCCGCCGGCAATGCCGACGACACGCGCACCGGCGCGCTTGGCAAGCTGGCCGGCGACCGCACCCACCGCCCCCGAGGCCGCCGAGACGACGACGGTTTCGCCCGGTTGCGGCCGGCCGATCTCGCTCAACCCGACATAGGCGGTCAGTCCCGGCATGCCCAGCACGCCCAGGGCTGTCGACAGCGGCGCCTCGGCCGGATCGAGTTTTATCAGGCTCTTGCCCGGAACCGCGCAGTACGACTGCCATCCATATCCGCCGTAGACATAGTCGCCGGCGCTGAAGGACGGGTCGCGCGAGTGCTGGACTTCGCCGACCACCCGGCCCTCCATAACGGCGCCGATTTCGACCGGCTTGGCATAGGAGCGGGCGCCGCTGATCCGGCCGCGCATATAGGGATCGAGCGACAGATAAATCCCGCGCACCAGCACCTCGCCCTCGGCCGGGTCCGGCAGCGGCATATCGGCGATCTCGAAATCCGCGGTCGTCGGCATGCCCTTCGGCCGCTGTCTCAGCAAGACCTGGCGGTTTTGGTTTGCCATGCCCGATCCTCCCTGTTCGGATAATTTCTACAACTACCGTATCGGCGCGGCGAACCGAAGCATCTCGGGCCCGATGACGCCCGCTCCCCACCGGCGTAGGATCGCTGTCCGCCCCAAAGGAGAGGCCATCATGGAACCCGTCCTTCGCAACGCCGCCCGCGATCGCCTCGACGCCGGAGAGCTGGCGCTCGGCGTCGGCATCCGCCAGAGCCGCACAGTCGACATCGCGCCGATCATGAAGGCGTGCGGCTATGACTGGCTGTTTCTCGACCTCGAACACAATTCGATGGATCTCGACACCGCCGTGCAGATTTCGGTCGCCGCGCTCGGCGTCGGCATCGCACCAATCGCGCGGGTGCCGGCAGGGCAGCACTGGCTCGCCACCCGCATTCTCGACGGTGGCGGGCTCGGCATCGTCATGCCCCATGTCGACACCGTCGAGGAAGCGCGCGAAATCGCCGACCATCTGCGCTATCCGCCGCGCGGACACCGCTCGATCGCCGGCGGGCTGCCGCATTTCGGCTACGCGCCGGTCGGCACCGCGGCCGCCACCGCGGCGATCGACGCGGCGACCCTGGTTGTCGTCATGCTCGAAACCCCGCGGGCGATCGAAAACGCCGCCGCGATCGCCGCGGTGCCCGGCATCGACGCGCTGCTGATCGGCACCAGCGATCTGTCGATCGAGCTCGGCATCCCCGGCCGGTTCGAAGACCAGCGGATCGTCAACGCCTACCGCACGGTCGTCGATGCGTGCCGGGCGCATGGCAAATTCGCCGGGATCGGCGGGATTTACGAGGATGCGCTGCTGCGCCGCTACATTGGGATGGGGGTGCGGCTGGTCATCGGCGGCGGTGATCTCGGCTTCATGCAGGCAGCGGCATCAGCACGGGCATCGCAGCTGCGCGGCTGCCTCTGAGCACTTCGACGTAGAGCGCTTCCGATCCTGTTAAACCGCCGTTCCAGAGAAAGCTCGGGGAAAATTTTGTGGCCGCAAAAGTGCGGAGTAGGTCCCTCCTCTCGTCTTGGCCGGGCTTGGCCCGGCCATCCACGCCTTTCAGCGCCTGAAGCAAAGACGTGGATACGCGGGATCGCGCGGGGGCGACGAGACATGGTGCGGCTTGAGCGGATAAAACTTTAAGTCGAAACCGGGGTCGGGGCGTTTACGCCGGGGCCGGGATGGCCCGCTGGTTGTACATGATCGTGCGCATCCGCTCGCGCTCCTCGGGGGTCAGGGTGGCGGGATCGACCCGCAGATCGTTGCCGGTCTCCATGCCGCGCTTGACCGCCGGCCGGTTGCCGACCTCGTCGAACCAGCGCTTGAAATACTTGAACTCGCCGATGTCCTGGCCCTGAGCCTCCCAGCCGACGGCCCACGGATAGCTGATCATGTCGGCGATCGTGTATTCGTCGCCGCACAGATAGCGGCGGTCGTAAAGCCGGTTGTTCATGACGCCATAGAGCCGGTTGGCCTCGTCGGTAAAGCGCCGGATGGCATAGGTCAGATCGCCTGCCTCGGGCCCGGCGCGGCGGAAATGGCCGCACTCGCCGAGTTTTGGCCCCTGGTTTGCCATCTGCCAGATCACCCACTGCGTCACGTCGTACTTCCCGCGCACATCCTGCGGAAAAAACCGGTCTTCCTTTTCCGCCAGATACATCATGATCGCGCCCGATTCGAAAATGCTGATCGGCGCCCCGCCGCCCTTGGGCTCGTGATCGACCAAGACCGGCATGCGGTGGTTCGGGTTGATCTTCAAAAATTCGGATTTGAACTGATCGCCGCGCCCGATATTGCACGGCACGAGATTGTATTTAAGCCCCAATTCCTCGAGCAGGATCGTGACCTTCTTGCCATTCGGCGTCGGCCAAAAATGCACGTCGAGCATCGCTTCGTCCTTTCTGGTCCTTTGTCACAAAATGGGCTGCCGCCATCGGGCTCGGAGGCGCCCGGACACGCGCCGACCATAGCGGCTCATGGTGCGAACGCAACAATTGGTACCGAGTGCCCCCAAAGCGGGATTGCTTCGCGGAGTTTATCCTCGGGCGGCGCTCCGCGCCGACCCGTGGGCTCTCAATGACCCCGTCAGTGGCGGTCATTGATAGGAGCGACGCGACGAAGCAATCTCGCGACCGAGGCGCAGCGACAGGATCACCCGTTTCTCTCTGAAACCGGCGCACCTGATGTGATCGCCGCCGCTGCTGTCGGACGGGTGCTCGGGATTGCGCGGTACAACCGCGATCAGGTCGGCCCAAAAAATGACCCTCGCCGATCCCGTCCGTCTCGCCGAGGCGGCCCGCGACAGCGGCGTTCCCCACCGCCTCGACCCGCGTCGATCGGCAGACCAGCACCCCATATGCGCCACCCGCACTCACTGGCGGAAGCTCGCCGCCCCGCCATCACCAGCGATCGCATCGATGATATGCATTCTTGACACGTAATGCGATACGTTACACTTCTCGACTATAATCCTGCGCTTTCGCCATAAGTAAGCCATTCCGCAAAGAACATGAACACTGATTACGGTCACAGTTTATTATTTCGGACGGGTCACGGATTACGATTGCGATGACAGTTTACTATTTGGAGATTACGCGGATTGGTGCGATCAGGTGGAGATGATTGGGCATCAGGCAATAAATCTCGGTGCCCGCGCGACGCGCCGCCACCGCGGTCAGGCGGTGGTAAACTGATAATCCTCGGCCCGAGAAACACCGGCTCGCGGGGGTTGCCGCGCTGGGTGACGTGATGCGGTAGACCCGGCACCACCACGCGTGCGATCCGAGCCATGGCCTTGCCTCCAATGCGCTCCCCGCCCTGTGCTGCAACATATCAGACGAGCGCCGCGATCTTGTAGCGGGCGCCCCGAGCTGCGGCTTCTCGCCACAATCGGGTCTTATGCTTCTCGACCATCACAGTCGAGCGAGGGCGGAGCACCGCGTGCAGTATCGATCGGTCCGGAGGCGGGAGCGGCGGCTTAAGGATCTTTCACGGTCGCGTCGGCCGCCGAGCGCCATGACGCACGCGCAAAATCCGCACATGGTCGGCGGCGATCCGATAACGAATGATGTAGGGGTAGGCCAAGGCCGTTTCGCGCAACTGTGTACCGGGTACGGCTCGGCCGCGATACGGAAAGCTCTCCAGGCTGTCGCCTGCCGCCAAGATCTCCCTGACCATGTCCGCGGCGGCGCGCGGATTGAACTGCGCGATGTAGCGGTAGATGTGGTCGGTCTCTCAAAGCGCGGCGGGTGACCAGATTACTTGCACGGAGGCGGGACGATCTCGCCTTTCGCGAGTTTCAACAACCACTCCCGCACCTTGGCGTGCGGCACGCCCTTGCCGGCATCGATCTCGGCTTCGGCTTCGGCAATTGCCCGGGCCTCGATGTCGGCATCGATTTCGTCAAAAACGC
>DATMKU010000148.1:0-4696 GCA_035570935.1 Allostellaceae bacterium
CGCGGCTTTGCGATCGACCCGCGCAGCCGTTTTTTGCTCGCCGCCGGGCTCAGCTCGAACGCGATGAGCGTCGCGGCGATCGACCCCGACACCGGCGCGCTCGCCGCGGTGCGGCAATACCGGCTCGGCGAAATGCCGAACTGGATCGAGATCGTCGATTTGCGGTGACCCATTGCCGAGATCGGGATAGCCGCGTCGCCTACGGCTTCTCGCAACGACAAGCCCCGCAACGCGTCATTGCGGGCGTAGCGAAGCAATCTCGGGCGGGCTGGCCACCCCCGCCTAAACATAGTCGGCTTTGAACAAATCCGATGCCGGCCGGCCGTCGGCCGCTTCGGTTACAACAAAAACTGATCGGAGGAAACGATGACGAGAGGACGGTGGACGCGACGGCGGATCCTGGCGCTCGGGCTCGGCGGCGCGGCGTTGCCGAGCGCCCTGCTCGCTGGACGCAGAGCGATGGCGGACACGACCCCGGATACGGTGGTCTATGTGTCGAATGCCGGGAGCAAGGAGATCGGCGTCTTCGCGATGAACCGCGACAGCGGCGAGCTGACGATGATCGACAAGGTCGCGGTTCCTGGTACCGACAAGCCGTCGCCCGCCAGCATGCCGATGGCGGTGACGCCTGATCGCCGTTTCATCTTCGCCGCGTTGCGCAGCGATGACTTCCCGGCGTCGAGTTTTGCGATCGACCACGCGACGGGGCGGCTCGCCCATGTCGCGACCACGCCGCTCGCCGACAGCATGGCGTATATCAATACCGACCGCACCGGGCGGTTTCTGCTTGCCGCGTCGTATCCCGGCAACAAGCTGACGATCAACCCGATCGACGCCGACGGCCATATTGTCGAGAAGACCACCCAGATCGTTCCGAACCGCCCCAAATCGCACTGCATCCTGGTCGATGCGGAAAACAAATATTGCTACGCGACGAGCCTCGGCGGCGACATCGTCATGGAGTGGAAATTCGAGCCCGCCGCTGGCACCCTGTCGCCGAATGGGCCGGGCGAGGTCCACACCAAGCCCGGCGCCGGGCCGCGGCACATGGCGCTGCACCCCAACCGGCGTTTCCTGTACCTGATCACCGAGACCACCGCCACGATCGGGACTTACGCGATCGACCCCGCGACGGGGACATTGACCGAATTGCAGTTCGTCGATGCCCGGCCCGCCGGTTTCACCGCGCAGCCCGCCGCCGCCGATCTGCACGTAACGCCAGACGGCCGTTTTCTCTACGGCAGCGAGCGCAAGACGAGCACCCTAGCCGGCTACCATATCGACCCCGACAAGGGCACCCTGTCGCCGATCGGGCACTGGCCGACCGAACAGACGCCGCGCGGCTTCAACATCGACCCGCGCGGTCGGTTCCTGTTGTCGGTCGGGCTCGATTCGAACGCGATGACCGTCTACCGCATCGACCCGCAATCGGGCGCGCTGACGCCTGTCAAGCAATACCCAATGGGCAAAATGCCCAACTGGATCGAGATCGTCGACCTGCGCTGAGAATGATCTTGGTGCAGGCTCGATCCGCTCGGGATTGCCGCATCGCCTGCGGCTCCTATCACTGACGAGGTTCAGTCCGTCATTGCGAGCGCACCGACCCAATCCAGCGCGGAGTTGACTTCGGGGTCAGATATACACGCCGCGCATGCCGCCTTCGGGGTAGCGGGTGCCGGCGGCGGCGCCGATCGGGATCGCGGCCGAGATATGGTCCGCATCCGCCGGGGTCAGCTTGACGGACAGGGCGCCGAGGTTCTCTTCGAGGCGGTCGAGGCGCTTGGTGCCGGGGATCGGGATCACGTCCGGGCCTTGCGCCAACAGCCAGGCCAGCACCAGTTGCGCCGGCGTACAGTTCTTGTCTCGCGCGATCCCCTCGATCTGTCCGACGAGCGCGCGGTTCTTGGCGAAATTGTCGCCGATAAAGCGCGGATGGCGGCCGCGGGTGTCGCCCTCGGCAAGGTTGTCGAAATCGGGGATGTCCCCGGTCAGCAGCCCGCGGCCGAGCGGCGCGTAGGCGAAAAAGGCGATGCCGAGGTCGCGGGTCAGTTCGCGGGTTTCGGTCGCCTCCTCGCGGTAGAGCAGCGAAAATTCGCTTTGCACCGCGGCGAGCGGATGGGTCGCGTGGGCGCGGCGGATGCGCTCCGGCCGCGCTTCGCACAGCCCAAGAAAGCGCACCTTGCCCGCTTCGACGAGCCGCGCCATAGCACCCACCGTGTCCTCGACCGGCACCGCCGGGTCGACGCGGTGCTGGTAATAAAGATCGATGACATCGACGCCGAGCCGCTTCAGGCTCGCCTCGCAGGCCTGGGCGATGTAGGCGGGGCTGCCGTCGACCCCGTTGGCGCCGCCCGGCCGCCGCGTCTGGCCGAATTTGCTGGCGATGACGATGCCCTCGCGGCGGCCCTTCAACGCCCGGCCGAGTAATTCCTCATTCTGGCCCCAGCCATACATGTCCGAGCTGTCGAAATGATCGACGCCGCGTTCGATCGCGCGATGGATCAATGCCACCCCGGCCGTATCGTCGCTTTTGCCGTAGACGCCGGACAGCGACATGCAGCCAAGCCCGATCGCCGACACCTCCGGCCCGCCTTTGCCGAGCCGCCGCCGTTCCGTTCCTGCTCTACTGTTCATAAATCCTTCCTCTCGTGTATCGAAGTATTCCTCAGGCAAACGGCCAGCACATCTCCGTCGCCCCCGCGAAAAGCGGGGGTCCAGGGTAACCGCCGAAGCGCTGCCCTGGGTTCCCGCTTTCGCGGGAATGACGGATGAGTATTTGGGTTAGCGTGGTCCTTATCGAGCCGCGTTGTCCCTGCCGAAGATGTCGAGCGGCAGAAAGGCGCTGACAACCATGTTCGGTACGTCGACCAGCTCGCTGATCTTGAGGTCGACCGCGACGCTGCAGATCGCATAGGCCTGCTGCCGGGTCCAGCCGCGCTCGACCAACAAATCGATCATCGACAGCAATGCGTTCTTCGCGCTCAGCGTCGTGTCCTCGCTCTCGTTGGTGCCGTCGGGATGGACCGACATGCCGGTCGTGGCCAGGAAACGCTTGGGGGCGGCGAGTTCGGGCGGGAAATAATAGTCGTTGCGGGAAAAGCGCGGGAAGCGGATGCCGCGGCGCTGGGCCTCCCCTTTGTGCAGCGAAAAGCGGACCAGGATCGAGCCGGACATTTCGATCGCGGTGCCGCAGGCCTCGCCGTCGCCCTGCGCGAAATGCGCGTCGCCGACCGAAAACAAGGCGCCGTCGACAAACACCGGCAATAGCAGCCGCGCCCCCCGGCTCAGCTGCTTGATGTCCATGTTGCCGCCGTTTTCGCGCGGCGGGATCGTGCGCAATGCCTCTGACGCGATCGGCTCCGCCGCCGGCACCGCACCCTTGGCCTCGGGCGGCAACGCCACGCCGCCGCGCGCCGCAAGCTCGGCTTCGCGGCGCTGCACCTTTTCGCGCAATTCCTTTGAGGGCGCGACGCCGATGACCCCGACAAACGAGCCGTCCGGGATGCGCACATCGGGCAGGTCGGCCGACTCGGCAAAGCCGTCCTTGATCGCCCATTTGGCGATATACGGGTCGGGGAAGGCGTCGCGCAGAAAGCCGAAGCCCGGCACTTGCACGGTGTAGGCGAAGGCCGCCGGCTTCATGTCGCGGATCTCGACCTCGAGCAGATCGCCCGGTTGGGCGCCGGCGACATAAACCGGCCCGGTCAGCGGGTGGACGAGGTTGAGGTCGCAATGAAGCAGGTCGGGCGCCGTCGTTGCCGGCGTGATCTGGCCGTCGAAGGCGTCGCGGGTGTGGATCTCGACTTCCTCGCCGAGGGCGGCTTCGACCACCGGAGGGATCGCCTCGTGCCAGCGGTTGTGGCCCTTATGTGCTTCCTCGGCGAGACGCTTCGTATAATCGACGGTGATGCTCTTCATGCCGCCCCCCTGCCCATATGCCGCCGAGGCTATGCACAAGCCATGCCCGTGGCAAGCAACCCCGCGCCACTCGCTCGGCAAGGTCCGCGCGATCAGCCGAGCGCCTGTGCCGCGCGCGCCACCCGTTCGGCGCGGTCGCGCTGCCGGGCTTGGGCCCGGTCGAGCGCCTGGGCGAGGACCGCCGGGTCGGCCTGCTCGGGCGAGCCCGAAGCAAAGGGCGGCATGGGATCGTATTCGATCGCGAGCTGGATCGCTTCCGCCGCAGCTCGGCCGGCGATCTCGGCGGCGACGGCGAGCGCCACGTCGATCCCGGCGGTGACCCCGCCGCCGGTGAACAGATTGCCGTCGACGACGACGCGTTCGGCGACAGGTTCGGCGCCGAAAGCGCGCAACAGATCGCGCGACATCCAGTGGGTGCCGGCCCGTTTGCCGCGCAACAGGCCGGCCGCGCCCAGCACTAGCGAGCCGGTGCAGATGCCGACGACGTAGCGCGCCGATGCGGCGGCATGGCGCAGAAACATCAGCACCTCCGCGTCTTCGAGCAACGGGTTGATGCCGGCGCCGCCCGGCACGAGGACGAGATCGAGCGGCGGGCAATCGCCGAATGTCGTATCGGGGAGGATCGTCAGCCCGTGCTCGGAGCGTACCGGGCCGAGATTTTTCCATAAAAGCCGGGTCTCGGCGCCGGGCAGCCTGGCCAGCACCTCATAGGGGCCGGTCAGGTCGAGTTGGGTCAAATTCGGAAACACCAGCATGCCGCTGCGCAACACGGTCTCGC
>DATMKU010000149.1:0-49246 GCA_035570935.1 Allostellaceae bacterium
CGCTTCAGCATGTCGCCCTTGCCGGGCGCCAGTTCGCGCATCCGCTCGGCGACCGCGCGCGGCATGACATGGTTGTAGATGTCGATCTTGCGCGTGGTCATGCGCCTTTCTCCGCGACGACAGCGGCGCTCGCCTCGCCGCCATTGCTAGCCCCGCTCACCCCACCGGCAAGTCGCATCGATGTCAAGCCGCCCCGGCGCGGCCCCGGAGTACCCGTTCAAGGTTTCTCAATCCGATCGGCCCGAGGATGTCGCTCGGGAGAGCGGCATGCGGCGACAGTTCTTGGTTATCTGGGCGGCGGTGATCGGGTTATCGGTCATCGACCTCTTGCTGTGTCCGCGACTGCAGCTGCGCTTCCATCATTGGGCGCCGCTGGCGCTCGCCCTCGGGATCACGGGCGGGATCGCGCTATTTTATCATTTCTCCGGCCGCAGTGCCGCTCTGGCGCGAGCGGCTGAGTGGACCCTGTTGTGGCTCGGCTTTGTCAACGCCGGCACGGTGCTGATCTACCTCGCCGCGGCTTGCGGCGGCCCGACCCGCGACGCGGCACTCGCCATGATCGACGCCGCCCTCGGCTTCGACTGGACCCGATGGTATAATTTTTTGGCGCCGTATCGCGGTCTCCGATTCGTGCTGTGGCTCGGCTATCTGAGCCTCTTTCCGCAGATCCTGGTCTCGATTTTCTGGTTCTCTTGTCGCGACCTCGACTATTTCAATTACGAATTACTGCTCAACAATATCGTCGCGTTGCTGATCACGACGGCGATATTCCTCTTGTTCCCGGCATTCGGTCATCTGGCGCCGGGCCGCGAACGCGAAATCCAGGTTCTGCTGGCAGTGCGCGGCGGCGGGCGGTTGTCGTTCGACCTGTCGCAACTGCAAGGGCTGATCTCGTTCCCGTCCTATCACACGGTGCTGGCGGTGCTGTTGACCTGGGCGCACCGCCGCTCGGCGCTATTGCCGCTGGTCGCACTCGTCAACGCCGTCATGCTGTTCTCGATTCCGAGCTACGGCGGGCATTACCTGATCGACATGATCGCCGGCGCCGCCGTCGCATTCTTGGCAATCGCCGCGACCGCGGCGGCGCATCAGCCGCGGGCGATCGCTGGGGCGACGGCCGGCTGACAAGGGCTGCGCCCGCGGTCATCGTCTTGGCGGCCAAACTTTGGCGGCCAAACTTTGATCGTCCGCCGGGCGGCGATCGGCTAAGTTCCGGCGATGACGATCCGCCTGTTGCCGCCGGTCCTGGTCAACCGCATCGCCGCCGGCGAGGTCGTCGAGCGCCCGGCGGGGGCGGTCAAGGAACTGGTCGAAAATGCGATCGACGCCGGCGCCGCGCGCGTCGAGGTGACCCTGCATGATGGCGGCGAGACATTGATCGCGGTCGCCGATGACGGCGGCGGCATGAGCGCTGACGAATTGTCGTTGGCGGTCGAGCGCCACTGCACCTCGAAACTGCCCGACGACGATTTGTTGCATATCAGGGCGTTGGGGTTTCGCGGCGAGGCATTGCCGTCGATCGCTGCGGTCAGCCGGCTGCGCCTCGTCTCGCGCCCGCCCACGGCCGGGAATGCCTGGGAGATCATGGTCGAAGCCGGCCGCAAGAGCGCCCCGCGGCCGGCCGCGGCCGGGTTTGGCACGCGGGTCGAGGTGCGCGACCTGTTTTTTGCGACCCCGGCTCGGCTCAAATTTCTCAAGACCCTGCGCACCGAGCGCGAACTCGCGGTCGCCATGGTGCGACGCCTGGCGATGGCCTACCCCGCGATCGCCTTTTTCGCGACCGGCGACGACGAGCGCAGCCTGTTGCGCCTGCCGGCTGCCGAGGACCGGGCGGCGCGGCTCGCCCAATTGCTCGGCCGGGATTTCGCCCAGAACGCGATGCTGATCGACGCCGAGCGCGCCGGGTTTCGGCTTGCCGGGCTCGCCGGTCTGCCGACATTGAACCGGGCCTTGCCGCGCGACCAGTATCTCGTCGTCAACGGGCGCCCGGTGCGCGACAAACTGCTCGCGGGCGCGGTGCGCGGCGCCTACCAGGACGTCTTGGCACGCGACCGCCATCCGATCGTGGCGTTGTTTCTCGACGGGCCGGCGCAAGAGATCGACGTCAACGTCCACCCGGCCAAGGCCGAAATCCGCTTTCGCGACGCGGCGTTGGTGCGCGGGCTGATCGTTGGCGCGTTGCGCAATGCGCTTGCCGCCGCCGGCCATCGCGCCTCGACGACGGTCGCCGCCGCGGCCCTCGGCGCGTTTCGCCCGGCGGGCGGAGGGCTCGCGCGTCATGCGGCGGGCGTGGGGCACTTTGCCTTTCCGCCGCCCTCGGCGTCATTGGCGTTGGCCGAGGCTGGCAACGCCTATCTCGCCCCGGCGTCGCCGATGTCGCCGGTCGAAAACGCACCACCCTCGCCCGACGCCCCGCTCGGCTCAGCACGGGCGCAACTCCACGCCACCTACATCCTCGCCGAGACCGCGACCGGCATCGTCCTTGTCGACCAGCACGCGGCGCACGAGCGGCTCGTTCATGAACGGATCAAGCAAGCGCTCGCGACCCACGGCGTCGCGCGCCAGACCCTGTTGCTGCCCGAGATCGTCGAACTCGACGAGGCGTCGGCGGCGCGGCTCGCCGGGCGTGCTGAGGAGCTCGCCGAATTCGGTCTCGTCCTCGAAGCGTTCGGCCCCGGCGCTGTCGTCGTGCGCGAGATCCCGGCGATGTTGCCGGGGCTCGATGTCGCCGCACTGGTGCATGACCTCGCCGACGAGCTCGCCGAATGGGGCGCTGCCCTGTCGCTGAAAGAGCGGGTTGAGACCGTCTGCGGCACCCTGGCCTGCCATACCAGCGTGCGCGCCGGCCGGCGCCTCACGCCCGTCGAGATGGACGCGCTCTTGCGCCAGATGGAGGCGACCCCCAACAGCGGCCAGTGCAATCACGGTCGCCCGACCTACATCGCCCTCGACCTCGCCGATATCGAGCGCCTGTTCGGCCGCCGCTGACCGCGATGCCGCCGGCAAACTTCGCTAGGTCTGATCTGTCGGCGCAGATCAGCGGTGAGTACGGATGGTTTGGCTGGTGATGACGACAAATAGCCGTCGGTCCCGGCGTTCCTCCCCAATCGCCCATTCGTGTTCGATCGGCGAAAGCGCCGCTTGCATTCGCGTCGCCGCCTGAGATTCACGACACTTCTCGAAGCGGATCAGGCTGAGCCTTGCAAATCTGCTCCGCCCGATCCCAATCCTGCTCGCCAGCGCTGAAATCAGGATCGAATGTTACAAGTATCGCGTTGTTGGCCTCAGCCACGGCGGCAGCCAGGGTATCGGGTGAGTCTGTAGCTATCCGCGTTCGCAGGATGACGACGTGGTAATTCCTAGCAGGCTGTCGGACTTGAGTGGAGCGGACCCATGATGTGGTAGATTGGTCGGGGATGTGTACCAGGGCGGGTGGGGGATGAGCAGCTTTCGCGAGGTGGATCGGCAGACGGGATTTCTGCTGCCGCCGTCGGCAGACGAGTGGCTGCCTGAACGGCATTTGGCGCGGTTTGTGGTGGAGGTGATCGACGGAGTGGATCTGCGAGCGCTGATCGGCAGCTATTCGCGGGTCGGGCTCGGGGTCGTATCACCCGGCGATGCGGCTGGGGCTGTTGGTTCACGGCGATGCGACGGGGGTGTTTTCGAGCCGGAAGCTGGAGCGCGCGACATATGATTCGGTGGCGTTTTGCTTCATCGCGGTCGAATGACCGACACCCCGTCCGGAATATCCGCCCTCGGCCGTGGCCAGCAGTACCGCCGCCTCGGCCGTGGCCAGCAGTACCGCCGCCTCGGCCTTCAGCTGCGCCGCCAGCTTGCCCGCATGCTCATAAGACAGCGCACTGTGCCGGCTCGCATTGGCGTGCATCTTGGGCCCGTCCAGCGCCACCGATGTCGGCAAGCTTGGTGGCACAGGCCGGGTCGCGCGGCCGCTTGAAGGGGCGCCACCGGTGCGGGTGCAACTGATGCGCCTGCCAAATGCGCTGCACCGAGCGCAGCGACAGATCCATCGCCTGGGCCACCGCCCGGCCGGTCCAATGGGTCGCCGGGTGCGGCGGCGTGGTGCCGGTCAGCGCCACCACCTGGACCGCTTTATCGGCTGCGATCGGCGCCTTGCCAGGCTTGCGGGTCCGATCGCGCAACAGACCCTCGACCCCCGCTTCGGCGAAGCGCTGTTGCCAACGCCACACCGTCGGCCGGCTGACACCGATGCTCTGGGCAACCCGCTGCGCCGGTCCGCGGCCGGCCGAAGCCAGCACGATCCGCGCCCGCTGCCCATGCTTTTGCGGCGGGTTGCGGTCGGCCACAATCGCTTGCAGCCGAACCCGGTCCAAATCGTCGACAATCACACATACCGTCTGAGCCATAAGCCCGGTATCGGACAATCCCGGGCTCTTGTGACTCTAATGAATGCGTCAGAGCACTAGGATCCGCGCGTTCGTCGATACCCTCGGGCGGCGGTTGCGCTTACCTGGACAAGAGCAATCGCGTCCCGCATAGTCAAACGATCAAACTTGGGGGAACATTCTCCCATGGGGTTGCCGGGTAAAGTTTCGTTCGCCCTTGCCGCGGCCTGCTGGCTTGCCGTTGTGCCGCGAGCCGCGGCGGCCGCGGGAAACGCCAGTATCGCGACCGATGGGTCGCTCGGGCCTGCGCGGATGCTCGCCGGGCCTCACTATCAGATCCCCGCCTCCCTCGGCACCCAGAAAGGCCCAAACCTTTTTCAGAGTTTCAAGATCTTCGGGCTGCTAAGCGACGAGACCGCGACGTTCAGCGGCCCGGCGAGCGTCAACAACGTCATCGGCCGGGTGACCGGGGGCAAGCAGTCGTCGATCGACGGCGCGATCCAGTCCACGATCAAAGGGGCCAACCTCTTTCTGATCAACCCGAGCGGAATCATCTTTGGGTCGCACGCGACGGTCAACGTCTCGGGCAGCTTCCACGCTTCGACCGCCGACTATCTCAAAATGGCCGACGGCGCGCGGTTCCAGGCAACCAATCCCAGCGGCAGCACCTTGAGTGCGGCACCGCCCTCGGCCTTCGGTTTTTTGACGGCGACGCCGGCCAGGATCACGGTCAACGGCAGCACTCTGGGGCCAGTGCCGGGCACCCTCGGGCTGGTTGGCGGCCCGCCGGTGACAATCGAAAACGGCGCCAGCCTCTCTGCTCCCGCGGGAACGATCCATGTAGCGAGCGTCGCCGGGGCCGGCGAGGTTCCGGTCGATCCGCGCAACACCGCCGCCTTGACGGTGACCAGCTTCGGCCCGGTTAACATCGGCGGCGGCTCGATGCTCGATGTCAGCAATCGCAACGGGATCGGCGCCGGCGGCAGCGTCTTCATCCGTTCCGGGGCCTTGACGATCGACGCCAGCGAGATCAACGCCGACAATTACGGTTCGGGCGCAGGCGGGCAGATCGCGCTGCAAGATGACAGCAATGTTACATTGAGCAACGGCGCCAATGTGCACTCGTTGGCGATGGGAAGCGGCGGCGCCGCGGCGGTGAGCATTGCTACCGCCCCCGCTGGCGTGATTTTGGCCGACGCCAGCACGGTGCAGACGCAGACGGGCGCCGCCGGCGGCGGATCGATCACCATTACCGCCGGGCAGCTGACGCTTCGGAACGGCACGAACGTGCTTGCGGAGAGTTCCGGCACGACCACGGGGGGCGCCGTCGCCATATCAGTCGGCGGCTCCCTCACCATCGACACTGGGGCATCCCTTTACACGATGGCATCTGCCGTCGGCAATGCCGGAGACCTCTCGGTCAAGGTCGGCGGCCCCGCCACAATCGAAAACGGCTCATTTTACGGCTCGCTCACCGCAGGGACCAAAAGCGCGGGTAATGTGACTCTCACCGCCGGGGCCTTGACCCTGAGCAATAACGCACTGCTGGTCAGTACCAACTTTGGTTTTGGAAACCCCAACGGGGCAGGAAACAGCGGTGATATCGCGATCAAGGTATCGGGGATGCTGTCGATCACGGACGCGAGCCTTGTTTTCGCCGATACCTATTCCGGGGGAAATGCAGGGAAAGTCACCGTCAAAGCTGGAGCGATATCCGTCGTCGACCACAGCTCGATTTCGAGCGACACCTACGGATCAGCATCCGGTGGCAAAGTCTTCATCAAGGCCGATAGTCAGCTGACGGTCGACAACTCCAGCATTACCGCGGACTCCGCGGCAGGGAGCACGGGAGATGCCGGCGAGGTGATCGTCAAAGCCCAAGGTCTGGCGATCGCCCACGGCGGCGAGATTTTCAGCAGCGCGCTCGAAGCCTCCAACGACTCGCCGGCGAGCACCGGAGACGCCGGCAGCGTCACCGTTAAGGTTGGCGATCTGCTCAGCATCGATGGAGCTGCGGCCGGGGCGCGAACCGCGATCGGCGCGGATTCCGAACAGAAGAACGCCGGCCAGGTGACGGTCAACGCGGGGACACTCTCGATCGCCAACAGCGGCTCGATTTCGACCGACGCGTTCGGACCCGAGGGGAACCCCGGTCAGGTGACCGTCACTGCGGGCATTTTGTCCATTGGCAATTCCGGCGCGATCGACAGCTCCGGAGCCGGCAATGGCGGCGGCATCTCAGTCACTGCCGGCAGCCTTACGATTGCCGGCTCGGGTGAGATCTCAAGCGCGTCATCCGGCAGCGGGAACTCCGGAGACGTGTCGGTCGACGTAACCGGAAGCCAACCGGGAGCGCTGACGATCCTTACCAACGGCGTGATACGCGCGAGCACCTTCGGGCGGGGAAACGCCGGTAGCGTCGCCGTCAGCGTTGCAGGCGGACTGACGATCGAGGGCGACGGTCTGATTTCCTCACAGGCCAATCGCGGAAGCGCCGGCAACGCGGGAAACGTCTCAATTACCGCTGATACGGTTTCGATCACGAACGGCGGCGCGATATCGAGCGACACCTTCGCGCAGGGCCTCGGCGGGAATGTTTCCGTCACCACCGGGTCGCTATCGATCGCGAGCAGCGGCGAAATCGTCAGCAACACGTTCGGATCCGGAAACGGCGGCAGCGTTGCTGTCATGGTCGACGGTCAGCTGACCGTCGACGGAACCGGGACGATCGACGACATAGACACCGAGATTGCCGCGAATTCCGAGTACGGAAGCACCGGGAACGCTGGCGATGTGAATGTGCAGGCCGGCACTCTCTCAGTCGTCGATGGCGGGGCGATTTCAAGCGGTGCGCTCGCGTCCTCCGGCACGCTGCCGGCAAGCACCGGAGACGCCGGCCGCGTCAACGTATCCGCCGCGATGTTGACCCTCGCCAACGGTGGTGCGATCGCCGGCACAACCTTTGGCATCGGCAGTGGCGGAAATGTCTCCGTCACCGCGGATCACCTGACAATCGCCGGCGGCGATATTGAGACGGCCGCATCCGGTTCGGGACCGGCAGGGGGCGTGTCGATCGCGATAACAGGAAGCGACCCGGGCGCGCTGACGATCCTCGCCGGCGGCGTGGTGCGGGCCAGCACCTTTGGAGCGGGAGATGCGGGAAGCGTCGCGGTCGACGTCGCCGGCGGGTTGTCGATCGATGGCACCGGAGCAAACCCCGGTACCTTCACCGGGATTTCAACCCAGGCCAATAGCGGCAGCGCGGGAAATGCAGGGTACGTTTCAGTCAGCGCCAACAGCCTTTCGCTCGCCAACGACGCCCAGATCTCCTCTGCAACTTTTGGCTCGGGGGCGGGCGGCAGTGTCCTGGTCGACGTCGCCGGCACTCTATCGATTGACGGGTTGTCCACCATCTCGGCCAATACCGCAAGTACGGGAAACGCCGGCAGTCTGACCGTAAACGCCGGGTCGCTCTCGGTGTCGAATAGGGCTCAGATTTCGAGCAGCACTCTCGGCTCCGGAGCCGGCGGCGTGGTTGCTGTCGCTGTGGCGGGGCTGCTGTCGATCGATGGCGGAGGGACAGGCATCTCGGCGATCGCCGGGCCGGGGAGCAGCGGCAATGCCGGCGACCTGACGGTGGCTGCGGGAACTCTCTCGATCTCCAATGATGGGGAAATCGATGCTAACACCTTCGGTCCGGGGCGCGGTGGCGACGCGTCGGTCAACGTCGCCGGAACGCTGACGCTCGACGGTGGCGGGATCGATGCCAATGCCGAGGTTGGCAGCAGCGGCAACGCCGGTAATTTGACCGTCGCTGCCGGCGAGCTCTCTATCACCAATGTTGGGTTTATTGCGACTGACGCCTTTGCGTCCGGTAATGCAGGCGACGTCTCCATCGCGGTTACCGGGCCGCTCTCGATTACCGCGAATGGGTCGGTCTCGAGCAGTGCCTCCGCCTCCGGCAATGCCGGCGACGTTGGCATCGCGGTTGCCGGGCCCTTCTCGATTACCGGGAATGGCTTTATTTCGACCAGCACCTTGGCCTCCGGCAATGGCGGCGATATCGCTATCGCGGCTACCGGGCCGCTAGCGATGACGGGAGGCGGCATTGTCGCCAGTTTCACCTCCGGCTCCGGAAACGGCGGCAACATCGGGGTGCAAGCGGCGGATGCGGTCAACCTCTCCGGCATCGGGGCGGATGGGCCGAGCGGGATCACCGCCTCGGCGCTCGACGGGTCGAGCGGTCAGGCGGGCACGGTGAGCCTCAGCGGCCGCGGCGCGATCACCATCTCGGCCGGCGCCGAGGTGGCGAGCGCTACAGCGGGAACCGGCGCGGGCGGGGCGGTCATGGTGACGACGCCCGGAGCGCTGGTGCTCGACGGCAGGGGCAACCCCGGCACCGGGATCGCCGCTTCGGCGACCGGGCCGCAATCGGGGCCGGGTGGCAACGTAACGGCCGCGGCGGGCAATCTGACGGTCGAAGGCGGGGCGCAGATCGCCAGCTCGACCGCCGGCCCCGGCAATGGCGGCGCTGTCGATGTCGCGATTGCGGGCGACGTGACCCTGGCGGGCATCGCTGCCGACGGTGCGGCGAGCGGGATTACCGCCGCGGCCCTGCCGGGGTCGAGCGGTCAGGCGGGCGAAGTGGCCTTGACCGCGGGCGGTGCAATCAACTTGTCGGGCGGCGCCGAGGTGACATCGAGCACCGCCGGGGCGGGCAATGGCGGCACCGTGCAGGTCGCGGCGCAAGGACCGCTGACGGTCAGCGACCCGGGCAGCGGGATTATCGCCTCGGCGAGCGCGACGGCGCGCGGCAACGCCGGCTCGGTCAGGGCCAGCGCACCGCAGATCACGCTCGCGGCGGGCGGGGCGATCGCCAGCACCACCGCCGGCACGGGCGCCGGCGGATCGGTTAACGTGACGACGCCGGGGGCGCTGGTGCTCGACGGCATGGGCAACCCCGCCACCCAAATCGCCGCCTCGGCGACGGGGCCGCAATCGGGGCCGGGCGGCGACGTCATGGTCGCGGCCAACAGCCTGACCATCGAAGGCGGGGCCGAGATCGCCAGTTCGACCGCCGGCCCCGGCGCGGGCGGCGCTGTCGATGTCGCCGTCGCCGGGGATATCATGCTGCCCGATCGCGGACCGCAAATCACCGCCCGCTCGACCGGCAGCGGCGACGCCGGCTCGATCACCGTCTCGGCTTACAAGCTGACGATGAACAACGGGGCGGCGATCTCCACCGAGGCCGAGACCTCGACCGCCAACGGCGGCAACATCACGCTGTCGGTCGGGGATTTTCTCTACCTCACCAGCAGCGAGCTCACCACCTCGGTCAAGGGCGAGACCGGCAACGGCGGCAACATCACCATCGACCCGGATTTTGTCGTGCTGAACCACAGCGATATCATCGCCCAGGCGGTCGAAGGGCATGGCGGCAACATCACGATCAACGCCGGGGTGTACATCGCCTCGGCCGACAGCATCGTATCGGCGACCTCGCAACTCGGCATCTCCGGGACGGTCACGATCAACGGTCCGCTGGTCGATCTGAACGGCACCCTGGTGGTGCTGTCGAGCGAATTGCGCAGTGCGGTGGCGCTGACCCGCGACAGTTGCGGCGCCCGCTCCGGCCGGCCGCAATCGAGCCTGGTCGAGGCGGGCCGGGGCGGTCTGCCGCAGGATCCGGACGTCACGCTGCCCGCGCTCTACATCGCCGGCCGCGACCTCAAACCCGGTCCGCGCGCCGCCGCCGCGACTACCGGGGCCGAGAGCGAGCTGCACACCACCGTGCATCTGACGATGCGCTGTGGGTGAGCGATGAGCGGCACCGCCAGCGCGGCATCGAGCCGCGTTCGCCCGGCTCGCGACCGCATCGCACGGCTGCTGCGCAGCGCCGCATTGAAAGCGCTGATCGCCGGAAATATCGTTGCCGCGATCGTCATCCTGGTGCGCAGCTACGGCCTGCTCCAGCCCTTGGAGATCCAGATCTACGACGCGCTGGTGGTCGCTTGGGCGGGGCATCAGCCGAGCAGCCGCCTCGTGCTGGTCGGCGGCACCGAAGCCGATGTCGAGCATTTCGATTGGCCATTGCGCGACGGCGACCTCGCCACCCTGTTGGAGCGGATCGCCAGCTGGAAGCCGCGCGTGATCGGCGTCGACCTCTATCGCGACCATCCGGAGCCGCCCGGCACCGAGCGGCTTGCGGCGGTTCTCGCCCAAAACAAGAACATTGTCTGGGCATTCAAGCTCAAGGGTACCCACAGCCCCGGTGTCCCCCCGCCCGCGATGTTGCGCGGCACCGCTCGCGCGGTGCTCGCCGACACGATCCCCGATACTGGAAATATTGTCCGCCGCGGTTTGCTGTTTGCCGATGACGGCGTCGACAATTACACCGGAATGGGGATGGCTCTGGCGCTGAGCTATCTTGCTCCCGATGGGATCAGACTAGGACCCGGCCCCGACGATGATGTAAGGCTCGGAAAGGCGCTGATCGCACCGCTCGACGACACGCGCGGTCCTTATGTGCAGCTCGACAGTCGCGGCTATCAGATGCTGCTCGACTATCGCGGCGGGCCCGACCCCTTTCCGTTCAAAAGCGTCGGCGACATCATTCACCAAGACGACGCCGCAGCATTCGTTCGCGGTCGCGCGGTCATCGTTGGGATTACATCGGTGAGCGTCAATGATTCGTTTGCGACACCGTTCAATAGCGGCTTCCACGATGCCGACCCCATATATGGTATAGCGCTCCACGCTCATGTCGCAGACCAACTGATCCGCGAAGCCGTCGACGGCGCCCCGGTCATGACCGGCCTTCCACGCGGGGTCGAGGATGTGTGGATCTGGGTCTGGGCGATGGCCGGCGCACTGCTTGGAATGCGCGTTGCTTCGACGATTCCGGCGGTGTCCGGCACGACGGCCGGGTTGGCGGCATTGGCCGGCATTGTTTACGCCGCATTTGGAGCGGCCCTGCTGCTGCCCGCGCTCCCCGCCGCGATCGCCTGGGTGGGTTCGGCGGGGTTGACTAACCGGGTCATGCATGCCGCCAGCAACCGCAGTCGCGCGCTGTTGCGCAAGAGCTTCGAGCATTATCTTCCCCCCACCGTCATTGCGCAGATGCTGGCATCGGATGCATTGCCGAAATTGGGCGGCGAGCGGCGGGAGCTGACCGTGCTATTTACCGACGTCGCGGGATTTACCACGCTCTCCGAGAGCGTTGCTCCGGAATTCCTGGCCGCTCTGTGCAACGATTATTTCGATGGTGTCTGCGGCGCGATCTTTGAGCAGGGCGGGATGGTCAACGAATTCATCGGCGACGCGGTGCTCGCTTTTTTTAACGCACCGCTCGAGCAGCCGGATCATGCCGATCGGGCGGTCAGCGCCGCGTTGGGCGTCGACGAGTTCGCTTCGCGCTTCAGCGCCGAGCAGAAGGCCCGCGGCGTCGATTTTGGCCACACGCGAATCGGCGTTCATAGCGGCGAAGCAATCGTCGGCAATGTCGGCACCCGCTCGCGGCTGAAATATTCTGCCCTCGGCGATATGCTGAACACCGGGTCGAGGCTCGAAGGACTCAACAAGACGATCGGCTCTCGAATCTGCGTTTCCGGAGAGACTGTTGGCAGGGCGAAGCGTCACCGCTTTCGCCCGATCGGGACGTTCGTGGTCAAGGGCCGCCACGGGGGGACTGATGTATTCGAACCGCTCGCCGCGACGGATCGGGCGAGCGACCGGCTGGACCGCTACGAGGCTGCGTTTCGAGCATTAAGGGCGGGGCTTCCGCAGGCTGCCGAGCTGTTCGCCGCGCTGGGCCGCGACTACCCCGACGACCCATGCGTCAGCTTCCATTGTCAGCGCTTCGCTGCCGGAGAATCAGGGTCGGTGATCGTGATGACCGAGAAATGAACGCCATTCGCTTGTGGGCGGCGCTGTTCGCGGCATCGGTCTTCGGCATTGGGTCAGCGGCGGCGCAGGTTGCGGCGGGCCGCGCCGCCGAACTCGATTACATCGGTCGCGGCACGGCGGCGTTTCGGGCCGGCGACATCGTCGCGGCGACGCAGCATTGGTCGGAGGCGATCCGCCTGTGCCGCCAGAGCGGCGACGCCGATCTCGAGGCGCAAGCTCTCGCCAGGCGTGGCGAGGTCTACCGGCTCGAGGGTTATTACCGCGACGCGAACAGCGACCTGCAGGGGGCGCTGGCGAAGGCCGAGCAGGGCGGCGACCAGGCGCTGATCGCGGCGTCGAGCGGAGCGTTGGGCAATCTCGCCTTCATGACCAGGCAGCCCGAAGTTGCCGAGCCGCTGCTCAAACGCAGCCGCGATCTCGCGGCGCGTTTGCACGACAATACCATCCTCGCTGCGAGCGAGAACGATCTCGGCAACCTTTACGCCGAGACAGGGCGACCGGCCGAAGCTGCGAGCGCCTATGCCGATGCAATTTCCAGCGCCCAAGCGACCCGCGACGCGGCACTCGCCGCCACCGCCGAGACCAACGCCGCGCGTCTCGCTTTGGGCGGCAACGACATGGCGCGCGCGGTCGCGCTGCTGACGCAAGCGGTCGACGCGCTCAGCAGCCTGCCGCCTTCGTATGCCAACGGGATGGCCCTGGTTTCCGCCGGATCGGCGGTGTTCGAGCGTCAGGGCGAAATTCCCGCCGACGAGCAGGCGGTCGCCGAACGCGCCTTCCGCGCCGCGGTGGCGATGGCCGATACGTTGCGCAATTCCAAACTTTCCTCGCTCGCCGAGGGTAGCCTCGGCCATCTCTCCGAGCGGACAGGCAGACTCGACGACGCCGCGTCCCTGACCCAACGGGCCGCGTTCGCGGCCCAGCAGGCCTCGGCCCCCGAATTATCGTTCCGTTGGGATTGGCAGCGGGCGCGCCTCGCCCACAGGCGCGGCCAGGCCGATCTCGCATTGGCGAGCTATCGCCGCGCCGTCGCCGAGTTGCAATCCGTGCGTCAGGACATTCCGGTCGAATATCGTGACGGGCGCTCGTCCTACCGAACCACCTTCGGCCCGCTCTATCTCGAATTCACCGATTTGCTGCTGCGCCGGGCATCGCACGACGCGGTCGAGGCGCCCACGCTGATCCGGGAGGCCCGCGATACCGTCGAAAGGCTGAAGGAGACCGAGCTTCAGGACTATTTTCGCGATTCCTGCGTTGCCAGCTTCGAGGCGAAACAGCGATCGATCGAAAGCATCGCTTCGGGGACTGCGGTCCTTTATCCGATTTCGCTGCCGGATCGGCTGGAGCTGCTCGTTAGCATCGGCAACGAAGATCGGCAATTCACGATCGCCGTCCCGGAGGCGAGCCTGCGCCATGAGGTGCGGAACTTCCGCGACCTGCTGGAGAAGCGGGAGACGAACGAATATCTGGTTCCCGCCCGGCAGCTCTACGACCAGATCATTCGCCCGATCGAGCCGCTGCTGACCGCCCAGCACGTCGACACCTTGGTCATCGTCCCCGACGAAGTGCTGCGGGTCGTCCCGTTTGCCGCGCTCAATGACGGGACCAATTTTCTGATCAGCCGGTACGCGACCGCGATCGCGCCCAGCCTCAAGCTCGTCGAACCGAAACCGCTCGCCGCTGCCGCCGGCACGGCCCTCATCCTCGGGATTTCGCAGAGCGTCGAGGGCTATGCCCGCTTGCCAAATGTCCCGCGCGAGGTTGCTGCGGTGCACGCCATCGAGGGTGGCGACGTGTTGCTAAATAACGCCTTTACTCGCTCGCAGTTCGAGACCGAGCTGAAAAGCGGGCGATACAACATCGTGCACATCGCTTCGCACGGGCAGTTCGGCAGCGATCCCAGCCGAACTTTCGTGCTCGCCTACGACGGCCAACTGACGATGGACGCCCTCGAAGCGGACATCAAATATGGACCGTCGCGCGAAAACCCGCTCGAACTCCTGATCTTGAGCGCGTGCGAAACCGCCAGCGGCGACGACCGCGCCGCGTTGGGGCTGGCCGGCGTGGCGCTCAAGGCGGGGGCGCGAAGCGCGCTTGCAACCCTCTGGTATATTAACGATGTGGCATCCGGCGAATTGGTCACCGATTTCTATAAAGCACTGCAGTCGGGGCAGTTGTCGAAGGCGCAGGCCTTGCGCGCGGCGCAACTCGCCTTGGCCGCAGACCCACGCTTTGCCCATCCCGCCTACTGGGCGCCCTTCCTGCTGATTGGAAACTGGCTGTAAGGGCACGGGAATGACCGCGATCAAGGTCGTCGCTGGCCTCTTCTGCACGGCGCTGGCGCTCGTCGGACCTGCCTCCTCGCTGGCGCAAACCGGTCAAATCCCGGCGCCCGCGCAGCAGCAAGAACAATTGCCCGAGTACAAACCGCCGCCGCGCGGGGCACCCGGCGGGCGCGTCGGCGGCGCGTCGCGCGGCACCTACAAACCGACGGCGCCGCTCCCGGTGATCGAGGCGCTCGCACCTCAGGACCACAGCGGGCTCAGCGCAAGCCCGAGCCCGAACCTCTATTTCTATGTGTCGGGGCCGGTCGCTTGGCCGACCCAGTTCACGATCAGCGCGCCGATGCAGCCGGTTCCGGTGATCGAGGTCAACATACCGGCGCCGGGCGCCGCCGGCGTCTATGGTGCGCGCGTCGCCGACTATGGCGTTCGGCTGGCGCCGGGCATCGTTTATACTTGGTCGGTGGCGGCGATCCTCGACCCCAACGCACGCTCGCGCGACATCGTGGCCAGCGCCTCGTTGCTGCTCGGGACGCCGGATCTGGCCGTCGAAAATACGGCGCGCGCCGCGCCGCTGGGCCGCCGCGCCGTACTCTATGCGCAAGCCGGCCTTTGGTACGATGCCGTGGCCGCCGCCGTCGCAGCCGAGCCGGTCGATGGGTACGCCGCGCTCGACGCGCTGATGAGCGAGGTCGGGCTCGCCGAAGCGGGATACCACCCGCGAGCGGCCGTGACTGCCACCGTCAGATAAGTTCTCCACGGCTTCTGTTAGAAAAAATTTGTCGTAATGCGAAAGTAGATACCGCGGTCTTCCAGCGAGTTGCCTACGTCAACATTGCGTAGCGCTTTGGCATAATAGAATTCTGCCGTGATCCCCGAACCAATCAGCCAGCGCAACCCGGCGCCCACCCCGGAAATATTGGCGGGAAACGGTGTCGGCCGGTCGCGATTCCAGCCTTGGCCGAAATCATAGAATGGCACGATCTGTACTGTCCCGGCGTCGTCGGTTCTTGACAGATAGGGAACGCGCAGCTTGCCCACCGGGATGTGCAGCTCGGCCGAGATCAAGGCGGCGTCATCGGTGACCGTCAAATATTCGCGATAACCGCGAACCGTGTCGATGCCGCCCAAGGCAAATTGCTCGATTTGAAACAGCGGCCGGTCGGCGAGCTGCAGGTCCGCCCGCACCAGCCCCTCGACATCGTTCCAGATCCGGCGCACATATTGAGCTTGGCCGAGCCAGGTAAAAAACCTGCCAGTCGGCGGCGTGTCGGTCACGGTGGCGCCGAGAGCCTCGAGCCCGAAGCTGAAGGTTGAGCGCATGGCGAGGGCGTGTTCGGAGTTGCGGTCGAGCCAGCTCTGCGACAAACGTAACGCCGTTACATTGGTATTCCCGTTCTCGGAACCGATGACGAAATCGAACGGCATCCCAAGCAGGAAACTCTGTTCTTGCCGTCGTTCCAGGCTCACCCCGAGGGTGAGGTTCTGTTCCGCGGTTCGATAAAACGGCCGGCTGAGGCCCACTCCAATGCTCGAATAGTTGCTGGTAATGTTCAGCGGCACCAGCGCCGGGGTCACGACCACGGTTCCGTTCTTGTCGTAGCGCAGGCTGAGGCGGGTGTCGTCGCTGGCTATCGGCACCGAGTAGCCGATAAACCCGTCGTTAAGCGCCCCGCTGCGCCCATATTGCGCGGTCAGCAGATCGCCGACCCCAAGAATATTGGCAAAGCTGCCCTGCAGCTGGCCGCGGATTTCTCCGACGGTCGGCGACTGGTCGTCGGCAACCTGGGCCGACAACGAGTAGCGGCTGGCTTCTAGGACATCAGCGTTCAGCCGCGCTTCTCCTGGCACGAGACCCGGTATCAGTTCGATGTTAAGACGTCTAATCAGCGGGTCTTGAAGCAGGATTTGCTGTTCGTCCTCGAGGCTTCCAATGTTGAACGGAGCGTTGGCCGCGGCGCCCAGGCGTGAACTAAAGTATTCCGGCTTGAAGTGTTCGGTGCCCGCAACGTTGATATCGGTGATCCGCCCTTCGACAAAGCGATAGGTGACCACCCCATTTGTAACGTTCTGGTCGGGCAGCACCGCGCCCGAATTGATATAGCCTCGATCGATATAAAGACGGGTGAACCGGCGGCGAATCTCCTCCAGGTCCGCGGTGGTTACTGCCTTGCCGATATAAGGAGCGACGACGGTGCGAATCGACGCGTCATCGATGACCGTGTTGCTGACGACATCGACTTTGCGAAGGACAAAGCGCCGGCCGTTGGCAAACGCCGGTGCGACAGCGGCTGGTGGCGGCGCGGGCAACCCGAGACTGGCCGGCGGTGGCGAACCTGGTTCCACCCCCGGTAATTGCAAACCTCCGCTTCCCGGGCGTTCGCGGGAAGATTCGATCGGGTTGGTGCCATCGGTCTGAGCTTGCGTGTTCGCGCCCGCCGCGACCCACATCAAAACTGCGATCGGGGCGCAACGACGCCACGGAGCGCAGCTGGATGCCGATCCTGTGCGACGATCCCACATTGATCAAATATTAACACGTGTAAGCGCATTTGCTAGGCGGAAATTCAACTTACTATCTATATAGTGGCGGATAGTCTTAATGAACGAGATGTACTGCAGGCACCGCACCCTGATGACGGCAATTGGCGAGGTCTGCGGAATTGATCGCCGGGCATCAGCATCTCCCTTTCGGCCACCCACGACGCACCACCCACCGAGCTGCGGATTGCGGGGCCATCGGTCGGCATTTCCGCCGGGGCTTTACGACTGACACGAGCGGGGCCGCGTGGCGCAGACGCGGGGGGTTGACCGCGAGGCGCGGGTAATCGTCCCGGAACTGAAACGTGCCGAGCGGTCGGATGACGTGGAGGCGGGGGCCGGGGAAAAGCCCGCCACATGTTGCGCGGCAGCCACGCCGGCCCCGCTATTGCCGACGGGGTGGGGGCGATGCGATAAACCCGCCTCCCGGCAAAGCGGCGCTTTGCCCGAGGGCGACAGCACAGGCGCTGCTCGCGTGCGTCCCCCGCGGTCGGCGCCGCCCGGCGGCATCGGAACGGATGGAGCGATGACCTTCGGTACGCGTTTGTTGACTTGGCTGCGCGGCGAATATGTCGGGATCGACAGCCTTGGCAATCGCTACTATCGCGACAAGCGGCAGCGGCAATTGTCGCGGGGTGGCGGCCGGGCGAGCCGCGAAAAGCGCTGGGTCGTCTATGCCGGCGAACCCGAAGGGTCGAAGGTGCCGTCCGAATGGCACGGCTGGCTGCATCACACCGTCGACGAGGTGCCGCGGCCGGGGACGCGCACCCGCCACTCCTGGGAAAAAGAGCATCTGCCGAACATGACCGGGACCCCGTATGCCTATCATCCGCCGGGATCGATCCTGCGCGGCGGCAGGCGGGCGCCTTCGACCGGTGATTACGAGCCGTGGACGCCCGAGTAGTGGTGCCGAGGCAAAAGAGGGTTCGGGTCGCCTGGGTATGAGCGGGGAAACCGGCGGATGAGCAGCAATGTGATTGAGACGGTGATGGGCGCCGTCGTGCTCGTCGTCGCCGCATTGTTCCTGTTCTTTGCCTATTCGACGAGCCAGGTGCGGTCAGTGTCGGGCTATCCGGTCACTGCCCAGTTTCAGAGCATCGATGGGGTTCGCGACGGCACGGACGTGCGCATCGGCGGGGTCAAAGTCGGCTCGGTCGTCGCCGAGCAACTCGACCCGAAAACGTTTCTCGCCACCGTCAAGATGACGATAAGCCCCCAATACAAACTTCCCGACGACACCGTCGCCGAGATCATCTCGTCGAGCCTGCTCGGCGACAAATACATGTCGCTGGTGCCCGGCGGTTCGGACAAGGACATCCCGTCTGGCGGCCAGATCAAATACACGCAGGCGCCGGTCAGCCTCGAAAACCTGATCGGCCAGATGATCTTCTCGCAGCCGGGCGGGCAGAAAAAGCCGGGTGAGGCCGGTGGCGAAGCATCGCCGGGGGCGGCGTCGCCGGGCGCGTCGCCGGGCGGTCTCAAATAAGCGGCGGCAGAGGAAACGGCGATGAGCGAATCGAGCGAATTCCCGACTTGGCGCACGCCGGAGGGCGAGCCCGTCTCCTGCGTCGAGAAGATCAAGGTGTTGAACGAGAACCTCGCCGAATTGCGCGAATTGGCACAGGAGGCGCTCGAAGACGCGGTGCTGATCGGCTGCGACGAGGGTCAGGTGCGCGAGGTCATGGCCGGTCTGGTCGCCGGTCTCGTCAATCCCTACCGGAAATGAGCTTGCTCTGCGCACCCTCAGGTCGCAACGGCGGTCACGCCATCGCCGGCTTGGTCACCTGAAAGCTCTGGCGGGTTTCCATGTGCTTGATCCAATCCTGCAATTTTGGATGATCGGCGAGCGGGGCTTTGCCGTCGGGCACGTTCGCGAAAAAGTAGAGCAGCGGGATCGCCATCAAATCGGCGAGGCTCACGAAATCGCCGGAAAGAAAACGGTGATTCTCCATCAGCCGGTCGATCTCGGCGAGGCACAGCCGGGCGCGCGGCAATGCCGCGGCAATCGCCGCCTCGTCCGGCGCACGTCCGAGGAGGCGCGGCGCCAGCATCCGGTTGAACAGGATCGCGCCGGCGATGCTGGGCCAAGCGTAGGCGTCGACGATGCCGATGATCTGGTTCATCCGCGACCATTGATGCACATCCTCGGGCTGCAACGGCGCGCCCGGAAAGCGCTCGTCGACGTAGCGCATGATCGCCTGGGTCTCGTACAGCGCGAAGCCGTCATGCTCGAAGGCCGGGACCTTGGCGAAGGGCTGGCGCGACAGATGCGGCGCCTCGCGGTGAGTGCCGAACGGCACGTCGACAAGTTCGTGGGTGACGCCCTTTTCGGCGAGCGCCAGCCGCGCGCTCCACACATAGCTGCTCCCGGCCGGGCCGTAGACGATCGGGTGGGCCATCTTTCCTCTCCTCTGTTCGTTCCGTTTCATTTTTTGGTCGCAGAACCGGCCAGAGTTGGGGCGGCGTCGCTGTTTTTGAGTAAAGCCCCGAAAATCGCCGCGGCGCTGTCGAGCCCGGCGCCCTGGCCCCCGGTCGACACCACCGTCTGCGGCACCAGCCGCCCGATCAGGGATACGATTTCCGGCTTTTGCTCGATCGCCTTGAGAAACTGCTGAACGAGGTTGATGGTCAGCACGCGATCCTGGCCGAGCACGTCGGCCTGCGCCTTTTGGCCCTGCGCGGTTTCTTCGAGCTCGAGCTTTTGCCCTTCGCCGCGCAATTTCGCGGCGTCGCGGTTCTGCTCGGCGACCTGGACGCCGATCAGCGCTTCGACCAACTGGTGCTGCTGCTCGGCGGTGGCGCGCGCTTTTTCGGTCTGGATGCGCTGGGTTTGCGCCTTCTGCTCCTGCTGGTAGGTGACTTGAAGCTGGTCCGCCAATTGCTGGCGCAGCCGTGAAACCAGAAGTTCGGGCGGCAGCGCGACATCGCCGAACTTGACCTCCTTGATGATGATGCCGGCGCGCATCCCCTCGGGCCGGATCGCATCCTCGACCGCATGTTCGAGTGCCGCCCGGTTGTCGGCGAGGTCGAGCACATGCCGGCCGGTGGCACCAACCACGTTGCGCACGATGGAGCGGATCGTCGGGACCATGATGTTGTTCTCGATCTCCGGCAGGCCGCCGACGGCGGCGACGACAAAGGGCGCATTGTCCGGGGTGACTTGCGCCAGCACGCGAAGCTCGAGCGGAACCAGCCAGCCTTCGACAAACGGGGTCACCGCCGGGTCTGCAGCACCTTCCGGGATCGGGACGTCCTGCGAGCGCTGCGACTGCGTCAGATTGCCGGCCTGATCGAGGCTAAGGTCGATATAGCGCTTTTTGTAGCCGCCCTTGAATTCCCAGGTCTGCACCCGGGTGCTGATCATCGTGACTTTGTACGCCGCCTCGTTGACATAGTAGCGGCCGGGTTGCAGCGCCTGTTCCCACACCCCGATGCAGCCCACCGGGACGAGAATCGCGGTCAGGACGCCCTGGTCCTCTTTTTTTTGATCGGCGGAGACGGCTTGGCCGTTTGCGTTCGCCGACACGCGCTTTTGCTGACAGGAGCTGGCGCTCGGCTTCTGCGCGATCAGGCTGCCGAAATTGACCGCAGCGACGACGTTGGACTTGATGACCCCAACGGCGCCCTTGGGAATATCGACCGCATCCTTGATCTCGACGTCCCACAGATAGGTGTTGAGGCGATAGTTCCCCGGCGTCAGGACGGTGGTCTGCGGCCCGCGTTCGCCGCCATGGGTCAGAAAATATTCGGCGTCGAGCATGTCGAACTCGCGCCCGGCGGGGAACGCGTCGGCCAGGTATTGATCGGGGCGCAACGGCACGCCGTCCTTGGCGTTCAAAAAACCGTATTTGCCGGACGGGATCGATACGACCTTTTTATTTTCGACTTGATAGATGACGTTGACCAAAAACCAGGGATGCCAACCCGGTGTCAGGATTTCGGCCTGCGGTCCCTTCTCGCCGTGGATGGCGATGATGTGCTCGCCGGGCAGCGAGGTCGTGCCGTAGATCTTGTTGAGCACCGCGATCTCGTCGGATTCGACATGGACATAAGAGGTGGCGGCAAGACAGGTCAGCGCGATCGCCACAAACAAGATGCGCAACGACAGAGCAAGGGTGCCAAAATCCGGTCGCGTCCGGCTGAAGAACAAACCGAGGATGCCCGGCGCCACCGCCGCCAGGACAAGATACAGGATCGCCACGACAACCCAGAACATCGGAACCTCCGGTCCAAGCAGGCGCGACGCTGCCGGCGCCCTGCGAATAAGGATCCGAGCCAGGCGAGAGGACCGGCGCCGGGAGCCAACCCGTACGCATGCCGGCCGCAGGCGGGCGATCCCCTCTCGCGGCGATATTACTCCCCGATGCCAAGGCGGCGCGAGTGGGGTTCCGCGGCACGCGGCGGTGATTGTCGCTAAGACGATGTCAGCGCATCAGAAGTTTGCAGTTGACGGAGCGGTGGATGCCGGCGTTCGCCGGGATGACGATGGGGGGATTTGCCAACGTCCTCCCGGTTATGAGGTCCTTCACAACCTCTGAGCGGTACGCGGCAATTGGCGCCGGCTTGATCATGGTCCGGTCAAGCTAGACATAAGGGCCGCATGGAAGCCCTGGTTCAACCGACGGTCGCGTTGATTCCGATGCATGAAGGCTGGGCTGGTGTGACCGGTGGCGCGCTCCGGCCGCTCGCGGATTTGACGATCGCAGCGCCCGAACCCGCACCGTCTTCCTCAAAGGCCCGCCCAGAATGGATCCCGAAGCTCGGCCTGCGAAAATAAAGATCGGGCCGATTATGCGGTGGATCGGTGTTTGGGGGCCCGGCCTGTTGGTCATGCTCGCCGACAGCGATGCCGGAAACGTCGTGACCGCCGCGCAGGCCGGCGCGCAATGGGGCTATCGGCTGCTGCCGCTTTTGCTGCTCCTGATCCCGATGCTCTACATGGTGCAGGAATTGACGGTGCGGCTGGGCATCCACACCGGCCGCGGCCATGGCGAATTGATCCGCGAGCGCTTCGGCGTCGGCTGGGCCTGGCTTTCGACGATCGGCCTGGCGGTGGCGACGCTCGGCTCGCTGGTCACCGAATTCACCGGCGCTGCCGGCGTCGGAGAACTCTACGGCCTGTCGCGCAGTCTGACGTTGCCCCTCTCAGCGGCGGTGCTGCTGACCGTCGTCGCCACCGGCTCCTACCGGCGCGTCGAGCGGACAGCGCTCGTGATCGGTCTGTTCGAACTCGCCTTTTTCGCCGTCGCCTGGGTGGCGCATCCGAAGCTCGCGATCCTGGCGCGGCATGCCGTCGACCTGCCGTTCGGCAACCGCGAATTCGCGTTTCTGACGGCGGCGATTATCGGCGCGACGTTCAACCCATGGATGATCTTTTATCAGCAATCCGCCACCGCCGACAAACAACTGCAACCGGGCGACATTACCGCGGCGCGCTGGGATACCGGCGCCGGCGCCGTTCTTACCCAATGCCTGACGGGCGCCGTACTCGTCGCCGCGGCGGCTGCGCTGACCTCAGGCGGCGCCCCGGCAGGTCTCACCAGCGTCGGTCAGATCGGCGATGCGCTGACGCCGGTTCTCGGCGAGGCGGCGGGCCATCTGGTCTTTGGCGTGGGGGTGCTCGGCGCCTCGCTGATCGCGGCGATCGTGTCATCGCTGGCGCTGGCCTGGGGGGTGGGAGAGGTCGCCGGGTACCGCCGCTCGCTCGAATATCGTCCGCTCGAGGCGGGATGGTTTTATGGCGTTTATGCCGCCGGCACGGTCGGCGCCGCCACCCTTGTCTGGCTTATGCCGGACCTCGTCTGGCTCAATATCGCCGCGCAGGTGCTGAACGCGTTTCTGCTGCCGCTGCTGATCGGTTTTCTGGTGGCATTGGCAGTGACGGCGCTGCCCGAGCCGCTGCGGCTCCGCGGGTGGTATCTGGTGCTCCTCGTCGGCGTCTCTGCCGCTGTGTGCGCTCTCGGTCTGTTCGGCGGGGTCTGGGGGTTGCTGTAGGCGGCCAAAGCCGTCCCGAACCCCACCCCTTATCGTAAAGCTCTTGATTTCCCAGATTAACACTGTCAGCCGATCGCGCGAGCGCCGCCCGCAATGTTTTCGTTCTTCTCCCCCTACCGGCACCAGTTCGTCCGCCTCGGCGCCTGCGTGCCGCGGGTTGCGGTCGCCGAGCCCCGGCTCAATGCCGCGGCGATCGAGGCGCTGCTCGCCGCCGGCGACGCGGCGCGGGTCGCGCTTATGGTCTTCCCGGAACTGGGGCTGTCGGCCTACGCGATCGACGATCTGTTGTTTCAGGACGCCCTCCTCGACACGGTCGAGGCCGAAATCGGCCGGCTGGTCGACATCAGCCGCAAGCTCTTCCCGGTCTTTGTCGTGGGCGCGCCGCTGCGGCCGGGCGGTCATCTCTACAATTGCGGGGTCGTGATCCATCGCGGGCAATTGCTCGGGATCGTGCCCAAGGTCTATCTGCCGAATTATCGCGAATTCTACGAGCGGCGGCATTTCACCTCGGGCGAGGGTGTTGCCGGGCGGGTGATCACGGTCGCCGGCCACGAGGCGCAGTTCGGCGCCGATCTGCTGTTCGCCGCGTCAGGCGATGCCGGTTTTACCTTTCATGTCGAGATTTGCGAGGATCTGTGGGTGCCGCAGCCGCCGAGCACCGCCGCGGCACTCGCCGGCGCCGAGATCCTGCTGAACCTGTCGGCCAGCAATATCACGATCGGCAAGGCGCAGATGCGCCGCCTGTTATGCGCGTCGCAATCGGCGCGCTGCATCGCCGCCTACGCCTATTCCGCTGCCGGCGCCGGCGAATCGACGACCGACCTCGCCTGGGACGGCCAAGCCGGCATCTTCGAGATTGGCGCGCGGCTCGCCGAAACCGAGCGCTTTTCGGCCAATCCCGAAATGGCGACGGCCGATGTCGATCTCGGCCGCATCCGCCAGGAACGGATGCGCACCAACACCTTTGGCGACTGCGCGCGCGCGGCCGCCGCGGGCCGGCCGCTGTTCCGCACCGTCTCGTTCGATTTCGCTGCGCCGCGCGAACCATTGGCCTTGCGCCGCGAGATCGAGCGCTTTCCCTATGTGCCGTCCGACCCGGCGACGCTCGACGACAATTGCTACGAGGCCTACAACATTCAGGTCCAGGGGCTGGCGCAGCGGCTCGCGGCAACCGGGCTCAAAAAGCTGGTGGTCGGCGTCTCGGGCGGGCTCGATTCGACACAGGCGCTGATTGTGTCGGCGCGCGCGATGGACCGGCTCGGGATGCCGCGCACCAATATTCTCGCCTACACCCTCCCCGGCTTTGCGACCGGGGAATCGACCAAGGCCAATGCCTGGCGGCTGATGAAGGCGCTCGGCGTCACCGGCAGTGAGATCGACATCCGCCCGGCGGCGCGGCAGATGATGCAGGATATCGGCCATGCCGCCTCGACCGGTGAGGCGCATTACGACGTGACCTTTGAAAACATCCAGGCCGGGTTGCGCACCGACTACCTGTTCCGGCTGGCCAACCACAATGGCGGGCTCGTGGTCGGCACCGGCGACCTGTCGGAATTGGGGCTCGGCTGGTGCACCTATGGCGTCGGCGACCAGATGTCGCATTACAACCCCAACGCCTCGGTCGCCAAGACACTGATCCAGCATTTGATCCGGTTTGTCGCGGCGACCGGCGATTTGGGACCGGCGACCGCGCCGATCCTCCACGACATCCTCGCGACCGAAATCTCGCCGGAACTGGTGCCGCCCGGTGCGGATGGCGCGATCCAGTCGACCGAGAGCGTCGTCGGACCCTACGCGTTGCAGGATTTCAATCTTTTTTACACGACGCGATACGGCTTCCGCCCGTCCAAGATCGCGTATCTGTCATGGAACGCCTGGCACGATCTTGAGCGCGGGGTGTGGCCGGCCAATACGGCCGACGCCGCGCGGCACGCCCATAGCCTTCCCGAGATTAAGCACTGGCTGCGGGTGTTTCTGCTGCGCTTTTTCCAATTGTCGCAATTCAAGCGCTCGGCGTTGCCCAACGGCCCCAAGATTTCGTCGGGCGGATCGCTGTCGCCGCGCGGCGACTGGCGCGCGCCCTCGGACGGAAACGCGGCGGTCTGGCTCGCCGAACTCGACGGGGCCGTTCCCGACGAGGTTTGAGGGGCCCCTGGGCGGGTCTCGGGCGCGCATCGCCCAACCAAAGAGGTCCCGCGGGCAGTTTCTAATAAACAGTTATAAGATGTGATTAAATTCAAAAGAACATTTTATGTTGTCATTCCGTCTGCGCTGCGACAAAGCTGTTGTCGGCGGCGTCGGTAGGGCCGCCGCAGGAGAAGATTGCGGGGATTTCGCTCCTCGGTGGCGTTAGCCCGATGTCGCGGCGGGCGGCGTCAACCAGCCGATTTTGGACGAAGGATTAGAAGCGAGGCCATGGACTGGGTCCGGTCGATCGATCCGCTCTACACGCTGTCGGGGTTCTGTGTCGGCGCGTTGGTCGGTTTGACCGGTGTCGGCGGCGGCTCGTTGATGACCCCGGTGCTGATCCTGCTGTTCGGAATCCATCCCGCGAGTGCGGTCGGCACTGACCTTCTCTATGCAGCCACGACCAAAACCGGCGGCACTCTGGTGCATGGTCTGGTCGGAACCGTCGAATGGCGCATCGTCGGCTTGCTCGCCGCGGGCAGCCTGCCGATGGCGACGCTGACATTGCTCGCTCTGGCGCATTTCGATATGAGCCGCGCCGGGGCCCAGCGGATCATAAGCCTCGCTCTGGGGCTAGCCTTGCTGGCGACAGCGCTGGCGCTCGTGTTCCGTTCGCGGCTGATCGCCGGGCTCGGCATCCGCGCCGATCGTTTGAACGGGCGGCGAGCGTCGTCACTGACGGTGTTGACCGGAATAGTCCTCGGCGTATTGGTATCGCTGACCTCGGTTGGGGCCGGCGCTCTTGGCGTTACCGCGCTGATCCTGCTGTATCCGGCGCTGCCGATGGCCCGGATAGTCGGCTCCGATATCGTCCACGCGGTGCCGTTGACCTTGATCGCCGGCATTGGACATTGGCTTGCCGGATCGGTAAATGGGGCGATCCTGCTGTCGCTGTTGGTCGGCTCGTTACCGGGGATCGTTGTCGGCAGCTGTGCCGCGGGACGCGTCCCAGAGCGGGCGTTGCGGCTGACGCTCGCCGCCGTGCTGCTGGTCGTCGGCGGCAAGCTGGTGTTCTGACAGCCAGGCCAGCGACTCGGCCCCTTACAAAAGCAATCGGTGATGCTGCGCCCACCGGTTGCAGTATCAAAGGCTGGGATGGGAGCAGGCGGGGAGGCATGGGCCCCGCCTCCCCCGCCGACCCCCTGGGCTGGCCGCGAGGGTAACCCGGGATCCCGCGGCGCTATACCCAAGACCGTGACGGCATCAGTATAGCTCGCATCGCAGCCGCACGGACAGGCTGAATCAGCTTTCGTCGTGGAGCGCGCCGATCAGCGCCGCGACCGGAAAATCGGCGAACAGTTCGGCGGCCGGCACTTGATCGCGGCGGTCGAGCCGGCGCAAGCTAAACACGTCCTGCCAAACCCCGCTTGGCGGCAGCACCACCGCAGCGTCGCCCCAATCGGCGCTCTCGCCGCCGCCGCGCAGCTGATGGACGAGGCGGGGGACGGCGATGACAAACGACATGTCGTTAAGATTGCGGGCGAAAGCGCAAAGGTGCTGGCTTCGTCCGCCCAAAATTTCGAGCGGCTGGTAATCCCCCGCAGCGAAGAGTTCCGGGTGAATACGGCGCAACGTCAACAGGCGCCTCGCCGTGAACAGCTTTTCACGCCCGTCCTGCCAGTGCGTCGCGAGATCGGCCGGCCGAGCCGTGTCGATTTCGTCGAGCAGCGCTTGCCTTCTGACCCAATCTACCGGCCGGCGATTGTCCGGGTCGACTAGATTGAAATCCCACAATTCGCCGCCTTGATAAATGTCAGGCACGCCGGGCACCGTCAGTTTCAGCGCCAATTGGGCGAGCGAGGTGATCGCGCCCGCCCGCACGACCGCGGCGACAAAGTCGTGGAAATCGGCAAGAAACGGGTTCAGCCGCGACGGGTCGAGGACGCCGCGCAAATAGCGCGTCAGCGCGGCCTCGTATTCGGGGTTGGGATTGCTCCAACTGGTTTCGAGCTTTCGCTCGCGGACCGCCTTGATCATATAGGCCGAAATGCGCTCGGTGAGGCTTTCGACCCCGGCCACATCGGCGGGTGCGAGCTCAGCCGGCCAGGCGCCGAACAAGGATTGGTAAAACAGGTATTCGACGTTGCGGTCGGGGACGGTTTCGCCGTCGACCTCGACCCGGCGCGACCGGTTGAGCCGCAGCCAGTGAAAGACGCGGCGGCCCCACTCGCGCGGCATTTCCGACAACAGCGCGAGCCGGGCGCGGGCATCCTCGCCGCGCTTTGTGTCATGGGTGGCCGTCGTCACCATCGCCTGCGGCCATTGCCGAGCGCGCTGCTGTGCGAGCTGGTGAAAGGCCGCCACCGACATGCCAAAGCGGCGCGGGTCGCCGCCGACCTCGTTCAGCGCCACCAGCCGTACGTAGCGGTAAAAGGCGGTGTCCTCGGCGGCCTTGGCCATGACCGGCCCGGTCACCTGCTGAAAATGCATCGCCGCGTAGAGTGGGCCGCCGGGGCTCGCATCATCCTGCCGATGCGCCGCCTCCCCGGTCAGCACTCGGCGCAGAAAGTCGAAAATGCTGACATCGGCGGCGCGCCACCGCTTGCGGGCGAGCCCCAGCGCCCAGTCGATATAGCGGCGGTCGTCGGCATTCGCCCCCCGCGACGATACATAGGTGCGGTAAACCGGAAACGCCGCGACGACCTCCTCCAGCGCCGCCAGCATGCGGTTCAAGGTAAAGTCTCGGGTGCGCCATTCGCGCATCGACAACTGATGAAATTCGCGGGCGAGCACATTCATCTCGCTGGCGAGGTTCACCTGCATGATCCGCTTTTTGCAGGCATAAAGCACGTCGTCGAAGGTCTCGTCGCGCGGCGCCATGCGGCGGTAAAGCCGGGTCATCGCCGCTTCGCCGGCCGGGTCGACAAAGGTCGCCAGCACCTGGTTCACAAAATCATAGCCGGTGGTGCCGGCAACCGGCCAATCCGGCAATGCCTCGTAGCGCGCCAGGATCTTTTCGACGAGCACATACAACGGTTCGCCCGCGCGCTGCTGCAATTGCTCGCAATAGAGGCGGGGATCGAACAGCCCGTCGATATGGTCGATGCGCAGCCCTTGCAGATCGCCGCGCTCGATCAGCGCGAACATCAGCCGATGGGTCGCGTCGAACAATTCGGGCAGCTCCATCCGCAACCCGGCGAGGTCGTTGATGTTGAAAAAGCGCCGGTAATTGATCTCTTCGCCGGCCACCCGCCAGTCGGCGATGCGGTAGGATTGCGCCTCGAGCAGCTGGTGCAACGGCGCAAAGCTTTCCGGTTCTCCGGGGGCGCCGGAGAACTGCCGCAACGCCTCGTCGATGGCATCGGCAAGGTTGGGCGCGCCGGCGCGTTCGGCAAGACCGCGTTTCAGTTCGCCCGCCCGCTGGCGCGCCGCCGGACCGGGTAATTTGGCGCTCGCGGCGAAATCGCGGGCGAGCGCGGCCAGCGCCTCGCCGCCGGCGGCGAGGATCGCCGCGTAGGAGCGCGGCGATATCGGAAAGCGGTGATCGAAATACCAGGCGCTGAAGCTGCCCTCCGCCAGATCGAAGCGCAGCGCAATCTCCCCCTTTTCGAGGATCGCGCCGTATTGGTCCCCGAGCACCGGCAACAGCACCCGGCCTTCCAAATCGGCGCGCGGCGAGTGCCAATTGATGTCGAAATAATGGGCGAACGGCGAATCTTGACCCCATTCGAGAACGTCGAGCCACCAAGTGTTGTCAGGGCCGATTCCCATATGGTTCGGGACGAAATCGACGATCAGGCCCATTTCATGGGCATGCAGCGTGGCCGCGAGTTCATCGAAGTCGCGGTCGCTGCCGACCTCGGGGTTAAGGCGGTTGTGATCGATAATGTCGTAGCCGTGGACCGAGCCCGGCCGCGCCTCGGTGATCGGCGAGGCGTAGACGTGGCTGATGCCGAGCGCCGCCAGATAGGGAACCAGGCGGGTGGCGTCGCGAAACGTAAAATCGCGATGGAATTGCAGGCGATAGGTCGCGCGGATCGGCGGCGCGTCGCCGGACCTCGCGCTCATGCCGCCGCCGAGCGCCGGCGCTCGCCTTCGATCAGCGCGGCAAGCCGACGCAACTCGTTGCCGCCAATGATCGCCTCGAGGGTTTGGCCGAGGCGCCGACGCCAGTTGGGATGGGCGTCGGTCGTCCCCGGCAGGTTCGCCTGCTCGCTCTCGCCGACGAGATCCTCGACCTGAACCAGCATCAGGCGGGCGTGCGAGCGGGCAAGATAGCGCTGGATCGCATCGCCGAGTTCCGGCCCGTAGATGGGCTCGCCCGTCTCCGTTAAGAATCGGGCGCGATCTTCGGCCATCAGCAATCCTTCGGCGACCAGCGCGTCGACCAACAGAAGGCGGTCGCGGGCACGCTCGCTCGCCTCCGCGATCTCGGCATTTGCGTCGGGATAAAGGCCGAGCCGGCGACGCCAGGCGATGTCGCGGCCGAGCCAGAATCCTTCGAGGGTGGCAAGGTCATGCGTCGCCGCCGAGGCGGCGGCGAGCGGCGGATAGTCCGCGGGCGGGATAAAGCCGCCGTCGCGGCGGCGTTCGAACACCATGATGCGATAGGACAAAACGTTCGCCGCCCGCATCGTTTCGCGAAACCCCGATGGAACAGTGCCGAGATCCTCGCCGACCACGGCGCAGCCGTGCCGGCAGCTTTCGAGTGCCACGAGCCGCAACAGCGCCTCGAACGGATACTTTACATAGCAGCCTTCGGTCGCCGCCATCCCGCTGGGAATCCAATAAAGCCGGCTCAACGACATTACGTGGTCGATCCGCAGGATCCCGGCATGGCGCATATTGGCACGCAGGCAATTGATAAACGGGGCAAAGCGCTGGCGGCGGAGGACCAGCGGATTGATCGGGGCGAGCCCCCAATTTTGGCCGGCGCGGCTCAGCGCGTCAGGCGGCGCGCCGATCGCGGCGTGCGGCGCGACCAGCTCCTGATCGGCCCAGGCCTCGGCGCCGTTCGGGTCGGCGCCGACCGCGAGATCGCGGTAAAGCCCGATCGACAGCCCGCCGGCACGCCCGGCGGCGGCGGCGCCGGCGAGCTGCCGGTCCGCCTCCCATTGCAGGAACTGGAAAAATTCGACGCGGTCGCGATGGCCAGCGGCAAAGGCAGCGACCTCGGGCGAGCGCGGGTTGTGCATGGGCGGGGGCCAGCCGCGCCATGAAAAGCCGCGCTTCTCGCGGCAGAAATGCTCGTGCAATGCCTCGAACGCCGCGAGATCGGCGAGCGATTGCCCGCCCGCCTGCTGGAACCGGCGAAAAGATTGGCCAAGAGCCGTTCGCGCGCCGCCATCGGCGCCGAGATCGCGCGCCCGAAAACGGCGATAAAGCGCTTCCAGCACCGGGCGCTTGCAGGCGGCGACGGCGGCGTAATCGATCAGCTCGGCTGAGCTCGCGGCCCAGCGAGTGGCGCCGAACCATTGGCCCTGCACCAAGGTTTTGACGGTATCGTCCTCGGCAAAACCCGGTGCCGCGGTCGCGTCTATCGCGAGATAGTCGAGCCAGGTTCGGCTCGACGGGGAATAGGGGCTGAAATGCAACGGCTCGGCGGCAAAGCGGGCGTGCAGCGGGTTGACCCCCAGGACGGCCGCGCCGCACGCGCCGGCGGCGCCGGCTATTTGCGCCAGATCGGTGAAATCGCCGACACCCCAATCGTCGCCGCTGCGCACGCCGTAAAGCTGGCAGGTCAGCCCCCAGCTGCGCGCCCCTTCGGCGAACTGCGGCGGCAGATGGCACCGCGCGGGGGCGACGATCAGGTCGATTTCGGTGCCGCTGCCACCGGCTTCGATCGCGAGGCGATGATAGCCATGCGGCAACCCGGCGGGCAGCGGCATCGCATGCGCCCCGTCTTGCGCGACAAACCGGCCGCTCCGCTCGGCGCCTTCCTCGGTCCTGCAGGTCCAGACGATCTCGTGGGTTCCAGCGGGAAGCCGCAGCGCGAGGGTCGGATGTGGTTCTTCGGCATCGGCGAGATGCACCGGGCCGAGCCCCAGCGGCGCGGCGCGCGAGCTTTCCTCGAACAAAGCCGCCGCTTCAGCCGGGTCGGGCGGCAGGCCAAAGGCGGAGATCAAAGCCGCCAAGCTCTCGTCCGAGGCCCCGCGCGTCCGACCCAGCACGTCGACATACCGGGTCTCGACGCCGACGAGTTCGGCAAGGCGAACCAGTGCCGCGCGATCGATCATGCTACGCGGCGGCGGGCGCGAGCAAAAAGAAGCTGGCACTGTTCGGCGCGCCCGGCGCGGCCGACGAATACAGCAGCCGCGCGTCTTTCGCCTCCGCCGGCGGGGTAACAGCGTGGTCGGCAAAGTTCGCCAAGAGCAGCAGCCGCGAGCCGTCACCGAGACGCCACGCGACAACAATCGCCTTTGGCGCAACCACCCGATACCGGCTGGCAAATCCTGGCATGCCGGCGAGCCGCGGCACGATTTCGCGGGCTCGGATGTCGATTAACGCACGGTAGCGAGCGAGCCATTGCGCGTGATCGGGCTGGGCCAGCTCGCTCCAGTCGAGCCGCGACATCGCGAAGGTCCCGGCCGCGGTCGGGTCCGGGATCCGCTCGCGTGAGCCCTCATCGCGAAATTCGGGGAAATGGGCGAACTCGCGGCGCCGCCCGTCGCGCACCGCTTCCGCGAGCCCCGGCTCAAAATCGCAGAAAAAGGCGAACGGCCGCCGGCTCGCCCATTCCTCGCCCATGAACAAAAGCGGTATCTGCGGCGACAGCAAGATAATCGCGACGCCGGCATGCAAGGCCGCCTCCGGCGCCCGCGCCGCGAGCCGGGTGCCGAACGGGTGATTGCCGATGTGATCATGGTTTTGCAAAAAGGCGACAAAAGCCGGCGCCGGCAATTCGGCCGAAGGCTCGCCGCGCGACCGACCGTCGCGAAACGGCGATGCCTCGCCCTGATAGGTAAATCCCTCGGCCAATGCCCGGCCGAGACTCGCGGCGGGGTCGGCCGCGTAGTCGCCGTAGTAGCCCGCGGTTTCGCCGGTGATCAGCACGTGCAATGCGTGATGCAGATCGTCGTTCCATTGCGCGGTGAACCGGTCGGGCCGGCCATTGCGGCGCCTCAAGCGGCGGGACTCGTTGCGATCGTTTTCGAGGACGAGGTGAATTTCGCGGCCGGTGACCCGCCGCCGTACGGTTTCGCCGATCTCGTCGATGACGTCAGGGGTGGTTTCGTCGAAAATTGCGTGGACGGCGTCGAGCCGCAGCCCGTCGAAATGATATTCCTCGAGCCAATAGAGGGCGTTGTGAACAAAAAAGTCGCGCACCGGCCGGCTCCGCGGACCGGCAAAATCGATCGCCGCACCCCATGGCGTTTGATGGCGCTCGGTAAAGAACCGCGGCGCGATCGCCGGCAGGTAATTTCCCTCCGGCCCGAAATGATTGTAGACGACGTCGAGCAATACGGCGAGGCCGCGGGCGTGGCAGGCTTCGACCAACGCTTTCAGCGCTTCCGGCCGGCCGTAGCGGGATGACGGAGCATAGGAGAAAACGCCGTCATATCCCCAATTGCGGGCGCCCGGAAATTCGGCGATCGGCATCAATTCGATCGCAGTGACGCCGAGCTGACATAAATGGTCAAGATGGCGGACGGCGCCGGTAAAATCGCCGCTGTCGGAAAACGTGCCGAGATGGAGTTCGTAAACAACCATCTCCTCCCAGCGCCGGCCAAGCCAATCGGTGTCGCTCCAATCGTAAACTTCCGGATCGACGACTTCGCTTGCGCCGTGCACACCCTCCGGCTGGCGCCGCGAGGCGGGATCGGGGTAGGCAGCACCATCGACGACATAGCGGTAACGCGTCCCCGGCTCGGCGAGTGCGGTCGTCAGGGCGAACCAGCCGTTGGGCTCTTTGGCCATCGGGAGATCGGCCGGTTGCCGGTCCTCCAGGCGCAGCGATACCCCCGCCGCCCGCGGCGCCCATAGGCGAAAGCGGACGCCGCCGGCCTCCACCTCTGCCCCGAACGGCAGCTTATGGCGGCGCTTCATCGTCCTCCTCCGGTTCGGCATCCCCGGCGGAGAAGTAAAAACCGCGCCGCTCTTCCCCTTCCGGTACTGGCAAAACGGGCGCGCGCTGGCTTTCGGTCCCGGGCATGGCCATCGGCTCGGGGCGCGGCGCCCGGTTAATGAACAAGGCGAAGGAGTGGGCCTGGAGATGATAGACCTCGCCAGGGGCGTAGGTGTGGCCGTCTTCGACGCGACCGCTCGGCCGCGATGTGTCCACCAACGGCTCCCATGACAGCGGCGTCGCCAATTCCGGGATGCGAAAATCGAGATCGCCGTAATAAGCATTCATCATGACCAGAAAGCTCTCGTCGATGTCGCGCTGCCCCCCCGGCGTGTAGAATTCGCCGGCAGCACCGCTCAGCACATAACCCAGCGACAATGCGACGGGATTGCTCCAATCTTCGTCCTTCGCCTCTTCCCCGGCTGGGGTGAACCAGGTGACGTCCTTGACCCCGGCTTCGGACAGCACCTCACCCCGAAAAAAGCGCGGACGCGAGAAGACGCGATGCTGGCGGCGCAGATGGATCAGATGGCTGACAAAGCGCCGTAATTCTTCGTCTTCGGGCCGAATATTTTCCCAATCGGTCCACGAAACTTCGTTGTCCTGGCAATAAGCGTTGCTGTTGCCTTTCTGGCTGCGCCCGATTTCGTCGCCGGCGAGCAGCATCGGTACGCCCAACGACAACAGCAGGCTCGCCAGCATGTTGCGCTTCTGCCGATCGCGGAGTGCGATAATTTTGGGGTCGCAGGCTGGTCCCTCGGCCCCGCAATTCCAACTGAAATTGGCGTCGCTGCCGTCGCGGTTGTCCTCGCCGTTCGGTTCGTTGTGCTTGTCGTTGTAACTGACGAGATCCTGCAATGTGAAACCATCATGGGCGGTGATGAAATTGATACTGGCCCAGGGCCGCCGCCCGCGGTAGCCGAAGATGTCCGACGAACCGGCGACGCGCGAGGCGACATCGGCAACGAGTCCTTGGTCGCCCTTCCAAAAGCGCCGCAGGCTGTCGCGATATTGTCCGTTCCACTCGGCCCAGCCCGGCGGAAAATTTCCGAGCTGGTAGCCGTAAGGGCCGATATCCCAGGGCTCTGCGATCAGCTTTAGCCCGGCCATGAGCGGGTCCTGGCGCACTGCGTCAAAAAATGCGCTGCCCTGACTATATTCGCCGTTCTCGCGCGCCAGGGTCGGGCATAGGTCAAAACGGAAGCCGTCGACATGCATTTCCGTCGCCCAGTAGCGCAGCGAATCCATCACCAGCGCCAACACCCGCGGGTGATCGAGGTTCAACGTGTTGCCGGTGCCGGTGAAATCCTGATAAAAGCGCGCCTCGGCGTCCAGCCGATAATAAGAGGCATTGTCGATGCCGCGAAACGCCAAAGTCGGGCCGAGATGATTGCCTTCGCCGCTATGATTGTAAACGACGTCGAGCAGCACTTCGATCCCGGCGTCGTGCAGCCGTTTGACCATGGTCTTAAAATCGGCGATCGACCCGACTGGCAGCAGACGTGGATCAGGCGCGAAAAACCCGATCGTATTGTAGCCCCAATAGTTGGCGAGACCGCGATCGACCAAATGACGCTCGTCCACGGCGGCGTGGACCGGCAACAGCTCGACGGCGGTGATCCCAAGTTCGACCAGGTAATCGATCATCGCCGGTGAGGCGAGACCGGAAAAGGTGCCGCGATGGTCGGGCTCGACACCAGGATGACGCTTGGTGATCCCGCGCACGCTGAGTTCGAGGATGATCGTTTCTTCCCAGGGGGTCTGCGGTCGTCGTTCTTCGCCCCAGGTAAAAGCGGGCTCGACAACCCGGCATTTCGGGATAAAACGCGCATTGTCGCGCCGGTCCATCGCGAGATCCTCGCGCGGGCTCCCCACGCGATAGCCGAACAGCGCATCCGACCAGCGCAGCCTGCCGTGCAGCGACCGGGCGTAGGGGTCGATCATCAGCTTGTTGGGATTGAACCGATGCCCGCGGGCGGGGTCGTAAGGACCGTAAACACGGTAACCGTAGAGCAGGTCGGGTCGCGCGTCCGGCAGATAGGCGTGCCAAACCTCGTCGGTGTATTCGGGCAGCCTGACCCGAGCCTCTTCGCGCAACCCGCTGCGGTCGAAGAGGCACAGCTCGACCTTTTCGGCATGCGCCGAAAACAGCGCGAAATTGACGCCTTTGCCATCCCACGCGGCGCCCAAAGGATACGGCCTGCCGGGCCACACCGTGCTCGATGTCGCCATCGCCCGCTCAGCGTGCAAGCTTGGCGAGAGAAACCGTAGAGTAGAACCGCGGCGCGTGTGAAATCGCAGACATCAAAAAAAGTCCTTCGCGGTCAGTCGGCGGTAAAGATCAGGGTGCCGAGCGGCGGCAGCCGAAGCCGTATCGCGTGCTGGTGGCCGTGCATCGGCCGCGGCTCGGAGTGGACTTCGCCGGCATTGCCGACGCCGCTGCCGCCGTAATCGGCGGCGTCGGAGTTCAGGCGCTCGCGATACCGGCCCGGCCGCGGCACGCCGATCCAGTAATCCTCGCGCGGCACCGGCGTGAAGTTGCAGACAATAACGGCGAGCTCGTGCGGATTTCGACCGCGCCGCAGATACGAGATCACGCTTTCCGCTGCATTGGCGACATCGATCCATTGGAAACCGTCGGGGTCGCAGTCGAGCCGGTGCAATGCCGGAGTTGCGCGGTAGAGGCGATTGAGATCGCCGACCAGGCGCTGCACCCCGCCGTGCAATGGATCGTCGAGCAGATGCCAGTCGAGACCGACATCGTGGTTCCATTCGCGCTCCTGGGCGAACTCGTCGCCCATGAACAGCAATTTCTTGCCGGGATGGGTCCACATAAAACCGTAATAGGCGCGCAGATTGGCAAAGCGCTGCCAACGGTCTCCCGGCATTTTGCCGATCAGCGAGCCCTTGCCGTGAACCACCTCGTCATGGCTCAACGCCAGAATAAAATTCTCGTGGAACGCGTAAAGCAACCCGAAACTCAAATCGTTGTGACGATATTTCCGGTAAATCGGATCGGTGGACATATAATTCAGGGTATCATGCATCCAGCCGAGGTTCCACTTGTAGCCGAACCCGAGCCCGCCGACATAGGTCGGGCGCGAGACCATCGGCCAAGCGGTCGATTCCTCGGCGATCGACACCGCCCCACTCGACTCGGCGTAAATCAGTTCGTTGACCCGGCGCAAAAACGCGATCGCCTCTAGGTTCTCGCGGCCGCCAAAGGCATTGCGGACCCACTCGCCCTCAGGCCGGCTGTAGTCGCGGTACAACATCGAGGCGACAGCGTCGACGCGAATGCCGTCGATGTGGAATTCACGCAGCCAATAGAGTGCGTTCGACAACAGAAAATTGGCGACTTCGCGGCGTCCGTAATTGTAGATCAACGTGTTCCAGTCACGGTGAAAGCCCTCGCGCGGATCGGCGTGCTCGTAGAGCGCTGTGCCGTCGAAGCGGCCGAGCCCGTGCGGGTCGTTCGGGAAGTGGCCCGGGACCCAATCGAGCAAGACGCCGATGCCGGCATTGTGGCAGGCCTCGACCAGTGCGCGAAAATCATCGGGCGCGCCATACCGGCTGGTCGGTGCGAACAACGAAATCGGCTGATAGCCCCACGACCCGTCGAACGGGTACTCCATGACCGGCAGCATTTCGATGTGGGTAAAGCCCAATGCGGCGACGTGGGGGACGAGTTCGGCGGCAAGCTCGCGATAACTCAAGTAGCGGCCGTTTTCCGAGATCCGGCGCCGCCACGACCCTAGATGCAGTTCGTAGATCGAGATCGGCGCTTCGCGGTCGTTGCCTTGCCAGCGCTCGGCCATCCACGCGCCGTCATGCCAGACATGGCGCGAAGGATCGGCGACGACCGAGGCCGTACCCGGCGGGCGTTCGGTACGCTCGGCATGGGGGTCGGCCTTTAACGGCAATAACTGGCCATCGGGGCCATGCAGCTGGTACTTGTACAAATGCCCCGGCCGCAGCCCCGGCACAAAAAGCTCCCAAAATCCGCTGGCGCCGCGTTGCCGCATCGGCATCCCCCGGCCGTCCCAGGCGTTGAAGTCGCCGACGACGCTGACCGAGCGCGCATTGGGCGCCCACATTGCAAAGCCGACGCCCTCGGCGCCCTCATGCCGGGTCGGATGCGCGCCGAGCTTGGTATAGCTCGCGAAATGATTGCCTTCGGCGAGCAAATAGAGGTCGAGTTCGCCGAGCACCGGCGGAAAGCGGTAAATGTCGTCGAACTCGCGGGTAACAGTGCCGTTCGCCACCCGCAACCGATAGCGAAACGGCTCGCTGCGATTGGGGATTTCGGCGATAAAAAAGCCGGCGGGATGAATTCGCACGCCCTCGGCCGCGACTGAGCCGGTCGCACTTTCGACGACGAGCACCTGCTGTACATCCGGCAACATCGCGCGCACCACGAGGCCCGCCGCGGTCTTGTGCATGCCGAGAAACGCGAACGGGTCGCCGTGGCGCGCCTCGACGATCGCTGCGACCTCCGGGTCGGGAAGCATCGATACCGCGACCGGCGCCTCGGCGCGCCGAGGCTCGGGGCGCTTTGGTTCGGACGGCGCCGTTTCGCCGAGGGGCATCGTCGCCTCTTCCAGCGCTTGGCCGCGTGGCCTCGGGGTCTGCGCGTCAGTCCGCTTCGCCACCTGCTGGCACCCTTCGCTTGTTCAACACACCGAGAATGCCTTGCAGCGGAATATCCACCCATGACGGACGGTTCGCCAACTCGTACGAAACCTCGTAGATCGCCTTTTCGAGCGTAAAGAACGCGGTCAGATCCCGCGCCTGCTTTTTGCTCGCCGGATAGGAGGCGCAGCCGCGCATCGTCTTGCGGTAAGCCGCGCGAAAGCCGTCGACCGCGCGTTGACGCCATGATTCGGCGAGTTCGGTCATGCGCGGCTCGGCCGCGGCGCGCGTTTCGGCCAACTGGCGCACGGCGGCGACGGCGGCATAATCGAACGAGCGGATCATGCCGGCCACGTCGCGCAACGGCGAACTCTTGGCGCGGCGCTCGGCCAATGGCCGCAACGGCTCGCCCTCGAAATCGACGATGTAAAAATCATTCTGCACGACAATGGTCTGGCCCAAATGGTAGTCGCCGTGAAAGCGGGTCTTTTGCGCCGCGATTTGGTCCGGCAGCAGGGTGCGGATTTGGGCGAAAAGCTCATCGCGCGAGGCCAGCAGCCGCGAGGCCTGTTCGCCCGGCCGCTCCGGCAGGCGCGCTCGCGCGCGCTCGAGTTGCGTCAACATCGCTTCGGCTTCGGCTTCGAGCGTCCGGCGCCAATGGACGATGTCGTCGCGGGTGATCGGCTCGGGGAGAAAATCGGGATCGTCGCCCGCCTGCTCGGCGAGCGCCCGGTGCATCTCGCCGGTGCGGATGCCGATCTGCCGTGCCAAGGCCAGAAAGAACAGGTCTGGGTCCGGCAATTCCGCCGACCGTTCGCCGGTCGCGACCAGCGCGTCGTCGAGATAGCGGGTCAAGTAATTCAGCGCTTGGGTCCAGCCATCCCCCTGATTGCGGACAAAGCCGAACAGCACGCCGAGCGCCATCGTCCGTTTACCGCCATCATCCTCGAGCGCCAGCTCGATCGTGGCCAGCGGCGGCGGCGTATTGGCAAAACCCGCGCGCTCGACCAAAAACCGCGACATCTCGATCTCGGGATGGGCCCCGGGTTCAAGCCGCCGGTACAGCTTCAGCATCCCGTATTCGTCGAAAAAGACCGAACTGTTCGATTGTTCGACACCGCCGCGACGCACCGTGAGCCGTTCAGGCGGCGTTGCCAAATCGTAGTTCGAGGTCTTAGCGCAGCGGATTACGCCATGGTCGAGCGGCAATGTCGCCTCGCGCGCAATCGCGTCCATCAGCGCCAACGGAAATCCGTCCTGCGACAGGGCGTCGACGACAGCACCTTCTCGGCGAAACTGGCGCAACTCGGCGAGCGTGACCGGCGCCAGGCCCTGGCGCAGATCGCTCTCGGCCGGCGACCACACCGCGGCGCACGGCACAAAAAAATGCCGCTCAACGCCGCCGCGCAGCTGCGTCTGCACCACGTTTGCCAGATAGGATTCGGGCGGCGCGCCGTCCTGCGCCGGCCGCGGGATTTCGCCGCGCGCCAGCACCGACGCACTTTTGATCCGTTGGTCCTTCGCCCCGAACCAGCGCTGGCGCGGCAAAAAGGACGGGATGATGTCGCTTTCGAGCTGCTGCAGATTGTGCGGCCGAAACAGATCGGACCAGCCCTGCGGCATGACCAGGGTCACAAATTCGGGCGGCTGGGTCGCCAAATCTGCTGCCTCCTGCGGGCGCATCATGAGATCGAACCAGAAAAAACTGTGCCCCTGCAACGTCAGCAGATAAGGCAGCTCGCCGATCGCCGGAAAGACGCTGCGCCCCAGCAGCTCGACCGGCTCACGGCCGCGATATTCGCCGAGATCGAGCTCGACCGCCTGCGGCGAGCGCGACAGATTGACGACGCAGAGAATAATTTCATCCTCGTGGCATCGCAGATAGGCGATGACCTTGCGGTTCGACGGATACAAAAAATGCAATGTGCCGCGGCCAAAGGCGCGGCGCGCGCGCCGGGCGCCGATCAGACGCTTCATCCAATTCAGCAATGACGACGGCGACCGGCTCTGCGCCTCGACATTGACCGCCTCGAAGCCGTAAACCGAGTCCATGATCGGCGGCAGATACAGTCGCTCGGGATCGGTGCGCGAAAATCCGCCATTGCGGTCGAACGTCCATTGCATCGGCGTGCGCACGCCGTCGCGGTCGCGCAAAAAGACGTTGTCCCCCATGCCGATCTCGTCGCCGTAATAGATCACCGGGGTGCCCGGCATCGAGATCAACAATGCGTTCAACAATTCGATCCGGCGGCGGTCGTTCTCCATCAACGGCGCCAGACGGCGGCGTATCCCGAGATTGATGCGGGCGCGCCGATCGGCCGCATAATGGTTCCATAGATAGTCGCGCTCGCGATCGGTGACCATTTCGAGGGTCAGCTCGTCGTGATTGCGCAGAAACACCGCCCATTGGCACGATTCCGGAATATCCGGCGTCTGCCGCATGATGTCGGTGATCGGATGGCGGTCCTCGGTCGACACCGCCATGTAGATCCGCGGCATCAGCGGAAAATGAAAGGCCATGTGGCATTCGTCGCCGGCGCCGAAATATTGCAGCACGTCCTCCGGCCACTGATTGGCCTCGGCGAGGAGCATGCGGTCGCCGTAACGCTGATCCAATTCATGACGCAGCCGGCGCAGGATATCGTGGGTCTCGGGCAGGTTCTCGTTGATCGTGCCCTCGCGCTCGATCAGGTAGGGCACCGCGTCGAGCCGGAGCCCGTCGACCCCGAGATCGAGCCAGAATTTCATGACGTCGGCGACAGCGCGGAACACCCGCGGATTGTCGAAATTGAGATCGGGCTGATGCGCGTAGAACCGGTGCCAGTAATAAGCCTGCGCGACCGGGTCCCAGGCCCAATTCGATTTCTCCGAGTCGACAAAGATGACGCGGGTCTCCGGGAATTTCTGGTCGGTATCGCTCCACAGGTAAAAATCGCGCCACGGCGAGCCGGGCTTGGCGTGGCGGGCGCGCTGGAACCACGGATGCTGGTCCGAGGTGTGATTGATGACGAGTTCGGTAATGACCCGCAGGTTGCGCCGGTGCGCCTCGCGGACAAAAGCTTTGAAATCGTGCATCCGCCCATAGGACGGGTTGATGTTTTTGTAATCGGCGATGTCATAACCGTCGTCGCGCAATGGCGACGGGTAAAACGGCAGCAGCCACAGTGCAGTGACGCCGAGGTCCTGCAAATAATCGAGCTTGCGGCACAGCCCTTGAAAGTCGCCGACGCCGTCGTCGTCGCCGTCAAAGAAGGCTTTGACATGCAGTTGATAGATGATCGCGTCCTTGTACCACAGCGGGTCCGAGGGCGCAGGGCGCAGGGTCGCGCGGCTGAGAGCCAGCGCTGCGGGCGCGTCGTCGGGGGGGCTCATCTGGATGCGGCGGATTGCAAGCGAAAAATCAATGCCGGGTTGGTTTCGGGGTCGAGACGAAAGCGCTGCCGCGCGCCGTGAAAACGGGATACATCGCCGGTGAATGCCTCTTCCAATGCAAATTCGTCCTCAGCCGCCAACGACAGCCCCGCCAACGGCAATTCGACCTCGGCTTCATGCGCGGCATGCGGGTCGAGATTGACGACGACAACGACGGCATTCGCCGGGTCAGTCGATATTTTAGCGTAGGCGATGATCTCCGCCGCGTCGCACGCCAGAAACCGCAGGTTGGCAAACTCCTGCATCGCCGGGTTGGCGCGGCGAAAATGGTTGATGATGCGGATGTCGGTCTTGATGTTGCCGGGCCGGTCCCAATCCCAGGTCTTATACTCGTATTTCTCGGAATTGAGGTATTCTTCGCGATCTGGGATCGCCGTGTTTTCGCATAATTCGAAGCCGTTGTATATGCCGTACGCCGGCGATAGTGTCGCCGCCAGCACCAGGCGGATGAGGAAAGCCGGCCGGCCGCCTTCCTGCAAAAACTCGGGCAAGATGTCCGGGGTGTTGGTAAAAAAGTTCGGACGGAAATATTCCCTTGCCGGAAATTGCACCAACTCTGTCAGGTATTCGGTCAATTCCGCCTTGGTGTTGCGCCAGGTAAAATAGGTATAGGACTGGCTGAACCCGGCCTTGGCCAAGGCCCGCATCATCTTTGGCCGGGTGAAGGCTTCGGCCAAAAATATCGCCTCGGGGCAGCGCGCCTTCACTTCGCGGATCAGCCATTCCCAGAACGGCAGCGGCTTGGTGTGCGGATTGTCGACGCGAAAAATATCGACGCCTTGGCCAACCCAGAACAGCACGATGTCGCGCAATGCCGACCACAAGGCGTCGCGGTCCTCGGTGTCGAAATCGAAATTGACGATGTCTTCGTATTTCTTGGGCGGGTTTTCGGCATATTTGATCGAGCCGTCGGGCCGAAACCGGAACCATTGCGGATGCTCGCGCACCCAGGGGTGGTCGGGCGCGCATTGCACCGCAAAATCGAGTGCCACCTTCATCCCGCGGGTCGCGGCGGCGGCGGCAAGGCGGCGAAAATCGGCGAGCGTGCCGAGCCCTGGTTCGATCGCGCAATGGCCGCCTTCCTCCCCGCCGATCGCGTAGGGGCTGCCGGGGTCGCCGGGCAACGCGTGAGGATCGTTGTTCTTGCCTTTGCGGTTGACGCGGCCGATCGGATGGATCGGCGGCAGGTAGACGACATCGAAGCCGAGTTCCGCGAGCTCCGGCAGGCGGGCGATGCAGTCGTCAAAGGTGCCGCTCTTCCCGGGAGTCCGCCCCTGGCTGCGCGCAAACATCTCGTACCACGCCGAAAAGCGCGCCGCCTTCCGATCGACGACGATTTCCAGTTCGCGCGGGCAATCCGTCGGGTCGAGGCGGGGTGCGGCGCGCGCCATCAGTTCGCGGGTCGAGCCGGCGAGCAGCATTTCAGCACGGCCGGAATCGTCGCCGCGATCCAATTTGCGCAACATCGCGCGAAGCGAAGCGGCGTCTTCGGCCGCGGCCTCCGGCAGCGCCTCCTCGACGATCGCCCGGCCTTCCCGCAGTTCGAGCGACAAATCCTGGCCGGCGTCGCGCTTCTTTTCGATTTCCTCGCACCAGCTTTCAAATCGGTCGGTCCAGGCTTCGATCGTGTAACGCCACAATCCGGCCTGATCGAGACGGAAGCGCCCGACCCACCGGTCGTTGTCGAAAAATACGAGCGGCGTCTCGCGCCACGGCCCGTGCTCGCAGCGATATTTGACGACCGCGCGCAGCTTGTCGTGGCCGTCGCGAAACACATCGGCCCAGACCTCGAATGTCTCGCCCTCGATTCGTTTGACCGGGTAGCGGCCGCCGTCGAGCTGCGGGTACACCTTTTCGATCTGGATGCGCGCTTCCGGCCGCCACGCGTCGGGCATCTCGGCCTTCCGAGCGGCCCTTTCGACACGGACGACCTGCATCCCGAGCGGCTCGACGGTGAGCGCCTCGGACGCCAGGCCCGTGTTGAGCCGGCGCGGCCGGCGCGGGTCGCGGTTGAGGATGATCCGGACGCGATCGTCGCCGCTTTCCGTCCGGCGCTCAAGCACGACCAGATCGTCGTCGCCGCTCGGTAACAAGCGTTGCGGCCCCTCCTCGTTCAATGCCGGGATCGCGAGCTTCATCGCATTGATCTCGGCGACAAACAGGCTCAGGTCGAAGCGCTTCGGCTCGGCCGCTTCATCGCGTCCCATGACCACAGCCAACCGCCGTCCCCATCCGTATTCGAACCCCATCGGCATCAATACGCCGGTCGAATACGCCGCCGCTAAGGCATAAGCTTGGCGATAACGTGGCTCGACCTCGCTCTCGGCTATATCCGCCGCGCGCAATTCGGCCGCCAGCCGCGGGGTGTCGTGGCTCTCCGGAAATCCGATCGACGGTGCGATATGGCGAAACGCCTCATACTGCTCGAGCAGCCACGGGCTTTTGAAATCCCACCATTTGACGCTGTTGTAGAGATAGTCGAAGCCGGCATCGGCCAACGACAGCACCGCTTCCTGCGGCGCGCCGACGGTCTCGGCGCAAAACAGCGCGTCGGGCGCCGCCGCCTTGGCCGCATCGGTCAGCGCGCGCCACGCCTCGGCCGGCACCTTGTAGGCCGCGTCGCAGCGAAACCCGGCAAAGCCGAGCCCCAGATAGTGGCGCATGACATCCTGGAAATAGGCGACGATTTCGGCCTGTTGCGGTCCATGATAATCGAGTTCGGCGAGATCGCCCCACACCGTCTTGCGGCGCGGATCGGCCGGGTCGGTGGCAAAGGGCGACTGAATTTCGCCCTGTTCGTCATGCGCGAACCACTCGGGGTGTCGGGCCGCCAGCTCGCTGTCTTTCGAGGTATGGTTGACCACAAGATCCATGATCACGCGCAATCGGCACGCCTGCGCGGCCGTGGCGAAGTCGCGCAGCAAGGTGTCGTCGTCGGCCCGGTCGGCGCCGCGAAACCGCGGGTTCAGCCGGTAATAATCCTTGACCGCGTAGAGGCTCCCGGAAAACCCCGGATAGTGGAACGGGTTGACGTAGACGGCGTTAAAGCCCATCGCCGCGATCCGCGGCAGATGCTCAACCCATTGCCGCACGGTCCCGGCCAGATTCGGAAAAAGATTGTAGATGCGCAGACCTTCGCGCACGGAGCCCCCCAACCTGCCAGCCGACGCCGCGAACGGTCGCGGCGCACCCTCAATGCCATCAATCCCTTAATGACATTCGTCGAGTCAACCGGCCGCCGCCGGCAAAGGTTCCGCCACCCGCCGTCAGAACACGACTTCGACGAGATACGGCCCCGGCGTAGCGATCCCTTCGATCAGCCGGCGATTGAACTCATCCATCTCGGCGACCCGCGCCCCGGGAACGCCCATCCCCTTGGCCAAGGCGACGAAATCGAGATCGGGATTGACGAGGTCGAGCATGTCGAGCGCCTTGCGGCCGGGATTGCCGGCGCCGACATTGGCAAGCTCGCCCTTCAGGATCTGGTAGCTGCGATTGGAGAACAGCAGGGTCGTCACGTCGAGCCCCTCGCGCGCCTGGGTCCACAAGGCCTGCACCGTGTACATCGCGCTGCCGTCGCCTTCGAGGGTCACGACCTTGCGGTCGGGGCAGGCGATCGCGGCGCCGGTGGCGAGCGGCATGCCCAAGCCGATCGACCCGCCCATGTTCGAGAGCCAGTCATGCGGCGCGGCCGAGCGGGTCGGCGCGAAAAAGCCGCGCCCGGTCGTCACCGCCTCGTCGACGACGATCGCGTTTTCGGGCAACAGCGCGCCGAGCGAGGCGCCCAGCGCCTCGGGCGTGATCCGGCCGGTCGCCCTGGTCGGCGCCGGGTCGTTGACGACCGGGGCGGGAGTTGAGCGGGCGCCGACCTCCTCGGCGAGCGCTTCGAGTGCCGCGACCATATCCTCGTCGAGCCGGGCGAGCACATACCCCTCCGCGTCGGGCGGCGCCAACAGGCTCGGCTTGTCGGGATAGGCGAAAAACGCGACCGGCATCTTGGCGCCGACCAGGATAATGTGCTTGAGCCCGGCCAAGACCTTGGTCGCCTGGTCGACGACATACGGCACGCGCTCCAAAAACACCCGGCCGCGCCCGCGCTCGGTGCGCGCATTTGAGCCCTGCGCCATCAGCCGCGCCCCGGTCTTGGCGGCGATCTTGCCGGCAAGCTCGAGCCCCTCTTGGCGCAAGGCGCGCCCGGTGACCAGGATCAGGCACGGTTCGCCCGAGCGCAATGCCCGCGCCGCTTCGGCGACCGCGTCGCGCGACACCGGCTTGGGTGCAGCGGGCGGCGCCACTTCAGCCGGGCCCGAGCCCTTGTTCCAGGCGGTGTCGGCCGGCAGGATCAGGGTCGCGATCTGGCCCGGCAACTGGCGCGCGGCGGCGATCGCGGCCGCACCATCGGCGGCGATCGACTTTGCGTCGGGCGAGGTCTTGACCCAATGCGAGGACGGCCGTGCCAGCCCCTCGATGTCGGAGGTCAAGGGCGCATCGTATTTGCGGTGGTAAGTCGCGTGGTCGCCGACGATGTTGACCATCGGCGACGAGGCCTTGTTGGCGTTGTGGATGTTGGCGAGCCCGTTGGCGAGGCCGGGGCCGAGATGCAGCAAGGTCACGGCCGGCTCTTCGCTCATCCGGGCATAGCCGTCGGCAGCACCGGTGACGACCCCCTCGAACAACCCGAGCACGCAGCGCATGCCGTCGACCCGGTCGAGGGCGGCGACAAAATGCATCTCCGAGGTGCCGGGATTGGCAAAGCACACATCGACCCCGCCGCCTACCAATGTGCGCACCAAGCTCTCCGCGCCGTTCATCGATCCCTCCCGAACCCTCAGTCCACCGCACCTCGCGACGCCTTGGGGTCGAGCATGCCCGCCGTCCACCGACACCGCAAGCAGGGAGTGCCTCAGTCTGAGGCACCTGCAAACCTGGAGTGACGACGTTACGCTTGTCCGCCTTACGCTTGCTCGCCGGATTGCATCTGGCGCAAGCCCTCATCTTCGGGCCGGGGGTTTAAACGACACTAAATCCTTTCTAGCATCGCGTGCTGGAAGCGGTCTGCTAGAATCATGAGAAGATTGGCCGTAAAGTCCACGTGATCGGAAATATCGAGAGCCGAAAGGTCTGGTGGATCACCATGCGCTACACTGTGTGTCGCCATCCGACCACTTCCTTATCTAGTCTGATTCGAAATCGCTGCATCGACGAAAGGTCAATATTTAGGACGGAAAAGTTCTGGGACAGGCGGTCAAAATCGAGGTTTGATCGCGCTTCTACGATGGTGTCGTCGAACGAGTCGAAACCGCATTCAAGTCGCACTTGAAGATCGGCTACGAACTGTCGCCTAGCATCGTACGAATGGCTCCTTGCCCTCAAGGACTCGAAATCGGCGTGAAATGCTCCGAGTAGCAACGTCCAGTCCGTGTCTCGGATCTTGCCACCTCGTTCTCGAAGAAATCGGACATAAGCGCGAACGCAGTCATTGTAAAAACCCTCCCAATTCGCATAAGTTAGAACCACAGTGGCCTTCGAATTCACGCCAACAATGTCAGGGAAGCTGTCGCTGCTGAACCTTGTCTTGATCTCGGATAACTCTCTAACCCTTCGAATGCGAGCGGCATCAATCTCGTCAAAATACTGATCGAGATTAGGCATTGGGATCAAACCACCGTGATCCAAATGCGACGCTGCGCTGAAGCCTCACCGTGCCGCGAAGCCCGGGCGCGCTCATATCGGCAACCTCGGGCTGGTGCCAAAAATCACCGACCTTAGCCCTGACGAATCCGTCGGGGTCTTCAGTGGCGAGTATTGCGTCTTTGTGTCGTGCTAAGCCGACGCAAATACCTTCTAGGGCGCGTAGTGAAAAGCGCGGAGCGATTCCTGGCGGTCGATCCTCTGGAGGGATTAATGCTTTGCCTCCGAAGATACGATATAGCGTCTCGACTGACCAACCGGTCTGATTCAGGACCACATCGCTACAATGTTCACCCATGACTTTCAAGATCGCCTGATCGAGAAACTCCTGCACGTCCCTCCCTTGCTGGAATTCCTCGTAGGTGTGGACGACCAGGCGGACCGCGTATTCCAGATCCTTTTGATTCTGGGTTTGATCCTCAGTTATGCGGAAAATCTCCTGAAATGGCTTGCGCCGTGCGAAGCTCCGCAACTCATTGGTCAATTCAGGATCTGCGAGCACCATTGAACAGGTCCGAACTTCCTGCTCGTTGGCGTACGCACCACCTCGGTTTAGGCGCTGGAACAGGTCAAACTTCGTCTTCGGGTCACTCGGATGTTTGAGGATCTGGAAATCGATCCGATGGCGACGAAAAAACAACTGAAGCGCTTTGTCTAGCGGCTCCTCACCTTCCTCTTTTGCCTGCCAAACCATCCCATTAAGTGATGGCAAGTACTTCGTCCCGAGAAGCTTCGATCGTCTCGTCTCACTCGTGTCAGGATCTTTTAGGACCCCCATGAACTCCAAGACGGTCGAGATCCGTTGCAACCCGTCTATAAGTTCCCACGTTCCATTCTCGTTTTCATAGGCAAATGCAGGAGGGATTGGGATACCTATCAAAATCGACTCGACGAAATTTGACTTTCGGTCGTCTGACCATCGGAACAGGCGCTGAAAATCTGGTAATATGTTCAATTCCGCGGTTGCATACATGTTAGCCACTTCTCCAATCGTAATCTGCACTGTATCCGTGCTAACCGTACGCTTGGCCTCGTCGATCTCGTCCTTAAGCATATTTTTCGTCCAGCCCAATCATTGCGCATAATAGTAGCACATCAGGAGCTTCCGGGTACTTTCAAGGAGGGTTTCAGTCTCGCAACGGGAGAAGCGTCCTTTCACCGGTCACTTCACCCGCGCTCTCCGTTTCGGCTTGGAGGCCCATCCCATCGGCAGCGTCGCCCTCCGCCATTCGCGATAACGGCGCGCTGATCTGATTGGTGACGGCCAGCTATTATCGAAATTTCGCTATTTGAGCGCGCCGAGTGTCGAGGCGACACGCAACAGCAGTCGCACGCTCGGCGCACCGAGGACATACAGCCCGGCGATCATCCACTTTAGGACCTCGGCGCCACCCTATCTCAGTATCGGCGCACCATGCTCGCGGCTCGATGCCGCGACAAGCAGCGGCCGGCGGGCGGATCGAGCGTCACGCCTAATACCAACGCTGGGACAAGGGCTTCACATCTAGGTGTGGCGGGGAATTTCGTGACGCGGCAGGCTGTCTAATTCGCAGCCGGGATCATCCGGCGCAGAAAGGCAGGCCCCCGATGCCGGCAGCCCCGCGTCTCCTCGGTCTCGCGACCGCGGTACCGCCTTACCCGCTCGATCAGGGCGATGTGATTCGCCGCGTCCAGATGCTGTTCGACGGGGCGCCGGCGCTCGAGCGGCTATTGCCGGTGTTCTCCAACACCGGCATCCGCACCCGCTATTCCTGCGTGCCGATCGAATGGTACGACCGCCCGCATGGCTGGGCTGAACGCAACCGGGTCTACATCGCCGGCGCGCTCGATCTGCTCGAACGGACCGCGATCAAGCTGCTCGACCGTGCCGGCATCGACAAGGACGCGATCGACGCCGTCGTTACCGTTTCGACGACCGGCATCGCCACACCCAGCCTCGACGCGCTGTTGATCGAGCGGATGGGGCTGCGCCGCGACGTACGACGGCTCCCGATCTTTGGGCTGGGTTGCGCCGGCGGGGTGCTCGGCCTCGCCCGTGCGGCGGCCCAGGCGATGGCGGCGCCGGGCGAAACCGTGCTGTTTCTGGTTGTCGAATTGTGCGCTTTGTCGTTTCGCGGCGACGACTGGTCAAAGAGCAACATCGTCGCCACCGCGCTGTTCGGCGACGGCGCCGCGGGCGCGCTGCTGTCGACCAAGGGTGTTGGGCCGGCGAT